>JAZKFM010000409.1:0-8324 GCA_040386415.1 Pseudomonadota bacterium
CTCCATTGCATCAGCAATTACATTAAAAATCGGTTTTAATTGCTCATATGCCTTCGCAAGCTGTATGAAAGTATCAAGAAAACTCATTATTTCTGACCATTAGGCTGTTTTCTTGTATGTTATTAGATTTTAATTCATCTAAATAATCTGCCCAAATCTGCATCATCTTGCGCCGTTCGGGCAGATAATGAGGCCGGCAGCCGTCGACGGATGAAGGAACGTCGCGCGCTCGCGGCGCCGCGCCGCCGCCGCGGAAGATGCAAAAGCAAACCGCCCCAGACGATGCTGGGGCGGTGCGATCTGATCAATGTCGTGAAGTGTAGATCGCCGCGCGCCGCCGACCGGCGCGCGGCGACCTGATCAGTTGGCCTGGGCGGGAGCCAGCTCGGCCATCAGTTCTTCCTTGCGGGCGGCCATGCGCTCGCCCATCTCGTCGAGGTCTTCGTCGCCCTTTTTGGCCTGCGAGAACATCCCGCCGGGCTCTTCCTCTTCCTTGACGTGGTGCTTGATATATTCGCCCAGCACCTTGACCTTCGCGTCATAGAACTGGTCGGAGGGCTTCATCGCCTCGATCTCGGCGATCAGCTTCTTGGCGCTGTCGTGTTCGACATAGGCCTCGTCCATGAGGTCGTCCTCGATGTCGCCGCGCTCTTCCGGATAGAAGATCTCTTCCTCGATCTGGGTGTGGACCTTGAGCGCCAGGGCGATCTTGTTGAACAGGGCCAGCTTCTCGGCGTCCTTTTCCAGCTGCTCGTACTCGTCGAACATGGCGTCGACCTCGCGGTGGTCCTTCTTGAGCAGGCTGATGGCCAGCGGATCGCGGCGGTTGGTGCGGCGCGTGCGGCGCGGCGCGGTCTTCTTGGAATCGGTCTTCTTGGCCGTGTCGGCCTTCGCGGCGGTCGCCATAACGTCCCTCGTTCATCTGAGTTTGCGGGCGCTGTCGCCCTGAGTCGGAAAACACCCTGTCCAAGGTGGAGTTCCGGCGGATATCCGACAGACAGCCACGAATTGCAGCGCTTGCGAGACGGTCGCAAAGACGCCCGCGTCGCACGGGGCTTCGCGGGCGTTGTCGGCGTCCTGGGACTTGCCAGGCTGGATGGCGCCGGTCTCGACGCGGGTCGACAGGCCCGAGCCGGACTTCGACTGCCCGCCGCCCGGCAGGTGTTCCGACGGTGGAGCTACTCCCCGCTAGGAACCGGCAGCTCGGCGAGGGGCGCCTCGTAGGCGAAGTAGCGCCAGGAGCCGATCAGGGCCCGGGTGCGGTCGTGGATCAGGACGCGGGCGTCGCGGCCGGCGGCGGCCAGACGCTCGGCCAGGGCCTTGGCCTTCTCCTCGGCCTTGGCGCCGGAGAGGAACATCAGGGGGGTGTCGTCGAGGGGCGAGTGCACCTGCCAGCCACCGTCCACCGGAACGACCGAAATGCTGTGATCAGCCTGCGGTGTCTGGGTCATGACCTTCTCCTCCTACGCGTACTGTACCCGAAATGGTGACGCGCCACGCCGCCGCCATAGCTGGTCACGCAGCTTTGAGCGGCTGCGAGATCCGGCGGGTGTCAACGGTCAGGACCCCCGGGCGTTCCTGGCGTCGCGGGCGAACCATGAGCCGTCGATCCAGGGGGAGGCGGAAGGACGACTCCGGCCCGGCTTCCGTCAGCCTTTGGGGCTGCGCCACGGGCCGGTGATGGCCAGGGTGATGCCCGGCCAATAGATGTTCACGAACAGGGTCGAGCCGTCGGGCGAGAAGCAGGCGCCGGCCAGCTCGGCGTTCTCGCGGAAGACGTTTCGGGCGATCGTATAGACCTTGCCCTCCGGGGTGACGCCGCGGATGTGGTTCCGCTTGGTCTCCGAGTAGCGATCCTCGCAGACGATCAGGTGACCCCACGGCGCTACGGTGAGGTTGTCGCCGTAGTCGAAAACGCTCTCGTCGGTCGACTCGAGGAACAGCTGCAGGCGGCCAGGCGCATCGCTCTCGCCGGGTTGGCCTTCGCTGGCGCTCGGGACGTAGCGCATGATCTGGCCGTGCTTGGCCGCGCCGCCGTTAGTGCAGGTGAAGTACATCTCGCCCGCGCCGAAGTGGATGCCCTCGCCCCGGGCGAAGGTGGCCGCGCCGGCCTTCGCGCCGCGCAGGCGCAGGTCGTCGTCCGGGCTCTCGACGTCGTTGAGGTCGATCCAGACGACCTGCTTCCAGTCGCCCTGGCTCCACACGACCTGGCCCTGGTTGGCGGTGCTCACGCCGCCGGGCGCGTCGCGGAACCCCAGCGCCTGCAGCTTGCCGCCCTTGTGGAGCTCACCCTGGGCGTTCGGGAGAAAGCGGTAGAACAGGCCCGGGCCGGCGAAGCTGTCCTCGGTCATGTAGACGACGCCGGTGCGGGGATCGACGCAGGCGGCCTCGTGCTGGAAGCGTCCCATAGCCTTGAGCGGCACGGCCTGGACCAGGCCCTTGGACCTGGCCGGCACCTCGAACACCCACCCATGGTCCTTCGAGAGGTTTCCGCCGGCCTTCTGGGTGTTCTCCTCGCAGCTCAGCCACGACCCCCAGGGCGTGACGCCGCCGGCGCAGTTCACGGCCGTGCCGGTGAGGCTGAGGTGCTGGCTGATCAGCTTCTGCCTGGCGACATCGTAGATGAGCGTGGTGGTTCCGCCGGGCAGGGCGTGGCCGTCGGCCCCGACATCGTAGGCCCGCGACAGGTCGACCCGCGGGGCCAGGCGCCGCGCCAGGCCGGCCGGGCCGTAGTTGAGGTCGTTGCTCTTGAGTTCGTGATTGCGGACCAGCGCCACCCGCGAGCCGCCGAGCGGGATGCAGCCCATGCCGTCGGCCTTGTAAGGGACCTCCAGGCCGTCGCTCATCGTCTCGCCGAACCGCGACACCACCCGGTAGGCGAACCCTTGGGGCAGGTCGAGAATGCCGTAGGGGTCGGCGACCAGCGGGCCATAGCCCGCGACCTCGTTGGCGTAGGTCTCGGTCGCGGCGCCCGTCTGAGCGCTTGCGTGCCGCGCGTAGCCGAGAAAGGCCAGACCGGCCGCGGCGGTGGAAAGGACAGTGCGGCGCGAGGTCATCATTCGCGAGCCTGTATCAACCGAATTGGAGGGCGCCTAGGGAGCGCCACGCGAGATTCGACGCGGCGCGGCGACACACCTCTCCCACACCGGCCGAGGGGTCAGACCGGCAGGTTCTGGATTTGGAGCGCCGTGAAGGCGTTGACCTGGGCCGGGCTCATGGCGGCCACCAGGGTCGTGGAGAGCTGGCGCACCTGGGTCACGGTCAGCTTGGGGATCTGGGTCGCGGCGAAGGCGGCGACCTGGGTCGTGGTCAGCGAGCCGATCAGGGTGGTGCTGAGGGCGGCGATCTGGGCGCCGGGCAGGGCCGCGATCTGGGTGGCGGTGAAGGCCTCGAACTGGGTCGGTTCAAGGGCCGAGAGCTGGCTGGCGGTGAGGCCGGCGATCTGGGTCGCCGCCAGGGTCGCGAACTGGGTGGACGAGAGGCCGAAGAGATTGGTGCTGGTCAGGGCGCCCACCTGGCCGGCGGTCAGCGCCACGAGCTGGGTGGCGGTCAGTTCCCCGAAGTCGGTGGTGCTGAGGCTGCGGATAGTGGCCGTGCTGACGCCCTGGATCTGGGTGGTCGACAGGCCCGCGACCTGGGTCTCGGTCAGGGCCGAGAAGTTGGTGGCGGTCAGGCCCCCGATCTGGCTGGCCGCCAGGGCGCCGAGCCGGGTCTCGTCGAAGGAGGCCAGGGTGGCGGGGCCGATGGCGTTGATCTGGACGCTGGTCATGGCGCCCAGCTGGGTGAGGTCGAACTCGCCGATGTCAGTGGCCGAGAGGCCGCCTATCTGGGTCGCGGTCAGGGCCCGCACCTGGCTGGTGGTCAGGGCGGTGATCTGGGTGGCGTCGAGGGACGAGAGGTTGGTGGAGGACAGGCCGGCCAGCTGGGCGGGGGCCAGGTCGTCGATCTGGGTGGGGCTGAAGCGGCCGAAGTCGGTGGCCGACAGGCCCCCGAGCGCCGTGGCGCTGATACCGCGAAGCTGGGTGGTGGAGAGCCAGCCGATCTGGGTGTCGTTGAGGGCCGCGACGCCGGAGGCCGATAGGCCGCCGAGCTGCAGGGCGCTCAGCCCCTCGAACTGGGTGTCGAACAGGGCCGGCAGGGCGCTGGCCGAGAGCGAGCCGAACTGGCCCGGCGTGAAGCCCTTGATCTGGGTGGCGGTGAACTCGCGCACGTCGGTGGCGGTGAGCGCGCGCACCTGGAAGGCGCTGAGCCCCTGGAGCTGGGTGTTGCTGAGCTGCTGGATCACCGTGGCGTTCAGGGAGCCGATATTGGTGGCCGACAGGGCGCCGATCTGGGCGGCGGTCAGGCTTACGATCTGGGTCGGGGTGAAGCGGGCGAAGTCGGTCGCCTCCAGGCCGCCGAGCTGACTGGCGGTCAGGCCCCGGATCCGGGTCGGGTCGAGGGCCGCGAACTGGGTGGCCGAGAGCGAGGTCAGGTTGGTGACCGAGAGGCCGCCCACCTGGCTGGCGGTGAGGGCGGCGATCTGGGTGGAGGCGAGCTCGGCGAAATCCGTCGCCGACAGGCTGGCCATCTGGGTGGCGGTGAAGCCCACCGTCTGGGTGGTGGCCAGGCCCTGGATCTCGGTTTCGTCCAGGCTGGCCAGGTTGGTGGTCGAAAGCGCGCCGAGTTGAGCAGCTGTCAGCGCGCCAATCTGGCCCGAAGTGAACTTGTCGAAGTCTGCGGCTTCCAGGCCACGCACCTGGGTGGCGGTGAGGCCCTTGACCTGGGTGGTGGTCAGGGCCGCGACCTGGGTGGCGTCGAAGGCGGCCAGGGCGGTGTTGCTGAGGCCGGAGATCTGGGTCGAGGACAGGGCCGCGATGGCGTCGGGCGCCAGGCCTGAGAGATTGGTGGCGGCGATGGCGGCGACCTGGCTGGCCGACAGCGCGCCCACCTGGGTGGCTGTCAGCCGGCCCAGGGTGGTGGCGTCCAGGTCGCGCAGCTGCAGGGTGTTGAGGCCCTTCACCTGGGTGATGGAGAGCGAGGCCATCTCGGTGGCGTCGAACTGGGCCAGGTGGGTGGTGGCCAGGACGCCGATCTGGGTGGCGGTGAAGCCCCCGAGCTGGGTCAGGTTGAACTCGTCGATGTCGGCGGCGGTGAGGCCCTTGATCTGGGTGGTGGTGAGACCCTTCACCTGGGTCGCCGACAGGGCGCCGATCTGGGTGGCCGTCAGGCCCGAGAGGTTGGTGGCCGAGAGACCCGCGAGCTGGGTCCCGGCCAGGGCGGCCAGGCGGGTGGTGTCCAGGGCGCCGACCTGGCTGGAGCTGAGGCCGCCAAGCTGGCTGGCGTTCAGGGCGGTGAGCTGGGCGGTGTCGAACACCACCGCGCTGGAGAAGTGGGCGATCTGGGTGGCCTTCAGACCCTTGACCTGGCTGGCCGACAGGGCCCCGACCTGGGTGACCGAGAGGCTTCCGATCCCGGTCACGCTGAGAGCGCCCACCTGGGTCGAGGTGAGCTGCTGCATCTTCGTGGTCGAGAGCGGCTGCAAGACCGTCGCCGAGAGGGCGGAGATCTGCGCAACCGAAAGGTACGAGATCGGCATGACGCCAAGCTTAGGCGGTCACGCTTAAGCGATGATCAACCGCCGGGCGATTTTCGGCGGGCGGCGATGTGGGGTGGTTTTCCTCCCCCGTGAACGGGGGAGGAAAGATGAGCCCTCAGCTCACCAGGTCCCGCACCATGGTCTTGCGGGCGATCCAGAAGATCGCGGCGCTGATCAGGGTGAACAGCGAGGTCAGGACCATGGACCAGCGCAGGCCCTCGGCCTCGCCGAGACCTCCCAGGGTGGCCAGGGCGTCGCTGAGCAGGCCGACGAACAGCGGGCCGAACCCCAGACCGATCAGGTTCAGCACCAGCAGCAGCAGGGCCGCCGCCGTGGCCCGGGTGTGCGCCGGCACCACGCTCTGGGCGGTGGCGAAGACCGGGCCGTACCAGAGGGAGCCCAGGATGCTGGGGATGATGGTCAGCCACAGCGCCGTCATCGGGTCGGCGACCGTGTAGATGAAGTAGTAGGAGGGCAGGGCCAGGACCGCAGCGGCGGCCGGGACCACGGCGTAGCCGCGGGCGTCGCGGCGCGCGGCGATGTCGGCGAACCAGCCCCCCAGCAGGGTGCCGACGATGCCGGCGCCGCCGCCGATGAGACCCAGGGCCAGGCCCAGGAAGCCGGCGGACTTCAGGCCATAGGGCGCGGCCAGCAGGGCAAGCTCATCCCCGTGCAGGCGCATGAAGAAGGCGGCGTTGAAGGCGCCCTGACCATAGCCCACGAAGGCCATCAGCCCGGCGGCCACCGCCATCAGCCAGAAGGTGGGCTTGCCCGCGAGCACCTTGAAGGCGACCGACAGCGGCGGGGCGGCCTGCGCCTGGCTGGTGGCGACCGCCGACATGTATTTGCGGGGCTCCTTGAGACAGAAACCGGCCACCAGGGCCAGGGCCAGGCCCGGCGCGCCGGCCACGAAGAAGGCGGTGCGCCAGCCATAGGCGTCGGCGATCAGACCGCCCATCACCAGGCCCAGCAGGGTCCCGATCGGGATGCCCAGGGAATAGGTGGCGAGCGCCGAGGCGCGCTTTTCCTTGGGCGTATAGTCGGCGATCAGGGAGTGGGCGCAGGGGTTGCAGCCGGCCTCGCCGAAGCCGACCCCCATGCGGGCGATCAGCATCTGCGGGAAGGTCTGGGCCCGGCCGCTCAGCACGGTGAAGCCGCTCCAGATCGCCATGGAGGCCGCGATGATCCAGGGCCGGGAGTACCGCTCGGCCAGGCGGGCGATGGGGATGCCCAGGGTCGTATAGAAGAGGGCGAAGGCCAGGCCGGTCAGCATGCCCAGCTGCCAGTCGGCGAGGCCGAGGTCCTTCTTGATCGGCTCGGCCAGGATCGAGACCACCTGGCGGTCCAGGAACGACAGGATGTAGGCGCCCAGCAGGATGGCCAGGGCGAAGGCGCGGTAGCGGGCGTTGAAGGGGGAGGCCTCCTCCGCGGCAGGCGCGGCGGGCGTGACGGCGTCGACCATGGTCTTCAACTCCCTGACTTTTTTATCGTTGGTGTCAGATTGGCTCAGTTGCAGGCCGTGCGCCACCGTTCGCTTGACCCGCCGGCCCGGGACGCCTCGAAGTGACGCACCCCTTGGCCGCTTCGTGCGTTCAGACGGACTGACCCCCACAGGAAAATCTCATGGCTCCCTACCGCCTCCTGCTCGCCACGGGCGCCTGCGCGCTGGCCCTCGCCGCCTGCAACCCGCAAACCCCTGCGACGCCGCCGGCCCAGTTTCCGGCCACGGTCCCGGAGACGCCGGCCCCCGCGCCCGTACCGGTTCCGACGGAGGACCCCAATGCCCCCGTCGAGGCCCCGGCGCCCGGCACGCCGGCGGGCCTGGCCGACGACCGCACCCCGATCTCCGAGGCCCCCTTCACCCCGCAGAGCGCCCAGGGCGCGGCCGATGTGGTGCAGACCTATTTCGCCCTGATCGGTGAGAAGAAGTACGCCGACGCCTGGGCCCTGTGGGGCGACGGCGGCAAGGCCAGCGGCATGACCGCCGAGCAGTTCGCCGCGAGCTTCGACAAGTATTCCCAGTACCACGGCAATGTCGGCGCGCCGGGCGACCTGGAGGGGGCCGCAGGCTCGTCCTATGTCGAGGTTCCCGCCATCGCCTTTGGCCGCCTAAAGACCGGCGCCCAATTCAATCTCAAGGGCCCGATCACCCTCAAGCGCGTCAACGACGTGCCCGGCTCCACGGCGGAGCAGCGCAAGTGGCATATCCAGACCAGCGGTCTGAAGCCTGTGGCGCCTTGATCCATCAAATGGCGTGGAAGACCTGCATGGGGATGGGTCATCCCTCGCTGATCGGCCCGGCGCCTGAACGCGACCCTGGGAAAACCCTCTGACGCTCCTAGGATGCTCTACAGAATCCAAGACCGTACGGCGCGGCCCGCCGTCCTGACGAAGGACTAAGCCATGCGCACCAATCCCTGGATGAAGCTGACGATGGACACCTGGTCCCTGGGCCTGGAGGCGTCCTCGGTGATCGGCCTGCGCGCCCTGAGGATGGCGGCCGGCGGCCCGGCGGCCCAGACCGAGGCGGCCCTGATGCTCAATGAGAAGGTCGCCTCGACCCTGGCCCTGCAGATGCGGGCCGCGACGGAAGGCTTGGGGACCACGCCCCACGGGGCGGCGTCCAGGACGGTCGCGCACTATCGCCGCAAGGTGCGGGCCAATCAGCGCCGGTTGTCCAAGATCTAGAACGGTGAGGGCCTCCTCCCGATGGGAAGAGGCCCTGTTCGCTTAGCGCTTGCGGACG
>JAZKFM010000410.1:0-5795 GCA_040386415.1 Pseudomonadota bacterium
GAGGAAGGGGAAGACGAACAGCGCGCCGAACAGGCTGGAGAGCATGGTGATCGGGACCAGGGCCGCGATCCAGTGGTGCAGCAGGTAGCCGGGCGAGAGCAGCAGGACGAGGTAGCCGGCCGCCACGGCCATGGCGACGCACAAGGCCGCGCCGCCGGCCGACCGGTGTCCCTCGCGGACAGCCGCCTCGAAGGCCAGGCCGCGCGCCTGGGCCTCGCGGATGCGGAAGGCGATATAGATCAGATAGTCTAGACCGACCCCCACCGCGATGGTGGCGACCGCCGCGGTGGCGACATTGAGGGTGACACCGCTCCAGCCTAGATAGGCGAAGTTGGTCAGCACGGTGATGGCGCTGGGGATGGCGAACAGCACCGCCATCTTCAGGCTGCGGAAGGCGACACCGCCGATCAGGGCGACGACGGCGATCAGCAGCGCGGCCTTTTCCAGACTGACCCGGATGATGCCGTCGGCCAGGGCCTTGGCGGCCAGGGCCGAGCCGCCGACGGTGACCTCCAGGCCGCGGGACCCCGCCGAGCTCTCCACCAGGCCGATCAGACGGTTGGCGACATTGGTCTCGTCGGTGTCGACGAAGGCGCGGACCCGGAGGTAGCGGCCGGTGTCATCGATGAGGCCCGCGTCACGGCCGCCGCCGAACAGCACCGTCCAGATCTGGTTGGCCTCCTCGGCGCTCTCGATGCGGACGGCGGCGCAGTCTGGCGCACCGGCGAAACGGCACTTCAGGAAGCCGACGACCGAGGGGGCCGACAGCGTCGTGCGGACAGCGGGATCCTGGATCAGCGCCGCCTGGAGGGCGCGGGCGGCCTCCATGGCCTTGGGCTCATAGGCCTGCTGCGGAGCGCCGGAGTCGATGACCACGTCGAGGACATAGGGACCGACGCCGGCCCCGACCAAGGCGCGGATGGTCCTCTGCACCGGCAGGTCCTGGTCGGTGTAGACCGAGATGCTGTGGGACGGACGGACATTGGACAGCCCGAGCGCCAGCAGGGCCGCCAGCAGGACCAGGCCGACGCCGATGACCGGGCGCGGCGCCCTCAGGGCCAGCTCGCCGAGGGCCGCCAGGCCCCGGTTCCACAGCGGGCTGAGCTCGCCGAAGCTTGGCTTGACCACCGGCAGGGGCAGGACGGCGCGGATGGCGGGGACCAGGGTCAGCTCCAGGGCCAGGGCGCCCAGGACGCCGACGCCGGCCAGGACCCCGAACCGGGCGAGGGCCGCCACGTCCAGCAGCAGCAGGGCGAAGAGACAGGCGGTGGCGCCGATGACCGCCAGGGTGAGGACCGGGCCCATGGCCGCGATGGTCTCCACCAGGGCCTCGTCGTTCTGGGCGCGGGTGGCCCGGCCCTGCGGCACGCGGGCGCGGATCTCCTCCATGTAGCGCTTGAGGAGCTGGACGGAGTGACCGGCGCCGACCGCCAGGACTAGGATGGGGGCGAGAACCGCATAGGTGTCCAGGGGCAGCCTCAGCCAGCCATAGACCCCGACCGCGATGGCGGTGGCGGTCAGCCCGGTGAAGATCGGGATCACCACGGCCTGCACCGAGCGCAGGGCCTCCCAGTGCAGCAGCAGGATCAGCAGCATGATGCCGGGGAAGAACAGGGCGATGCGCTTGGAGAACATGTCGTTCTGCGCCAGGAAGGCCGGCTGGCCGGAATAGGCGATGGTCACCCCGTCGGCCTGGATGCGGGCGATGTCGCCGTCGATCTTCCGCAGGATGTCGCCATAGGCGCCGCTGATGGCGTCTAGGTCGGCATAGACCGTCAGCGAGCCGTTGGGGGCCTGCACCAGGGCGGCCTGGGGACCCAGGCCCTTGAGGACAGCCGGGGTCAGGGCGTCGCCGCGAGCGCAGAGCTCACCCAGACCGACCACCTGGAGTTCGCCGGCGCTGTCGCTGACGTACTTCATGGTGTTGGAGCCCACCCCATAGACCCGGCCGGGCGCCACGCCGCGGGTGCGCTCCAGGACCGTCGTCAAGGCGCAGGCCGCGCTCAGCCGAGCGGTCGGCTCCCCGCCGGAGACGATGAGGGCGAGCGTGCTGCGGCTGCCGAACAGATCCTGGATCTTGTGGATCTGGCCGGTGAGCGGGCTGCTCTCGGGCAGGGTGGAGTCGTAGTCGCTGACGAACCGCGACTGCGCGGCGCCGGCGATGGCGATGACCGCGGCGATCACGGCCGCGACGATGAATTTGTAGGGGTGACCGACGATGGCCTTGCCCAGCAGGCGGAACATTCAGATCTCCAGTGTGGTCAAAAGCCGGCCCGCAGGCCCACGGCAATGAGGGAATTGTCTTCCAGGCCGCCGAACAGGCTGCCGGAGCGGCCGGCGAAGCGTTCGGCGAAGAGGCTGGCGCGCAGGCCGTCGGCGAGCGCGTAGGCGAGGCGGAATTGCGCGTAGGTCCCACCGCCGGCATAGGCCGCGACAGTCGCCTCTATCGAGCCGCGCTCGGCGGCGAAGGGCTTGCGCAGGCGCGCCGCGGCGCCGGCGACCGTGTCACGCCAGGCGTACTGGATGGCGGCGTTGCGGCGCGCGGTGGCGGCCCTCGCGCCAGCCGGCGCCGGCAGGGTTTCGTTGGCGCGGATCACCGCCTGCAGATTGACGTTGAGCTGGCCCGGCAGGTCGCGATCGGCGCCGAGCACCAGGGCGAACCTGGGCCGCCGGGCCGCGAGGCCGGTGAGGTCGCCGCGGTCGTAGTCATAGAGGGCGGCCTCGGCGCGGATCCCGTAGGCGCCCAGGGTGGTGGCGAGGTCGCCGCCCAGCATGCGCAGGCGTGGATGCCGCAGGGCGACCCGGGCGCGGCCCAGGTCCAGATCGAGCCAGGGGGTCCGGTCGGCGACGTCGGCATAGCTGACCGACCAGTCCAGCGCCTGACCGTAACGCTCATAGCGCAGGGCGAACTGGCGCTCGGCGTCGCCTGGCCGGTCATGGACGGCGGGCATGGGAAAGGTGAGAGGGAGCCGGGTGGGGCGGAACTCCGGCAGCCAGTGCAGGCTGGCGACCCCGCCCATCAGGTCGAGCTGGGCGCTGACCCCGGTGACGCCGAGACGGTTGTCACCGTCGTCCTCGGTGAGGCGCCGAAGGTCGCGGGCGCCGACCACGTCGGTGGGATTGATCCGGTCACTGCGGCCCCAGGCGTGGATCTGCCGGCCGGCCGTGAGGCGCAGGGGACCCGGCGTGACCGTGACCGAGGCCTCCCGGATGTCGGCCCCGACCTCGCCCTGGCCGACCGGATCGGCGGCGGCCCAGGCCTCGAAGCGCAGGCCGACGCCCTCGCCGGGCATGGCGGCGGCGCGGACCCAGGCCTCGGCGTTGGGGAGCGCGCCCTCGTTGGCCTGGCCCACGCGGTCGCCTGACCAGCCGGCGACGCGCCAGGAGGTCTCGACATCGGCGTGGGCGGCCGAGGCGATAAGGGACGCGCTAAGCGCCAGGAGGGCCGGTCTCACGACTTCAGCGCCCCGGGGGCGACCTCGGAATCGGCCACCGTCACGTTGATGCGGAAGTCGGAGAACTCGAGGCGCGAGACGGCGCCGGAGCGCTCGTTGTGCATGGTGATCTGCATCGCCTGGGCCTTGCCGGGGGCCAGGGTGCGGACCTCGGCGGCGGTCATGGTCTTCAGCAGACCGCCGGCCAGGTCGAAGAACTGGGCGCGGGCCGGAACCAGGTCGGCGTCGCGAATCCAGGACAGCCGGCGCGAATAGCCGGTCTCGGAAGCCAGGCCCGCCCGGATGGGGAGGCTCTCCACCAAGGTGCAGGCGGCGCCGGCGATCCGTTCGCGGCGCAGGATTGTGTGTCGCCAGTCGGCGACCTCGTGGCCGACGATGTCGCCGAAGGAGAACTCCGAGCCCATCCAGGGGTCGCGGCGGTTGGAGGAGACCAACCGGCGCACCCGGCGCAGGGCGGGCAGGTAGACCCAGAGATCGTCGGCGGCGGCCTGGCGCTCCACCGTGAGGGTCGCGACGCCGCGCATGTCGGCGGGCCCCTCGATGCGCATGAGACGGGCGCTGGCGGCGCCCTTCTCCAGCAGCTTGCCGGCGCCCCGCAGCTGGCGGATGCGATCGCCTCCCCCACGGGTGGAGAGGACGAGCCTGGCGCTGAAGCGCGCGTGGGCGAACCGGCCGGCTTGGTGGGAGGCGGCCATCAGGGAATCGGCCTGCGGCGTCTGGGCCCGGGCCGGGCAGGCGGAGAGGACCAGCAGACCTGCGGCGAGGGCGCGGCGGGTCGGCGGCGGGACGAGGGCCATCGGGACGGTTCCTTGAAAGGGAGGGGGCATCAGTCGTCCCCGGGTGCGCCGGGGGCCGACGCGATCTCGCACGGCAGGTCGTCGGGCCAATCGCGCCAGGCCCTGAGGGCCAGCCGCCGCCGGGCGTCGGCGACCGCGCCCCAGGCGTCGGGGGCGGCCTTCGAGAGGTCCGCCACGTCGGGGGCGGCGTCAGGGGGATCGGTCGTCATGCGGGGTCCTGGCCGGGGAGAAGCTGGGAGCGCGCGATCTGGTCCGAGCGAATGAGATTCCGCGGACCCGGACCGCGCCGGGGACGAGGCTTCTCCCATCCGGGGCCGGTCAATCTTGCGAGGGGCCTGATAAGGTTCTGAAATCTCACTCAGGCGCCGCTTGCCGGCGGCAGCGCCTGTGGCGGCAAAGAAAGCTCTGCAATTTCGGTGAGATAACGCCGTTCGGGGGGTCTGAGAGAGCGCCGAATATTCTGAGGAAGTTCTGAGGCGGGCCGCGCAGGCCCTCTGGCGGCGTAGGCGCTGGACCTTTTGGATGCTAGCGGCGGGGCATGACTGATCGGTTCCTGGTGGCGGGGCCCTACCGGCTCGACCTTGAAGATGAGCGCGTCTGGCGCAACGAGACGTCCCTCCACCTGGGCGGGAAGGCGTTCGCCCTGCTGCGCACCCTAATGGAGCGGCCCCAGGTCCTGGTGACCAAGGACGAGCTGTTCGAACGGGCCTGGCCAGGACTGGCGGTGAGCGATTCCGTCCTGACCACGGCGATCAAGGAACTGCGCCGCGCCCTGGGGGACAACGCCCGCAGCCCGCAGGTGATCGGCACGGTCCACGGCCGGGGCTACCGCTTCCTGCTGCCGGTGGAGCGCCGGGCCGCGGGCGAACAGCTCCCCGCCGTGGCGGTCATCGACGCCGTGTCACGGGGCCGGAGATGGCCGCCCGGGCTTCCGGCGGCCTTCGCGCTGGGGGTGGCCAGCCTGGTCGCCATCGGGGCGGCGGCGGCCTGGCGGCAGAGTCTGACGGCGGAAGCCTCTGCCACCGTCGAGGCGTCGGCGGCGGCGAAGTCGGTGGTCGTCCTGCCCTTCGCCGACCTGACACCGGGGCGCAGCGAGACCTGGTTCGCCGACGGCATGACCGAGGAGATTTCCTCCAGCCTGGCCCGGGCCCCGGACCTGCGGGTGATCTCGCGGCGGGCGGCCTCGCGGTTCCGCGACAACGACACCGACGTGCGCGCCGTGGCCCGGGAGCTGGGCGTCGCCCACGTGCTGACCGGTTCGGTGCGGCGGGACGGCGACCATGTGCGCGTGAGCGCCCAACTGATCCGCGCGGCCGACGGCGCCCAGCTCTGGTCGCAGACCTATGATCGCCGTGACCGGGGCGTAATCGCCATCCAGGAGGATATCGCCTTCCACATCGCCTCGTCCCTGAAGAGCATCCTGGAGCCCGCGAAGCTCCGGGCCATGGTCGACGCCGGGACCCGGTCGGTGGAGGCCTATGAGGCCTATCTGCGCGGCGTGGCCCTGGACCAGCGGCAGTCCGATGAGGGCGATGTGGGCTAT
>JAZKFM010000411.1:0-18696 GCA_040386415.1 Pseudomonadota bacterium
GGTCCCCCTCCCCCGTAAACGGGGGAGGAAAAGGGCGGCTCAGCCGAAGGCGTCCGGGTAGGCCACCAGGACCGGCTCGGCCAGCGCGCCGTCCTCGATCTCCAGGGCCATGAAGGCCGGGCTGCCGGAGTAGGGGGCCTTCACCTTGGCGGCCGCCTCCGGGGTGAAGCCGAACTTCGGGTAATAGGCCGGGTGCCCCAGAACGACCACCGCGTGGGTCCCGAACTCGCGGGCGGTGTCGAGGGAGGCCTTCACCAGCCGCGAGCCGATGCCGGATTTCTGCAGGTCGGGGCGGACGGCCATGGGCGCCAAGGCGGCGTACATGTTGACGCTGTCGGCCCACAGCCGGCTGTAGAAGATGTGGCCCACCACGACGCCGTCCTCGTCGGCCACCAGCTCGAAGACCTTGTCGCCATCGGCGCGCAGGCGCTCCACCAGGTCGGCCTCGTCGGGCTTTCCGAAGGCGGCGATGTTGATCTCGCGGATGGCGGCGTGGTCGGCGGGCTTGGCGTGTCGGATCATGCCGCCAGCTTACCCGCTCAGGGCTTCAGGGGAAGGCACAGCTCCGTCAGCAGGTCGGCGGGCGCGGTCTTTCGCGGGTCATTGAGGTTGACCTCGACGCAGGGGGCGTTGGCCGGCTCCTCGCCGCTGGTGGGCAGCCAGGCGAACAGCTCCTCGTAGCCCTGGCCGATCTGGGCGTAGGGGCCCTTGTACAGCAGTACGGCATAGCGGCCGGCGGCGACCTCGTGGATCGTCACTGTATCGTCGGTCTCGACCTCAGGGCTCACCGTGAGGCCGGCCAGGGCGCGCTGGTCCGCGGGCGGGACCACCGACATGTCGTCCAGATAGACCGCGACGCCCACGGCGGGCGGCATCACCACGCCCTTGGGCCCGGCCCAGGCCATCAGCCGGTCGAAGGCCTGGCCGATCTGTTGCGGCGGTCCTCGGTGGGGCACGGTGGCGATGCGCATGGCGGGGCGGTCCTGAACTTCGACGGGCATGGCTGGAGCTCCAGTTTCGGCGCGCCGGGTCGCCCGAAAGGCGGCGGGCGCAAGGTCGTAGGCGGCGCGGAAGGCGCGGGTGAAGGCGGGGTTGGAGCCATAGCCGGCGCGCCGCGCGATCTCCGCGATCGGCGCCTGGCCGCGCGCCAGCTCCATCGAGGCCCGCTGCAGACGCAGGCGGCTCACCGTCTCGATGACGGTCTCGCCGATCATCGTCCGGTAGATGCGGTGGAAATGGAACGGCGACAGGCAGGCGACCTCGGCCAGGGCGGTCAGGTCGAGGGGCTCATCCAGATGCGCCCAGATGTGCTCGGCCACCCGGTTCAGGCGGTGGGCGTAGCTCTCACGGGTGACGGGCCGGTTCATGAGACGAGGTTAGCTCAGGGGCGCTTGATCGCGCTTGCGGAGTTGGGTGCTTGTTGACCTGCCTCAAGGCGCGGGTCCTCCTGCCGCTCCAGTCTCCCGGCTAAGGAGACACCATCATGCTGTCACGCCGCGCCCTCGTCCTGGCTGCCGGGACCCTGCCGCTCGCGGCTTGCACGGGGTCGGACGCCTATGCACGGACGGTCGCCGAGACGTGGCGAATGCTTCCTGGCGGCGCGGGGTTTCCAGCCGGGGCCCTGGTCCATGCGGCGACCCTGGCGGCCAACGGTCACAACACCCAGCCCTGGCGGTTCTCGGTGTCCGAGCGGCGGCTCCGCATCTCCCCTGACCTTTCCCGCCGGACCCCGGTGGTCGATCCCGACGATCATCACCTGTTCGCCAGCCTGGGATGCGCCGCCGAGACCATGTTGCAGGCGGCCCCCGGCTACGGCTGGCGCGGCGAGGTCACGGCCCTCGATCCCCGCCTGGGTCTGACCTTGGATTTCATCCCGGCGCCCGCCAGCCCGGGAGAGCTGTTCCTGGCGATCCCCCGACGCGCCTCGACGCGGAGCGAGTACGACGGGCGCGCCGCGGCTCCCGATCAGCTGCGCGCCCTGTCCGCCGCCGCGGGGCCGCGGGTCGACCTGGCGCTGATCACCGACGCCGGGCGCCTCGGACAGGCCACCGACTTCATCGTACGGGGGAACGCCGCCCAGGTGCGGGACCCGGCGTTTCGCCGGGAGCTCAAGGCCTGGATCCGCTTCGACGCCGCCGAGGCCCTGGCGCGTCGCGACGGCCTGTTCGCCGCGGCCTCCGGCAATCCCACCTCGCCGCGCATGCTCGGAGAGCGGCTGTTTGATCTCGCCTTCACCGAGAAGGGTGAGACTGACAAGATCGTGCGCCAGATGCGCAGCTCAGCCGGCCTGGCGGTCTTCAACAGCCGCGATGGCGGCCCCGCCGGCTGGGTCGAGGCCGGCCGCGCCTATACCCGCTTCGCCCTGCAGGCCACCGCCGCCGGGATGAAACTGGCCTTCCTCAACCAGCCCTTGGAGGACGTCCCCTCGCGCGCCGAATTCGCCCGCTGGCTGGGCTCGGATCTGCGTCCCGATCTTGTGGTGCGGTTCGGCTATGGCCGCGACATGCCCAGGTCGCTGCGGCGGCCCATAGCGCAGGTGCTTGTCTCGTGACCGACCAGCAGGCCCGCGCGCCGCGCGGATGGCTCGGGGCGGGGACCGCCTATGTCGGTATCGTTTTCCTGATCGCCTTCGTCCTTGGCGTCGTGCGGGTCATGTTGGTGGCGCCCCGGCTTGGCCCGACGGGGGCCGTGCTTCTGGAGACACCGTTGATCCTGGCGGTGAGCTGGCTGGCTTCGGCCTGGTGTGTTCGGACCTTCAGGGTCCCGCCGGCGGCCGTCCCGCGGCTGGCGATGGGCGGGACCGCCTTTGTCCTGCTGATGCTGCTGGAACTGGGCGTTTCGATCCTGCTCTTCGGCCGCCCCTTGAGCGGTTACCTGGCCGAATTCCGGTCACTTGCCGGCGCGATCGGCCTGGCGGCTCAAGTGACCTTCGTTTTCGTCCCTCTCCTGCAGATCAGGTGGTCGGGGGCGGGTCGGTGACTCTCCGCCTCAGTCCCCCGCCACCCACGACACGTCGGCGCCCAGCGCATTCAGGTTCTCGACGAACTTGGGGTGGGCGCGCTGGATGGGGGTGGCGTTGAGGATGGTGCTTTCGCCCTCGATGCTGGCGGCCAGCATGAACAGGGCGATGGCGACGCGGATGATGTAGGGGCTCTCCACCTGCGCCGGCACCAGGGGCTTGCCGCCGAAGGTGATGAGGCGGTGCGGGTCGCACAGCAGGGAGTGGGCGCCGAACTTGCCCAGTTCCGAGGACCAGCCGAGCGCGCCCTCATAGACCTTGTTCCAGAACATGCACTGGCCCTCGGAGCGCACGCCGAGCGCCACGAAGATCGGCAGCAGGTCGGCCGGCACATAGGGCCAGGGCGCGGCCTCCACCTTCTGCAGGATATTGGCGGTGAAGGGCTGGCGCACCCGCATGCCGCCGCCATCGACCTTGGCGCGGCTCCAGCCGTCCTTGTGGGTGATCTCGACGCCGAACTTGGCGAAGGTGCGGTCCAGCAGGGGGAACTGGTCCACCGAGCCGTTCCTCACGGCGATGTCGCCGCCGGTCATGGCGCCCATGGCCAGGAAGGTGGCCACCTCGTGGAAGTCGTCGGCGAAGGTGAACTCCGCGCCCGATAGGCTGGCCACCCCCTCGACGACGATCCGCGACCCGCCGACCCCCTCGAGCCGGGCGCCCATCTTCTCGAGGAACCCGCAGAACTCCTGCACGTGCGGCTCGCAGGCGGCGTTGGTCAGCTGGGACCGTCCCTTGGCGGTGGCGGCGCAGAGGATGAAGTTCTCGGTGGTGGTGACCGAGGCGTAGTCCAGCCAGTGGTCGGTGGTGGCGAACCCCTTGGGGGTCCTGATGAAGATGGCCTCGGGCTTGCGGTCGATCTGGGCGCCGAAGCTCTCGAACACCTCGATGTGCGGGTCGATCTCGCGGACGCCCAGGGTGCAGCCGGTGACGTCCTCCTCGATGCTGGCGGCGCCGAACCGGTAGAGCAGGGCGGGGATCAGCATCAGGGTGGAGCGCATGCCCAGGGGCAGGTGCGCTTCCTTCGGGTCCAGGCCCTCGCCGTGGCGCAGCTTCAGCGTGCCGGTGGCGTAGTCCATGTCAACGGAGGAGCCCAGTTTTCCGAAGAATTCCAGGATCTTGCGGACGTCTGTTATGTCCGGAACCCGGTGCAGGACGATGGGCTGGTCGCTCAGCAGGGTGGCGCAAAGGACCGGCAGGACCGCGTTCTTGTTGGCGGAGGGGGTGATGGTTCCGCGCAGGGCGCGTCCGCCTCTCACGATCAGGTTGGTCATGGCCGGCGGCCTCGTTTTTTCGGGCGGAAGTGTTGGGTCGGACTAGATCAGGCCGGGTCGAAAGTCACCAGACGCCGATGCGTTCGGCCTCGTGGTGGCTGATCGGGTTATGGGCGCGGGCGTGGTCTTCCTCGGCCAGCAGCCGGACGGCTTCCAGGGCCGCCATGCAGCCCATGCCCGCCGCGGTGACGGCCTGGCGGTAGACGTCGTCTGTGACGTCGCCCGCCGCATAGACACCGGTGACCGCGGTGGCGGTCGTGCCGGCCTTGACCTTCAGATAGCCCGAGGCGTCCATTTCCAGCTGGCCCTTGAAGAGCTCTGAGGCCGGCGCGTGGCCAATGGCGATGAACACCCCGTCGCAGGCCACCTCCTGGGTCTCACCGGTCTTGACGTTCTTCAGGCGCACGCCGGTGACGCCCATGGGGTCGCTGTCGCCCTGCACTTCGTCGATCGACGAGTCCCAGATCACCTCGATCTTCGGGTGATTGAACAGGCGTTCCTGCAGGATCTTCTCGGCGCGGAACTCGTCCTTCCGGTGCACGACCGTGACCTTGGCGGCGAAGTTGGTGAGGAACAGGGCCTCCTCCACCGCCGTGTTGCCGCCGCCGACCACGACGACGTTCTTGCCGCGGTAGAAGAAGCCGTCGCACGTGGCGCAGGCCGAGACGCCGAAGCCCTGGAACTTCTGTTCGGTTTCCAGGCCCAGCCACTTGGCCTGGGCGCCGGTGGCGATGATCAGGGTCTCGGCCAGCCAGACCTCCCCGCTATCGGTGGTCAGGCGGAACGGCCGCTGCGACAGGTCGGCGGTCAGCACGATGTCGTTGATGATCTCGGTGCCCACGTGCTCGGCCTGGGCCTGCATCTGCTCCATCAGCCAGGGGCCCTGGATGACGTCGGCGAAGCCCGGATAGTTCTCCACCTCGGTGGTGATGGTCAGCTGGCCGCCGGGCTGGATGCCCTGGATCAGCACGGGTTTAAGCAGGGCGCGGGCGGCGTAGATCGCGGCGGTGTAACCGGCCGGGCCGGAACCGACGATCAGGCAGCGGGTGGTGCGGGGGGCTTTGGTCTCGGACATGTGGCCTATGTAGGTGAGATTCCGCGCCAGCGCACCCTGGCGAGGGCGATCTAGCTTTCGCAGAAACATCCCCGCAACATGACGCAACGACATGTTGCTGAAAACGCCAGGGCCGCGAACGTCCTGGCCCCAAGAATTGACTTGGTTTGATCGCCGCATTCTGGCGCAATCTGGCCAAGCATAAGGAGGAACGCCTAGTGACCGACGTCGCAGCCCAACGGCCGGCCCTGACCCTACCGATCAAGCTGGCCTATGGCTTCGGGACCGTCGCATTTGGGGTGAAGACCCAGCTGATGGGTCTGTTGCTGCTCTATTACAATCAGATCGTCGGCCTGCCGCCGCACTGGGTCAGCATCGGCCTGGCGGTGACCATCTTCTTCGACGCCCTCTGGGACCCCTTCGTCGGCCAGATTTCCGACAACTGGCGCTCTCGCCTGGGTCGCCGCCACCCCTTCATGTATTTCGCCGCCCTGCCGTCAGCCATCACCCTGGTGGCCCTGTTCAACCCGCCCCAGGGCTGGTCCGACGGCGCGATCACCGCCTACATGATCGTGATGGTCATCGCCGCCAAGGCGACCATCAGCCTCTATGAGGTGCCGGCCACGGCCCTGACGCCCGAGCTGGCGCCGGCCTATCACGACCGCACCCAGCTGCTGACCTTCCGCTACTTCTTCGCCATCTTCGCCAGCAGCGCGGCGGCGGTGATGGGCTGGGTGGTGTTCCTCAAGGACACGGTGGGGCCTGACGGCGAGAAAATCCGCGGCCAGCTCAATCCGGACGGCTACGGCCCCTACGCCCTGGTGGTCGGCGGCCTGATGATCTTCTCGATCCTGGTGGCCTGCCTGGCGACCCAGAGGTTCATCCCCTTCCTGCACAAGCCGGCGGCGCGCAGCATCAGCGTCCTCGACGTGGTCAAGGAAATGCTGGTGACCATGTCCAACCGCAACTTCCTGGTGGTGTCGCTCTCGGCCCTGTTCGTGGGCGTCGGCGCGGGCCTCAGCAACGGGCTGAACATCTATTTCCAAACCTATTTCTGGGGCATGGGCTCGGCCAACCTGGCCTTCATCGTGGCCGGGACCATGCTGGGCAGCCTGCTGGCCCTGATCCTCGCGCCCCTCGTGTCGCGCATCTACGGCAAGAAGCGGGCCTGCGCGATCCTGATGGGTCTCGCCCTGGTGACGTCGCTCACGCCCATCACCCTGCGCCTGCTGGGGATCATCCCGCAGGAGATGAACGGCAGCGGCAGCCTGACCGGAATCCTGTTGCTGGACCGCACGCTCTACGGCGCCTTCGCCACGGCGGCGGCCATCCTCACCGCCTCGATGATCGCCGACGTGGTGGAGGAGTCTCAGCTCGCCACCGGCCGCCGGTCGGAGGGCCTGCTGCTCTCGGCCGACAACGTCCTGCAGAAGGTCGCCGGTTCCGTGGCCAGCATCATCCCGGGCTTCCTGCTGCTGTGGGTGGGCATGCCCGAGAAGGCCAAGCCCGAGAGCCTGGACCCGTCGATCATGACCAACCTGGCCCTGCTGTACCTGCCGGCCACGGCGCTGTTCGCCCTGATGGCCATCAGCGCCATCATGTTCTACCGCCTCGACCGCGCCGGCCACGAAGCCAACCTCGCCAAGCTTGAGGAAGTGGCGGCCCTGGGGGCGGTGGTGGTGGAGACCGAGGGCGGCATCGACGGGTCCGACGTGGCGGTCCCAGGCGCCAAGCCGATCTAGGGCGCCTGTGGCCGTGTTATCCGTGGCGATGTATGGTGGGGTATGACCGACCTTCTGCAGCGCATCACCATCGAGACCGGCAAGGGCGGCGGTCGCCCGAGCATTCGGGGTCTTCGCGTGCGGGTGCAGGATGTGCTCGAGATGCTGGCGGCGGGCATGAGCGTCGAGCAGATTCTCGCGGACTTTCCCTATCTTGAAGCCGACGATATCAGGGCCTCGCTTGCCTACGCCGCTGCGCAGGCGTCAGGCACGGCCGTCGTCGCCGCGTGAAGTTCCTGGTCGACGCCCAGCTTCCGCTGGCGTTGGCGGAGTGGCTCCGTACGGCCGGTCACAGTGCTGACCACGTCGCGGACATTGGACTGCTCTCTGCGACGGACCACGAGATCTGGGCCGCAGCGCTGGAGCGTCAGAGCGTGCTTGTCACGAAGGATCGTGACTTCGCGGAGTGGGTGTTCACCCGCGACCCGGCTCCGCCGATCCTCTGGGTGCGGGTCGGCAACAGTCGGAACCCGTCCTTAATCGCACGACTCGAGACTGTGTGGGATCTGGTCGAGGAGAGCCTCGCATCAGGCGCGCAGGTGGTGGAGGTCGGGCGGCCATGAGTTCCGAAATCGAGATCGCCGGCCGCCGGATCGGGGCGGACCACGAACCCTATGTGATCTGTGAGCTGTCGGGGAACCACAACGGCAGCCTGGACAGGGCGCTGTCCATGATCGACGCGGCGGCCGCCACCGGCTGCGACGCCATCAAGATCCAGACCTATACCGCCGACACCATCACCATGGATGTCGACCGGCCGGAGTTCAAAATCCATGGCGGGCTGTGGGACGGCCGCAGCCTGCATGAGCTCTACCAGGAGGCCCAGACCCCCTATGAGTGGCACGCCGCCCTGTTCGAGCGGGCCGCCCGGCGCGGGGTGACCCTGTTCTCCAGTCCCTTCGACGAGAGCGCGGTGGACCTGCTGGACGGCCTGGGCGCCCCGGCCTTCAAGATCGCCTCCTTCGAGGCCGTGGACCTGCCGCTGATCGCCTATGCGGCGGCCAGAGGCAAACCGCTGATCATCTCCACCGGAATGGCCAGCCTGGCGGAGATGACCGCCGCCCGCGACACCGCGCTCGCCGCCGGCGCGCCCGGGGTGGTGATGCTGCACTGCGTCTCCAGCTACCCGGCCGTCCTGGAGGACGCCAATGTCCGCACCGTGGCCGACATGGCCGCCCGCTTCGACAGCCCGATAGGACTCTCCGACCACACCCACGGCACGGCGGCCTCGGTGGCCGCCATCGCGCTGGGCGCCTGCGTGATCGAGAAGCATTTCACCCTGGCCCGCGCCGACGGCGGACCGGACGCCGCCTTCAGCCTGGAGCCCGCGGAATTCACCGCCCTGGTGCGCGACTGCAAGGACGCCTGGACGGCGCTCGGCCGTGCCCACTACGACCTGCTGGGCTCGGAAAGGGCCAACCGCCAGTTCCGCCGCTCGCTCTATATCAGCGCCGACGTCAAGGCCGGCGAGCTCCTGACGCGGGCCAATGTCCGCTCGATCCGGCCAGGCAACGGCTTGCCGCCGGCCGAGCTGGAGAAGGTGCTTGGCAGGCCCGCCAGCCGCGCCCTGGCTCGGGGCGAACCCCTGGCCTGGGACATGATCGGCTAGGCGGCGATGGCCTCGGAGGGCTCGAGCTCCAGGGCCGCCGTCAGGGACTTCGAGATTTCCGACAGCGACGCGGTCTGGGTCTGAGCTTCCCAGGCGCCGGCGATGAAGTTCGAACCCTGATGCTTGGCGAGCACGCCGTGCAGACCCGTCAGCTTGCGCGCGGCGTCCAGGGAGTGCTGGGCCCAGCGGGGCTCGACCTGGATCGAGATGGTCTCATCCAGGTGCAGCGAGGCGCCGCCGAAGCCGCCCATCAGCCTGTGAACCTCGCGGCGCAATTCGCTGTCGGAGATTTCCGAGACGCACTCGGCCGAGAGCAGGGCCTGGCCCCGGCACTCATAGAGGTGCACCCGGAAGACCGATCCCTCGGCGGTGAAGTTGCGGACATGGAAGGGCAGGGGCCCGGCATAGCGGGCCTTGAAGATGTAGCTGGTCAGGCTCTTGGCCAGGCGCTTGGGGGGCTCAAGGTCGAGGGGCGCGAACAGCGGCGACGGATCGGCCGCCCAGACCACGATGTCACCGGCCTCGCGGGCCGCGAAGGCCTGCTGCGGCGACAGGAAGGAGGCGGTCTGGATGGTCACGCCCAACCGCTCCAGGGCGCTCTGGCAGCGCATGAAGAAGGTCTGGAAACCCCCCGCCGGCAGGCTGGCCGTCTGGTTCTGCAGCCGGCCCCACAGGGCGCGGGGAATGCCGTAGAGGCCGTCATAGACCGGGTCGGACTTCTTGGCCCGGGCCAGGTCGCAGGTCTCGACGTCGGTGGCATAGACCCGCTTGACGCCCAGCGGGATGGCCGCGCCGGCGTCCACTTCGTCCAGCCACGAGCCGAGGGCCCACTGGCAATAGCGAGTCAGAGGGCCTGAAATATCATGGGGATAGGCGCGGATCCTGTCGGCCAGACTGTCGCCGGTGACAGGGTTGAGATCGAGCGTGCGGGTCCGCAGGGCCGGGCCCTCGAAGTCGTGGGTGAACGCCAGGTCGCCGCCTGGCGCGGGGCTGACCGAGCCGTAGCGGTTCTCGAAATCCTCGAAGACCAGGCCGTTGGCTTCCAGCAGGCTACGGGTCGGATCGCCCTGGGGCCCGAAGCAGCGGCGGTCGGCGCGCAGTTCCAGGCCATGGTCGCGGCGGGGCCAAGCGGTCCCGCCCAACTGGTCGAAACGCTCATGGAGCTCGATGTCGCGGCAACCGAGACGATGGGCCTCGAAGGCGGCCAGAATTCCCGTGAGCCCGCCGCCGATGATGCGGACCGTCGGGGTCTTTGAACCCCGGATAACACCAAGCTGTCGCATGCCGACTGTCTTACGAGCGCCTTGGGCGCCTCCCCGTTTCCGCCAACCTAGGCCATGGGGTGCGAAAGGACCGTTAAGGTTGCGGGCCTTGCGGGTGAGGCAGGCTGTCGCGGGTGGCGATCAGCTTCAGTAAGGCCTCCGCGGCCCGGCCCGCGCCCAGGCCGTCGCAGATTGCCGCGCTGGCGGCCGAGAGACGGGCGCGGAGCGCTGCGTCGGTCAGCAGGCGTACGATGGCGCGGTCCAGGCGGGCGTCCAGGTCATCGGCGCGGGCGTCGATCACCAGGGCGGCCTCCCGCTCAGCCATGGCGTCGGCCGCGCCCTGCTGGTTCTGGGCCAGGACCAGCATGGCCGAAGGCAGCCCCAGCACGCAGCGCTCCCAGATGCTCGACCCGGCGGCCCCGATGGCGATGTCGGCGTTGAGGATGAGGTGGGCCATGTCCTGGCTGTCGACGTGCAGGGTCATGCGCGGGTCGCGGCTGGCGATCTTGGTCAGGCCCGGCAGGCTGGGCGCGCCGGCGCCCAGGACGACATCCATGGCCACGTCGTTGAGGCGCATCCGCAGCCGTTCCACCACCCGTGCGGTGATCGCGCCCACGTCGGTGAGGCCAAGCGTCACCAGCACGCGGCGAACCCCGCCGCTCCTGCGGGCCAGGGCGGCGTTGCGCAGGTGGGCGAACTCCGGGCGCACCGGCGCGAACTCCGGGCCAAGCAGCAGCTGGGCGTCGGTCAGCAGGGCGTAGTCGCTCGGCTGGCGGCCAGGGCCGGAGTCCAGCACCAGATTGGCGGCCAGGGGGCGGTCGGCCAGATCGTCGATCACCAGGCTCGTGCGACCTCTGGCCAGGGCTTCGTGATGCTCGCGGCCCAGGCCGTAGTGATCGAAGACCACGGCGTCGAAGCGCACGCCAGTCAGGGCGTCGGCGATGTGGTCGGGGTCGAGGCCGGTAGCCTCCTCGCGCACGATCTCCGGGCCGAAGACGTCCAGCAGCGCGGCCACCTCCGGGGTGCAGGCGAAGGCGCAATCGGCGCCCCGCTCGCCCAGGGCGCGGGCCAGCGTGATGCAGCGCATCACGTGGCCGCCGCCGACCTCCGGGCCGGCGTTTGCGACAAACAGGATGCGGGGACGTGGGGGAATCATCTGCCACCCATGGAAGGCCGAAAGCGGGGCGGGGGAAAGGCGCCTCTAGCGCGCAGGGGCGTCGCCGTATGGGCTGACGACCTCGGCCAGGGCGATCTCAAGTTCCTGCAGCCCGGTCGGGTCCACGCCCGCGCCCCGGGAACAGGTACGATCAATCTCCGCCGCCACGGCGCCCAGCTTGGGAAAGCCGAGACTACCGGAGATGCCGGAGATCCGGTGAACCATGGTTTGGAACGACACCGTGCCGAGCCCCTGCGGCGCCCGCATGGCGGCGCGCAGGGATTGCAGATCATCGCCGCAGCGCCGCCGGAATTGCTCACGCACCTGGGCCAGGGCGTCATCCATCCGGTTGGGCTCCGACAATGCTGCGGATTTCACTTGCTAAAGAGATCGGATCAAACGGCTTCAGGATCGTGCCCGCCGCGCCAAGGGCCATCAGATGTTGCAATTCGTCGGCCAAGGCGCGCGCCGTCATGAAAATCACGGGCGTGTGGACGTGTCCCGGGATCAGGCGCAGGCGCCTGAGCACCTCGGGCCCATCCATTTGGGGCATGCTGACATCGAGCATGACAACGTCCGGCTTGAACACGACAATTTGGGCCAACGCCTCCTCGCCGGAAGCCGCGGCCTGACTCTCAAGGAGAGGATCCAGGTCCAACGATATCCGCACCAGATCGCGGACAAGGTCGTCGTCATCGACATAGAGAAGTCGCAGGTCGGCACTCACGACCAGGGTCTCCGACGCGCGATCATAGTGTCCTGAGCCCTGCGCCAGGCGGGCCATTGTCCACCCAAGCCCCCCATCCGCCTCCGCCTCCCCGCCTAGGCCGGGCGCCGGAGGCGCGTATAGTCGTCGAGCCATAGGATGTCAGGTTGGTGCAGGATGTCGTGCACCATCGCCACCAGGGTTTCTGGTTGAACTGGCTTGCAGATATAGCCCCGCGCGCCGTCGCGCTGCGCCCTGACGATATTCTCAATCTCGCTCTCGGCGGTGAGCATCAGAATGGGCGTGCGCTCCCAGCCAGGGGCCTTCCGAAGGCGGGGGAGAAGGTCCAAGCCCGATACGTCCGGCATGGAGACATCAAGGAGAACCAGATCGGGCGCGGCGGATGCTATGCAGGCCAGCCCGTCCATCCCGTTTTCCGCGCAGCTGACCTTCTGGGTGTCGGTTGTGAGGAGCGCCATCGCCATCATACGAATGAGCGGGTCGTCATCGATCACGAGGATACGCATTTCGAACCCTTCGCACCGTGGGTGCGTCGTATCCAATGTGACGCGACCCTCTTTGGGCCGAAATAGCCCTTGCCTTCATCGAAGGTTGTTTGCCGCCGAAGTCAACGCGAGATAGATTTCGCCGGTGCGACTACTTGTCCCGGCACAATTGGTGGGGCTGCCGGTCTTCCGCGGCGCGCAGCGTCTGCTTCTGATCTTGTCGGCGCTTAGCTGGCGGCCTCGATCGCGGCGTCCAGGGCGTCGCGGAAGATCACAAAAAACAGTTCCGGATCGCCTGGATCGAGGTTCTCCACCATGCCCGAGACCTTGTAGCCGCGCGCCACCAGCAGGGTGCGCATGGGCTGGTTGGACTCGTTGCAGGAGACGAACATCCGGTCGCCCTCGAACTGCCCCTCGATATTGGCCATCAGCGCGCCCGCCACCCCCCGGCGCAGGAAGCGCTCGGCGGTGTAGATGCGCTCCAGGAAGGGGTGGCCGAAGAACTCCGCCATCACCGCGTAGCCGGCGATCTCGTCGTCCAGCACCAGGACGCGGACATCCATGCCCCGGTCGCCGGCCAGGGCCTTGCTCATATAGTCGTGGCGGCGCTCCTCGCGCCGGGCGACGGGATCGAATTCCAGGATGGCGGCCAGGTCGCCGGGGTTGGCGGGGCGGATTTCGACGCTCATGCCTGGGCTCGCTCATCGTAGCGGCGCAGCACCTCGATGGCGGCGCGGTCCGTTTCCGCCAGCGGCGGATACTTCCACCGGTGGAAGGCCCCGCCGAACGGCCGGGCGGCGCCGAGGCGCTCCAGATCCTCGTGGAACAGGCGGAACTTCAGGCTGTCGCCGTCCATCTTGAGGATGAAGACCGGCTTGCCGGTGCTGGCGGCGTCGGTGGCCATGTTGGTGGAATCCTCGGTCACCAGGATGTAGTCGGCCGCGGCCAGGAAGGCGAAGTAGGGGTTCTCCCCCTCGCCATCCCAGATGATCCCCGGAATGTGCCGCAGGCGCGCCGTCATGAGGGCGCGGGCCGCGTCGGGCGTGCGGCGCGAGAAACTCACCATGACCGATCCGCCCTCCTGCACGACCGGCAACTCGATCTCGTGGGCCAGGGAGGCGGCGCGCTCCACCGACAGGTTGTGCGCCTTGGACCTGCCGCCGATCACCACGGCGACGCGGGGACGGGGCAGGGCGTCGATCTGCTTCTTGAAGCGGGCCAGCTCGGCCTTCAGCCGCTTGGCGTTGACGCCATTGGGCGAGCCGGTGATCGGGAACACGTTGTCGCCCTGCAGGCGGTCATGCTTGGGGGGGATCACCAGGTCAAACAGGCTGGTGGGCATGCGGGGGTCCTGGGTCTGGACCACGAAGGTGGCGTTCTTGGTCCAGGCCTTCAGGCGGATGGAGAGCGGCAGGGTGGCGCGGCCCGCGGCCAGCCAGATGTCGGGCCAGGGTGGGCCGATCCCGGTGTCGGGCTTCAGGGTCTTGAGCGGTAGGGGGTTCAGCCACCACGGCAGGCGGCCGATGCGGCCCTTCCAGGCCACGCGCTTGACCACCACCTCAGCCTTGCGCCGGGCGGCGATGGCGTTGGCCAGGCCCACGACCTGGCTCTCCATGCCGGCTCGTCCGTCGGAAACGGCCCAGATGACGAGCGGCGGCGTGTCGGGGGATTTCGGCAAGCTTGCGGCTTCCGTGCTCAGGCGTGAGCCAGGGAGCCGACTCTCGCCGGCCCACCATAGCAACCTTTCCGGCTTGGCTAAGGCCTAGCTAGACCCACTCGACCTTGAGGATCTCGTAGGCCTTCGTGCCGCCGGGGGTCGGGACCTCGACGACGTCGCCGGTCTCCTTGCCGATCATCGCACGTGCGATGGGGGAGGCGATGGAGATCTTGCCCGCCTTCACGTCGGCTTCATGCTCGCCGACGATCTGGTAGCGGGCCTCGTCCTCGGTGTCTTCGTCGACGACGGAGACCGTGGCGCCGAACTTTACCTGACTACCGGAAAGTTTGGAGACGTCGATGACCTGTGCGCGGGCCATCCGATCTTCGATGTCGGCGATCTGGCCTTCGATCCAGCCTTGGCGCTCCTTAGCCGCGTGATACTCGGCGTTTTCCGAGAGGTCGCCATGCTGGCGAGCTTCCGAAATGGCCGCGATCACTGCTGGTCGCTCCAGGGTTTTCAAACGCTTGAGGTCTTCGTCAAGGCCTTGATAGCCTCCGACGGTCATTGGGACTTTTTCCATGGCAGATAGGTAACTCGGGTTCGCCCTTGGGTTTGTGTTCCGGCCGCGGGCGCAGGCGACCGGGGGGATAGAGGATAGAAGCCAGACTGTGAAAACTCAAGGGGTGCAATGCAGCAATGTCATTGCGAAGCGCGGCGGATGCCGGAATGGCCTCCCAAACTCCCGGCCCTTGAGAGGGTTCCATCGGCGCGCGGTGGCGCCGGGCGGGTCGGGCGCCTAGATTGCCTCTGCAACGAGAGACAAGACCATGGCCGCCAAGCGGGGCGTCACCCTCTATCACTCCCCCGCCAGCCGGGCCTTCACCGCCTACTGGCTGCTGGAGGAGCTGGGCGTCCCCTTCCGCGTCCAGACCGTCGACATCGCCAAGGGCGATCAGAAGAAGCCGGAATACCTGACGCTCAACCCGTCAGGAAAGGTGCCTACCGTCACCGACGGCGAGGTGGTGGTCAGCGAGAACCCCGCCATCTGCCTCTATCTGGCCGACCGCTACGGATATGGATCGCTGGCCCCCCGGATCGAGGAGGCCGATCGCGGCCCCTATCTGAAGTGGATGGTCTATTCGACGGCGGTGCTGGAGCCGCTGCTGATGCTGCACGACAAGCACATCGACCTGCCCGGGCGCGAGACGGGGTTCGGCGGCTACGAGGACGTGATCGGCGTCCTCACCGGCGCCTTGAAGGACCGGCAGTACCTGCTGGGGGACCGCTTTTCAGCGGCCGACGTCATGCTGGGCTCGGTGATCTCCACCTCGCTTTATCGCAAGGAGCTGCCGGAGCATCCGGTGCTGATGGACTACAACGCCCGCCTGACGCATCGGGAGGCCTATCACCGGGCCGCCGACGCCACCTGGCCGGCGCACCTTTTCCCGACGACCTAGCTTTCCGAGATGATGGCGCCGCTCAGCTCCTTGGCGTCGGGGGCCTCGTAGACGCCCTCGATGAAGTCGAACATGTCGGGGTTCACCTCGATGGCGAAGGTCTCGCCGCGCACCTCGTTGCGCTCCAGGACCCGCGCGCGGCGAACCTCGGAACTGGCGGTGACGAAGTGGAACTGGAGAGGGAGCTCGCAGGCCTCGGCGATCTCCGCCACCCGGGCGCGGTCGGACTTGCGCATCAGGCCAAGGTCCAGGACCACCGAGGTCCCGGCGGCCATGGCCGCGGCGGCCACCGACCAGATCTGGGCCTCGCAGCGCTCGACGCGGGACATCATCCACTCGAACTCCAGCGGTTCGGGCATGTCGGCGGCGAACAGCCGCGCCATCCAGTCGTCGATGGCGAAGTGGATGGCCGGCTCGGTGCGGGCGAGCTGCTTGGCGTAGGTCGACTTGCCGGCGCCCGAGGGGCCGAAGATCACGTGCAGGGTGGCGGTCATGGGCCGCCGGTTACTTCACCGAGAGGCCGCCGTCGATGACCAATTCCGCGCCGGTGACATAGCGGCTCTCCTCCGAGGCCAGCCACAGGACGCCGTTTGCGATGTCCAGCGGATAGCCCTTGCCGCCCAGGGGCACGGCGTCGGCGCTCATGGCGTCCAGCACCTGTGGCCGGGGCGGGCGGGCGTTGTCCCCCGGCTCGCCCGTGCCGATGATGTCGTCCCAGATCGGGGTTTCGATGATGCCGGGATGGACGGAGTTCACCCGGATGCCGTCCTTGGCGTTTCCGCATTCCATCGCGACGGCCTTGGTGAACAGGCGCACCCCGCCCTTGGTGGCGCAGTAGCCCGCCAGGATCGCCGAGCCCTTGAGGCCGGCCACCGAGGACATGTTGATGATCGAGCCGCCATCGCCGCTGAGGCGCATCACGGGGATCGAGTGCTTCACGCCGAGGAAGACGCCGTCGAGATTGATCGCCACCTGTCGCTGGAAGTCACTGAGGGGCATGTCCAGCACCGAGCCGGAGATGCCGATGCCGGCGTTGTTGACCAGGATATCGAGGCGGCCGTGGTCGGCCTTGATGGCCGCGACCACATCGATCCAGGCCTGCTCTGAGGTGACGTCCTGATGCCGGTACTGGGCCTTGCCGCCCCTGGCGGTGATCTCGGCGGCCAGGGCCTGGCCTTTCTCGTCCTGCAGGTCGGTGAGGATGACGATCGCGCCTTCCTCGGCCAGGCGCTCGGCGCAGGCGCGCCCGATGCCGCTCGATCCGCCGGTGACCAGGGCCACCTTGCCTTGAACCCGTCCCGCCATTCTGTTTCCCCGTGGTTTCTTGTGGGTGGTGGCACGAGGGGTAACCCAGGCCCGGCGCCTTGCCCAGCATCACGCTGCGTCAGGCTGCGCGTGGTGGCGCAAAAGCAGAAGTGTCCGCCCAGACGTGGTCCAGGCGGAATTGGTGTGGCGAAGGTGTGATCCGCGCTGGCCCCGGCCCACCTCAGGGTGGGGCCAGCCCGGATCGTGTCCGGCTACCGGAGGTAGGACGGTGTTGAGTCACCCGTGGTGACGAGGCCGTAGATCAGCCCGATGGCAAGCACCACGACGGCGGCGACCATCAGGACCCCGATCAGGCCCTCGAAGCGTTCATAGAGGTGCCGGTTCTTGTGGTGACGGACAGCCGTTTCGCCGGTCTTGAGATCTTCTGACATGGCGTTTCCCTCGCATTCTGTTGGGGGAACAAGTCCCCACGCCAGGCTGCGACAGGCGCCCTCTAGGGCTAGTCCGGTCAGTCTTCAGGGGCCGCCGGAAACACGCCCACCTGCGCCTGCGAAAGCAAGGCGACAGGCGGAGGTTGAGCCCAAAACGCCGTTCGGTCAATCAGCTCAGGCGTAGCTCTGCAGGGGGCGAACCTCCAGGGGCGCCTTGGCGGTCTCGGCGATGGCCTGGGCCGCCGCCAGGGCGCCGGCCGCCGTGGTGAAGTAGGGGGTCTTCATCATCAGGGCCGTGCGGCGCAATTCGAAGCTGTCGGCCACCGACTGCTTGCCCTCGGTGGTGTTGAAGACCAGCTGGACCTCGCCGTTCTTCATGGCGTCGACGATGTGCGGACGGCCTTCGAGCACCTTCTTCACATGCTCCACGGCCAGGCCTTCTCCGGCCAGGTAGGCGGCGGTGCCGCCCGTGGCGAGGACCCGGAAGCCCTGGCCCAGCAGCAGGCGGATCGGCTCGACGATCCAGGGCTTGTCGGCCTCGCGCACGGAGACGAACACGCAACCGGTCTTGGGCAGAGTCACCCCGCCGCCCAGCTGGGCCTTGGCGAAGGCGCGCGCGAAGGCGGGAGCCAGGCCCTCGCCCTCCCGCCGCCAGTCGAGGCCCATGACCTCGCCGGTGGAGCGCATTTCTGGGCCCAGGATGGTGTCGACGCCGGCGAAGCGGGCGAAGGGGAAGACGGCTTCCTTCACCGCGATGTGGTTATAGGGCGGCTCGCTGGTGTCGAAGGACGACAGTGGTTCGCCGGCCATCACCTTGGCGGCGATGGCGGCGAGCGGCTTGCCGATGGTCTTGGCCACGAAGGGCACGGTGCGGCTGGCGCGCGGGTTCACTTCCAGCACGAAGATCCGCGGATTGTCGGAGTGCGGCTCCTCGATGGCGAACTGGACGTTCATCAAGCCCTTGACGTTCAGGGCCAGGGCCATGCGCACCGTCTGCGCCTTCAGCTCGGCGATGGTTTCCGGCTTCAGGGAGAAGGGGGGCAGGGAGCAGGCCGAGTCGCCTGAGTGCACGCCCGCCTCCTCGATGTGCTCCATGACGCCCGCCACGAAGACGTCCTTGCCGTCGCAGATGGCGTCGACGTCCACCTCGGTGGCGCGGCTGAGGTACTGGTCGATCAGCACCGGGCTGTCGCCGGAGACCTGCACGGCGGTGTTGACGTAGCGCTCGAGCTGCTCGTCGTCGCGGATGATCTCCATGGCCCGGCCGCCCAGCACGTAGGAGGGGCGGATGACGATGGGGTAGCCGACCGAATGAGCGCCGGCGAAGGCCTCGTCGCGGCTGCGGGCGATGGCGTTGATCGGCTGGGCGATCTCCAGCTTGTGCAGCAGCTGCTGGAAGCGTTCGCGGTCCTCGGCCAGGTCGATGGCGTCGGGGCTGGTGCCCAGGATCGGGATGCCGGCGTCTTCCAGGGCCTGGGCCAGCTTCAGCGGGGTCTGGCCGCCGAACTGGACGATGAC
>JAZKFM010000412.1:0-4050 GCA_040386415.1 Pseudomonadota bacterium
CCAGGAGCACATCAAGAAGCCGCTGGCCGACGAGATCCTGTTCGGCAAGCTGGTGAAGGGTGGCCACGTGAAGGTGGTGCTGAAGGACTCCAAGCTGGCCTTCGAGATCGAGGGCGAGAACACCGAGCCCGGCGCCCCGATCATCGAGAACCCGGCCGAGGACGCGGCCAGCGCCGCCCCGGAGCTGGCCGGCTAAGGCCAGACCCCAGACTTCGAGCACAATCGAACCCCAGGCCCTCAGCCTGGGGTTCTTTTTGGCGCCATCTACGGATGGTGGCGGAATCATTCCGCCCGCCAATAACCTTCACCATGGTCGTACTTCCCGACCCATGATTGAGCCCAGGCCTAGGGCCTGCGCCAAGCAGGGGGTGGTTCAGTGGCGTCGCGTTTCGAGCTCTTTCGGCCGGCCCAGGCCCCACGCGCCGTGGGCCTGGACCTGGCCTTCCTGGCGGCCTACGCAATCTGCGCCCTTCTGGCCTACACCTGGACCACCAGTGTCAACGGCCTCGCCGTGCTCTGGATCTGCAACGGCCTACTGGCCGCCGGCCTGCTGCTCCTCCCGCGCCAACAGGCCATCGCGCTGGCGGCCCTGTGCACGACCATCGATTTTCTGGCCGCTCTGAATAGCGGCAGCACGCCCTTGCGGGCCGCGCTCATCGCAGGGTGCGACTTAACGGAAGCGGTCGTCGCCGCGATCCTGATCCGACGCGTGTGCGGCGCCGGACTGGACATGAATGTCCTGCCGCGGTTCCGGAATTTCGTCCTGCTGGCGGCCCTTCCCGCCACGGTCGCCGTGGGCACCCTCGGCGCCTGTCTCGCGTCCCTGATGTTCAAGGACGACTTCATGGCGGCGTGGAGAACCTGGGTTTTCGGAGACTTCCTCGGAATGATCATCGGGGCGCCCGCCGCCCTGCTGCTGGCTCGGTTCCGCCGCTATGACGTCGGGGCGGCGGCTTCGCGGTTGGAGACCTTCGGCCTGATCGGCCTGGTGCTCGCGGCGGCGGCGCTGATTTTCGCGACGCCTCTGCCAGCGCTCTTCCTGATGTTCCCCCTTGGCCTGCTGGTGGTCATCCGGCTCAGCAGCCCATACACGATCCTGATGGTGATGCTGGCCTCGTTCATCGCCGCCAGCGCCACCGTTGCCGGCCATGGACCCATCGCCGCGCAGGTCCCCGACAATACGTCACGACAGATTCTGATCCTCCAGCTCTATCTGGCCTGCCTGGTCAGCTCCGCCATCATCCTGTCCAGCGTGCTGGCCCAGCGCACCGCGGCCCAGGCCGGCCTGCGCCGGGCCCTCGTTGTGGCCCGCGCCGCCCGTCGGGACGCCGTGGCCGCCGACGGCGCCAAGGGACGTTTCCTGGCGATCTTGAGCCACGAGATGCGCACGCCTCTGAACGGCATCAAGGGCCATGCCCAACTCCTGACCGGACGCGCCGACCTGGCGCCTCAGGCGCGGGAGCAACTGGCCGTGATCCAGGCCTCATGCCAGGTGCTGCTCTCCCTGGTCACCAACATCCTGGACTATTCGCGGCTGGGTTCCGGAGCGCGGCCCCCTGCCGCCGCCCCCCTTGCCCTCGCCGACCTCGTACGGGCGGCCGCCGGCATCGTGAGGCCGAGTGTGGGCCCTCTGACCCTGAGCGTTGATGCCTCGGCGGTCGAGGGCATGGTCCATGAAGGCGACGAGGACCGTATCCTTCAGCTCCTTCTCAATCTGCTGGGCAACGCGGTGAAATTCACCGACCAGGGCCAGATCGTGGTGCGGGTGACGCTGTGCCCTAAGGCGGGCGCCGACCGGGTGCGCGTGAGTGTGCGCGACACGGGCGTCGGTCTCGCCCCCGAGGCGATGACCCAGTTGTTCCGGCCCTTCACCCAGGTTGACACCAGCGCCACGCGACGGTTCGACGGCGCCGGCATGGGCCTGGCCATCTCCAAGGCCCTGGTCGAACAGATGGACGGTCGGATCGGGGTCGAGAGCGTGCTGGGCGAGGGGTCGGAATTCTGGTTCGAGCTCCCTCTGCGACGGCTTGAGGCGTCGCCCGAAGCCCCCGCCGACGAGACCACCGGTCTCGGCGCCGGACGCATCCTGGTGGTGGACGACCACCCGGTGAACCGCCAGGTGGCCGCGATGATGTTGGTGGCCGCAGGGTTCGACGTGGAGACAGCTGAGGACGGTGCTCAGGCGGTTGAGGCGGTGCGAAGCCGACCCTTCGACGTCGTGTTCATGGATATCCACATGCCGGTCATGGACGGCCTCGCCGCCTGCCGCGCGATCCGGGCGCTGGAAGGCGACCGGGCCAACACCCCCGTGGTGGCGATCACAGCCGCCACCCTGCCTGAGGATGTGGTCCGCTGCCACGAGGCCAGCATGAACGCCCACCTGCCCAAGCCCATAGAGCAGGAGCAGCTGGTGGCCGCCGCCGGTCACCCCTGGCGAGCGGCGGCCGGCCCCTCGTGGCCGGAGACCGCCAGCGCCTGAGAAACTAGGCGATCTGCGCGGCGATCTGGTCGGCGAGCGCCTTGAGCTCGGTGGGATCGGCCATACCGCCCTCCCCGTGCCGCCCCAGGGCCTGGCCCTCCCAGCGCGGGATGATGTGAAAGTGCAGGTGGTAGATGGTCTGGCCGGCTGGCGCGCCGTTGAACTGGGTGACCACGATGCCGTCCGGCTTCAAGGCCGCGCGCACCGCCCGCGTCACGCGCTGGACCCCCAGGATCAGGGGCGCGAGGGTGGCGGGATCCTCCTCCAGCAGGTTGCGGGCGGTGGAGTGCTTGGGGATCACCAGGGTGTGGCCGCGGGCCTGCGGGAAGACGTCCATGAAGGCGTAGACGTGGCTGTCCTCGAAGACGCGCGCGCTGGGCATCTCGCCGCGCAGGATCTTGGCGAAGATATTGCCGTCGTCGTAGGTCCCGTCCAAGCTCATGGCGCGCTCCTGCTGAGGTCTTGGAAGCGTCCTAGCACACAGGGAGCCCCGCATGGGAACTGGCGACGCCGACAACGCCAAGGGCCTGAGCCCGCGCCAGCAGAAGTATTTCGCCACCGCCCTCGCCAGCCTCGAGAAGGAGACCGGCAAGACGATGGACGAATGGGTGGCCATCGCCCGGACGTGCCCCGAGACCAAGACCATGACCCGGATCGCCTGGATGAAGGAGCACCACGGCCTGGGCATGAACCGCGCCAACATGGTGATGTCGGCCGCCTTCCCCACCGGCGCGGGGTGGGACCAGCCGGAGGCGCTGCGGGCGGGCGTGTGGAAGGATCCTGCGGCCACCGCGATCTTCGAGGCCATCGAGCGCGCCGCCACCGCCCTGCCCGACGTGGTCACCGGCCAGCGCAAGGCCTTCACCGGATTTTCCCGCAACTTCCAGTTCGCCTCGGCCAAGCCCGCCAAGGGCGGCCAGGTGGTGCTGGGCCTGGCCGTGCCGGTGGACGCCGATCCCAGGCTGGCGCCGCCCAAGGCGGAGGGCTGGTCGGAGCGGCTGAAGTCCAAGCTCACCCTGACCTCTCCCGCCGATCTGGACGCCAAGCTCCTGGCGCTGATCCGGCAGGCCTGGGAGGCCAGCTGACTATCGGCGGAGGCGCCAAATCCGCGCGAACATTTTGACGTCCCGGCGGAATATTTTTCTTGTATTTGCAGATATTTAGCCCGTCATCTTATCATACATTATCCGTCACCGCGCCGTCATGCGCGGCGCCTAGACAGCGCCCCTACACAAGTCGGGGACCTGTCCATGTCGCACCACAAACTGCTCCTGCTGGCCAGCGCGGCCGCCATTCTCGCCGGGGCCAACCCGGCCTTCGCCGACGAGGGCGCCGATGCGGCCCAGGTCGAGGAACTGATCGTCACCGCCCAGAAGCGCGAGCAGAAGACCCTCGACGTGCCGATCGCCATCACCGCCTATGGCGCCGACCAGCTGGAGCGCGACGGCATCCAGGAGTTTGAGGAACTCTCACTCTACGTCCCCGGCTTCGAGGTGCAGAACCAGTCGCCCAACAACCCCGGCTTCGTGATGCGCGGCATCACCTCGGACTCCGGCGAGGCCACCAACGAG
>JAZKFM010000413.1:0-3009 GCA_040386415.1 Pseudomonadota bacterium
CTGGGGGTCTCAGCCGGGGCGGGGCTCGGCGCGTCGCTTGCCATCGCGCTGGGCCTTGGCGCCATTCCCGGCGGGACGGAAGCCGCGGCCCTGGTCGCCGCTCTGGTCACCGGCCTGCTGCTCACCTTCCTGGCCGCCCGGTTTCGGGAGCCGGAGACCCTCATCCTGTTCGGTGTGGCGCTCTCGGCCTTCGCCGGGGCGCTGACCTCGCTGATCTTCAATCTTTCGCCGTCACCGGTCACCACGGCGGAGATTCTGTCCTGGCTCATGGGGTCGGTGGCCAACCGCAGCTGGGGCGACATCGGTTGGGAGCTCGCGCCCATGACCGTGGGCGCCGCGCTGTGCGGCTACGCCGCCCGGGGCCTGGTGATGCTCACCCTGGGGGAGGAGACCGCCGCCATGTCCGGCCTGCCCATGGGCCGCCTTCGCGCCGCCGCCGTCGCTGGCACCTCCCTGCTGACCGGCGCCGCCGTGGCCATGGCGGGCATCATCGGCTTCGTGGGCCTGGCCGCGCCGCACCTGGTCCGCGCCGGGGCCGGCGCCGATCCCGGCAAGGCCCTGGCGCCCTCCGCGCTGGCCGGCGCGATCCTGCTGACCGCCGCCGACATCGCCGCGCGCCTGATCCCCACCGACCAGGAACTCAAGCTCGGCGTCGTCACCGCCCTGTTCGGCGCGCCGCTGTTCGCCCTTATCGCCTGGCGCGCCGCCCGGAGCTGGCGCGCATGAGCCCGGTGCTGTCGCTGCATGACGCCGCCGTGCGGCGTGGCCAGACCCCCGTGTTCTCCGGCGCCAATCTCCGCGTCCAGGCCGGCGAGGTGGTGGGCGTCGTGGGCCCCAACGGCGCGGGCAAGACCACCCTGCTGCGCGCGGCCCTCGGCCTGGCGAAGCTGGCCTCGGGTCGCGCCGAGCTGGCCGGCCGCGACGTCACCAGCCTTGATGACGCCACCCGCGCGGCCCTGGCCGGTTACCTGCCCCAGGAGCGCCGTGTCGGCTGGAACCTGCCGGCCTGGCGGATCGCCAGCCTGGGCGCAGCGCTCAAGCCGCCGGCCCTGGCGCGGACGGCGGCCCTGGAAGCCCTGGCGCGGGTCGGCCTCTCGCCCCTCGCCGAGCGCGGCGTGCTGGATCTCTCCGGCGGCGAGCGGGCGAGGGTGCTCCTGGCCCGGCTGCTGGCCACCGCCGCACCCCTGCTGGTGGCCGACGAGCCCGCCGCGGGCCTCGATCCGGATGCCCAACTCCTGGCGCTCGACCTCTTCCGTGAGGAGGCCGCGCGGGGCGCCGCCGTCGTCCTGACCCTGCACGACCTGGGCCTGGCCGCCCGCGCCTGTGATCGGCTGGTGGTGGTGGGGCAGGGCCGCATCGAGGCCGACGGCCCACCCCGAGACGCTCTGACGCCCCAAGTCCTGCGCGAGGTCTTTGGGCTGGACGGCGGACTGGAAGAAACCTCGGCAGGATTGACCCTGGCCGCGCGGAGACATCGGTCATGAAGGTGCTCGGACTGCCCGGCCGCAAGCCGGAGACCCTGGGCCAGATGCAGGGCTTGATGGATCGGCTGGAGATCGGCCAGACCGAGGCTGTCGTGCGGCCCCACAGCTTCTGGGACCGCGCTGACGTCAGCAATCCTGATATCTCCCCCGACCCCCTGGCGGTGAGCGTCAGCGCCGCGGACCTGGTCATCTCCAAGTCGATCGGCGCCTTGATCGTCATGCTGGCGCGCGATCGGCACAGCTTCGCGCCCCAGGCCTGCGTCTTCCTGGGGACCCCGCTGGCGCGGTTCGTTGCGGAGGGATGGGTTCCTCTGCTTGAAGCCCACTGCGCCGCGATCCCGACGCTCTTCATCCAGCAGACCGCGGACTATAACGGCGCCTATCGCGACCTCGCCGCCATCGTGGCCAGGCATCCCCTCTGCACCGCCCGGGAAATCCCCGGCGATGATCATCGCTACGAGGACGTCGAGCTCGTCGCGCCCCTGATCGAAGCCTGGGTCAATGAGCCCTAGTTGGGGATCGGCTGCATTCCGCCGCCGGCCTGGGTCGGGACGGCGTACTGGGTCTGCACCGTGGCCCCGGACGGCACGTAGCCCATCCCGTATCCGCCGCGCTTGAGGTCCGCCGACAGGGTGATGGGGGTGACGCCCCCATTGAGGCGCGCGCGATAGACCACCATGCCCTCCATCACCCGCATCACATAGTTGCGGGTCTCAGAGAACGGGATGCACTCGATGAAGTCGATGGGATCGGTGGTCGCGCCACGCGGGTCGCCGCAGAAGGACGACCAGGTCGCAGGCCGTCCGGGGCCCGCGTTGTAAGCGGCGATGGCCATGGGGTAGGAGCCTGAGAAGTTGTCCACCATCTGGCCCAGATAGGTCGTGCCCAGCCGCATGTTGTAGTCGGGGTCGTCCAGCATCCCCAGCGAGTAGCCGACGCCGAGGCGCCGGGCGGTGGCGGAGGCGGTGGCCGGCATCAGCTGCATCATGCCACGAGCCCCGGCGCCCGAGCGGATCAGCGGATCAAAGCCGCTCTCCTGGCGGGTGATCCCGAGGATCAGGGCCGGTTCGGGGGCGTTGGCCAGGTTCGGGGTGGACCGCATGGGATAGCCGCGCTCGGGCAGGATGAAGCCGCGCTGGGCGGCGGCGCGCACCACCTTCATGGCGGTGTCGATATCGCCATAGCCGCGGACCATATCCACCAGCAACGCTTCTTCCTCGGCCGTCGGCAGCACGTCGTCGAGGGTCAGGACGAAGGTCTTGAACAGGTCCTTGTTGCCGATCTCGTACAGCATGCGTGCGGCGCGGACGGCGTCGCGGCCCTCGAAGCGGTTGCGGTCGGACTGGGTGATGGCGGGGTCGCGGCCCAGGTTCAGCCTGTGGCCGCCGACCTTCTCCCCGGCCAGCTGGCCGTAGAAGGTCGTATTGTGCTTGGCGGCCGCGCCGTAGAAGCCCTTGGCGCGGTCCTGCTGGCCCTGGGCTTCCGCCGCCCGGCCCCGCCAGTAGAGAGCCCTGGCGCGGGTGAT
>JAZKFM010000414.1:0-6707 GCA_040386415.1 Pseudomonadota bacterium
GTGGTTCGGCCGCCTGGCGGATCAGGTCCAGCAGGCGGGCCAGGGCGTCGGCCCGGTTCCGCTCCTGGGTGCGGTGGGTCATGGCCACCAGCACCAGCACCCCGTCCAGGGTCACCTTGCGGCCCCCCAGCTTCATCAGGCGAATGGCCACGTCGTTGGGCAGGGACGGCGAGCCGCGCACATCAAAGCGCAGTTCCACGGCCGTCGACACCTTGTTGACGTTCTGACCGCCCGGACCCGCGGCGCGGATGAACCGCTCCTGGACCTCGTCGTCGTTCAGAGTGATGTCGGGGGTGACTTCGATCATGGGTTCCAGCCGCGCCTGCGACTCGCTAGTCTTAGGCCATGCGCAACCTAGCGACCCATATGCAGCTTTGCACCGCCCCGTCCGGGCTGGTGAGAACTGCTGTGCGCTAGGTTTCGTCCCACACCGCAGATCACCAGCCCCGCCGGCGACGGACGGGGCTTTTTCATGGGCCCTCTCCGCCGATCCTTTTGGAGAGAGACATGAGCGACATCCTGATCCGGGCTCGAGAGCCTGCGGACATGGCCGACATCACCGAGCTGCTGAACCAGCCCCGCGCCGTCTGGGGCACCCTGCAACTGCCCTTCGTCAGCATCGACACCCGCCAGAAGCGCGCCGCCTCAAGCGCGCCTGGAGACCTGCACCTGGTGGCGGTGATCGACGGCAAGGCGATCGGCTCGGCCAGCCTCAACCGCTTCGAGAACCGCCGGAGCCACGCCGGGTCCATCGGCATGGCTGTGCACGACGCCTATGCCGGGCGCGGGGCGGGCTCGGCCCTGATGGGCGCCATCGTCGGCCAGGCCGACAACTGGCTGAACCTCAAGCGTCTGGAGCTGAACGTCTGGTCCGACAACAGCCGCGCCATCGCGCTCTACGAACGCTTCGGCTTCGAGCGGGAAGGCGTGTTCCGGAACTACGCCTGGCGCGACGGCGCCTATGCCGACTCCGTGGCGATGGCGCGGTTGAGAGACTAGCTCCCTTCCCCCTCCATGGGGGAAGGGCAGGGTTGGGGGTGAATGCAGGGTGGTGAAATGGTAGTCGAGGTCGGTGCCGACCTTGATCTTCGCCCCCACGCTTCAGCCACCCCCCCACCCAACCCTCCCCCATTGAGGGGGAGGGCTAGGACGTTACTGGCAGGCCAGGCAGAGCCCGCGCGCCTCCAGGGTCACCACCCGCACCGCATAGCCCGCGGGCGCGGCGGCGGCGATCTGGGCGTCGAGGTCGGGTTCGAACTCCTCGGCCGCCCCGCAGCATTCGCAGATCAGGAAGGCGGCCCGGTGTCCCTGGTCGTCACGGCGGCAGGGGACATAGGCGTTCAGGCTCTCGATGCGGTGGGCGAAGCCGAGGCGCTCCAGGAATTCCAGGGCGCGGTAGACGGTGGGGGGCTTGGCCGGCTCCCCATGCGCCCCGAAGGCGGCGATCAGGTCATAGGCCTTCAGCGGGCCGTTGGCCTCAAGCAGCAGTTCCAGCACCCGGCGCCGCGGCGTGGTCAGCCGCTCCTGGATCTCGGCGCAGCGGGTCTCAGCCGCCACCAGGGCGTGGCGCAGGTCCACACCCTTGATACCTGGATGCGCGCCGTCCTCGTGGTGGCACTCGGTTCCCATGGGTTCTGGCTACCTGTCCGCGCGGTTTCCCGCAACCAGCGGAATATGGGGAGGTGAGGCCCAAATGCGAAGGCCGGGATCATCGATCCCGGCCCAAGCCCTGGTCAGTCTTGAAGTCGAAGTGGGATGCGGGCGGAAAACCGGTCCCCACTTTTCCTCATCCCACTATGCGTCTTCGGTCTCGGAAGGCGGGCCGCCTTCGCCGCCCTCGAAGCTGCGCGGGGCGCGGCGACGCTTGGGCTTGGCGGGGGCGTCGTCGGCGGACGCGGTGGCCGGCGGGGTTTCAGCCTTGGGCGCGCGGGGCGCCCGCGGGGTGGTGGGGGCCTTCAGGAAGGCCGGGGCGTGGCTCTCGCCGCCGTCGTCGTCGCGCAGCACCGGAGAGCTGCGGGTCTCAGGCGCCACCAGCGGTGCGGCCTGGGGTTCGACCACGGCCAGGGGATCGCGCTCGGGGCGGTCCTCGCGCGGCGGCCGGTCGTCGCGGTCGCGCCAGCGGTCACGGCGCGGACGGTCGTCACGGGGCCGGTCGTCGCGATTGCGATTCTCGGCCTGCGGGCGGTCCTCGCGGGGACGGTCGTCCCGGGGGCGGTCATCCCTGGGCCGGTCGTCGCGCGGACGGTCGTCGCGGCTGCGGTTCTCGTCGCGGGGCCGGTCGTCCCGGGGGCGATCGTCACGGGGACGGTCATTGCGGTCCTGACGGTCGCCGCGCGGGCGATCGTCGCGATTGCGGTCCTGGTCCCGGGGCCGGTCGTCGCGGCTGCGGGTCTCGTTCTGCGGGCGGTCCTGCCAGCCGTTGTTGCTGCGGGCTTCGGTCGGCTCGGCGCCGGTCTCGCCGGCGGCCTCTTCCTTGTCGGCCTTCTCGGCGGCGTCGGCGTCGGCCTGGGCCGCGGCCTGGGCGCCGCTCTCGTCCTCGAAGTCGATGTCGAAGCCGGAGGAAAACTGGTCACGGCCCAGAATCTCGCTGGCCGCACGGGTCGGCTGCATGGCGCGGACGACCCGGAAATAGTGTTCTGCGTGCTGCAGGTAGTTCTCGGCGAGGACCCGGTCCCCGGCCGTGGAGGCGTCTCGCGCCAACTGCTGGTATTTTTCGAAGACGTGCTGGGCGTTGCCGCGGACCTTCGAGCCTTCCGGCCCGTTGGAATCGAACGCCCGGTTGGCGTTCTGCTGCTGGGGCTTGCCGCCGCCCCCGCCACCACCGCCGCCGCGATTGCGACCGCGCTGACGCTTCATACCCTTGAAATCTCTCATTATTCGCTAACCGTTCCGCCGGCGCTCCAGCTCATGCCAGGATTGCGCGGGCTTGCCTTTTCGTCTTGCTCAGGTCCTCAAGGACCCGAGAATTCGTGTTGAAGACGTAAGTGTTTCCCCGTCTTCCGCCCTGACTTGAGGCGAGCGCCACTTAAAGCCGCGCCTGTCGGTGTGGTGCTCGATTCCTGCTTTTCAGGAGGCCGAACCCCGGGCGCCGACGAATTGGGTGGAGACAGGTATCTGATCTACCGATTCAGCCCCGAGTTTCCAAGGGATTTTTCGTCCCGATGACAACGCGATCGCGCGTGGACAGGTCGGGGATGGTCGTCACCCCCTGCGCGCCGGCCGATCGGAACAGCGCCTCGACCGCCTGTTTCTGGTCGTAGCCGATCTCGACAGCGAACATCCCGCCGGGCTTCAGCACCCGCAGAATCTCCGGCGCCAGCAGGCGGTAGTGGTCCAGGCCGTCAGCTCCGCCGTCCAGGGCCAGGCGTGGCTCGTGGTCCCTGACTTCCGGCTCCAGGGTCTCGATCACCTCGGTGGCGATATAGGGCGGGTTGGAGACCACGAGGTCGAAGGTCGCGTCGCCCAGCCCGGCGGTCCAGTCGCTCCGGAGCAGAGCCAGGCGGTCGGCCAGGCCCAGGTTGGCGGCGTTCTCGCGGGCCACCGCCAGGGCCTCCTCCGAGACGTCGATCCCCAGGCCCTTGGCGGCCGGGCGCTCTGAGAGGATCGCCAGGATGATGGCGCCCGACCCCACCCCCAGATCCAGGACCGAGAAGGCCATCTGCTCCGGGAAGGCCGGCAGGACGGCGTCCATGATGGTCTCGGTGTCCGGTCGCGGGGTGAGCACGTCGGGGGTCACCGACAGCATGATCTTCCAGAACCCCTTGCGCCCCAGGATGTGGCTCACCGGTTCGCGCCGCTCGCGCCGTTGCAGGTAGTCGGCGAGCGTCGCCTCCTGCTCAGGGGTCAGTTCGCGATAGGGGGTGGTGACAATGTCGGCGCGGGTGGCGTCGGCGGCGGCCTCCACCAGCAGGCGGGCCTCGATCACCGGTCCGTCCAGGCCCGCGGCCTCCAGGCGCTGCTTGGCGCCCTGCCAGGCTTGCAGCAGGGTCAGGCTCATCGGGCAGGCTCCATCTGCGGGGCGGTGCAGGCGTCGCCCACGGTCACCTGGCCGCCGTCGGTGACGTGCACGTAGATGCCGCAGAACATATGGCCGTAGTTGTCGAACAGGGCCTTCACCACATCCATGTCTCGCTCGCCGGTCTCGGGATCCACGTGGATGGCGGCGCAGCGGATGATCGGCTTGAACACCTTGGCGCGCGCAAAGCCCAGCATCAGTTCGCGGCCGGTCCACGCCATCTCCGCCCAGGGCTCCCAGCCCTCGACATAGAGGTTGGCGCGGAACCTCAAGGGGTCCAGCGGCCGGCCGATCTTCTGTTCCAGATCACGCAGGCTGGCCAGGTTGATGATCGAGACGTGGCCCAGGGGGTGGTCCATGAATCGGTGGCCGGGCGCCTCGATCACCTTCAGCTCGCCGCGCACCTCGTCCCCCAGCAGGGCGGTGAGCCAGGCGGCGAAGCCGGCGCGCCCGGCTTCATCGGCCATGGAGCCCTGGAAGTCGGGCTGGCCCTGGGCGACCGCGGTCAGCAGCCCGGTCGCCTCGTCATAGGCCGTGCGGGCCTTGGCCACCTGGGCGATGGCCATCAGGATGGCGAACTTCTGCTTGGGAATGAAGGCCGGGGCCTGCGGATCAAAGCCCGAGGGCCCGTTCTCCACCGCCCACATGCGATCGCAGGGGAAGGGCTGGCCGACGCTCAGCATCGCCTGGTTCAGGCGCTCGGGGGTGAAGCCCTTGATCGGGTGGCGATAAAGGGCGGCGACGTGACCGGTCATCCCGCCCTGTTGCCGCAAGCCTCCGCCGCACGCAACCGCCGCCGCGCCACAATCATGGCGCAGCTTGAGATCAGCCTGGCGGGCCGATAGCCTCCGCCGGACGGAACGGCTGTCGTGAGTAGGTGTTCAAGCGGTGGCTTTGCGCCTGGAGGGTGGGACACGTGCGCAGGCCGTTCTCGAAGAAATGGACCAAGGAACGGCTGGCGCCTTTGGCGTTCCAGGTCGCGCCCTGGGTGGCGCTCGCCGCCCTGGCCGCCTTCTGGCCGCGGGGGCGCGGCGACCCTCAGCCGGGGCTCAGCGTCCAGGTTCACGCCGAGCCTGAATCCTTCGACGCCGCTGAGCCCGGCCGCGGCCGTCTGGCCGACGCCCCGCACCACATCCCCCTGCGCGGCTGGAAGGATGTGCTCTGGCGCACCTATCGCGAGATCACCTGCGACCGGCTGCCCGCCGTGGCCGGCGGCGTGACCTTCTACACCCTGCTGGCCCTGTTCCCGGCCATCGGCGTCTTCGTCTCGCTGTATGGCCTTTTCAATGATGTCACCGCCGTCCAGGCCCAGCTCAACCAGTTTGCGGTCGTGCTCCCTGGCTCGGTCATCCAGATCGTCGGCGACCAGATGCTGCGCCTGGCCGACCGCCCCACCGCCTCCCTCAGCGTGGCCTTCCTGATCAGCCTGCTGCTCTCGGTCTGGAGCGCGAACGCCGGGATGAAGGCGCTCTTCGACGGCCTGAACATCGCCTACGACGAGGCCGAGAAACGAAGCTATGTGGTGAAGACCGCCTTCACCTACGCCTTCACCCTGGGGCTCCTGGTGTTCCTGACCCTGGTCAGCGCCATCCTGGTGGCCGTGCCGCTGTTTCTGGAGAGTTCTGGGCTGTCGGAGTTCGCCGTCGCCTGGCTGCCGCTGCGCTGGCTGGTGATCCTCGGCCTCGCCGCGGCCGCCTTCTCCATGGTCTATCGCTACGGCCCCTGCCGCGCGCGGGCGCGCTGGCGTTGGGTCAGCACGGGGGGCGTGTTCGCCGCCGTCATGTGGCTGGTGGGGTCCCTCGGCTTCTCCTGGTACGTCAACAACATCGCCCACTTCGACGTCACCTATGGCTCCCTGGGGGCCGTCATCGGCTTCATGCTGTGGATCTGGTTCTCGGTGATGGTGGTGCTGATCGGCGCCGAGCTGAACGCCGAGATCGAGCACCAGACGGCGCTGGACTCCACCACCGGCCCCGCCCAGCCCATGGGGGTGCGCGGCGCGGCCATGGCCGACACGGTGGGCCTGGCCTTCCACTTCGACGCCAGGAAGGTGCTGTCCAAGGTCTGGGTGGACGGGACCGATCAGGCCGAGCGCGTGCTCACCGCCGCCCGGCTGCGCAAGCCTCAGCCGAACTCGTCTTCCAAGGCCGACAACCGCGCCGCCTGATCCTCGGCGATCAGCGGATTGATCACGTCGTCCAGTTCGTCGCCGCTGATGACGCGGGCCAGGTTGTAGAGGGTCAGGTTGATGCGGTGGTCGGTGACGCGGCCTTGCGGGAAGTTATAGGTGCGGATGCGTTCCGAGCGGTCGCCCGAGCCCACCTGGCTCTTGCGGGCGTCGGCCCGGGCGGTGTCGAGAGCCTCACGCTGCTGGTCGTAGAGCCGGGCCTGCAGCACCTTCAGGGCCCGCGCGCGGTTCTGGTGCTGTGACTTCTCGGATGAGGTCACCACGATGCCGGTGGGCAGGTGGGTGATGCGCACGGCGGAGTCGGTCTTGTTGACGTGCTGGCCGCCGGCCCCGGACGAGCGGTAGGTGTCGATCCGCAGGTCGGACGGGTTGATGTCGATCTCCACGTCCTCCACCTCGGGCAGGACGGCGACCGTGGCGGCCGAGGTGTGGATGCGGCCGCCGGCCTCAGTGTCGGGCACCCGCTGCACCCGGTGGACGCCGCTCTCGAACTTCAGCCGGCCG
>JAZKFM010000415.1:0-6557 GCA_040386415.1 Pseudomonadota bacterium
AGCTGTGGCCGTGGCCTCGGGCGTCCAGCATGATGATGTCGAACTCGGGCGCGAGGGCCTCGGCGAGCCTGCGCCAGCACAGGCCGTTGTCGGTCAGGCCGTGGGACAGGACCAGGGCCGGCCCCTCCCCGCCCGTGCGGTGATAGGCCAGATGGCCGCCGGAGACCTCAACCCGCCCGGACGCCCAGGGGCTCACCAGGCGTAGGCCTCGGGCGCCGGGCCGACGGGGGGGAAGATGGCGTCGATCTTCGCCCGCAGGTCGTCGCCGAGCGCGATGTCCGGCGCGTGCAGGACCGAAGTCAGTTGCTCGACGCTCCCCGGCCCGATGATGGCCGAGGTCGTCCCCGGCTGATGCAGCAGCCAGGCCAGGGCCACCGCGCTTTGGGACTGCCCCAGCTCCGCGCAGAGACCGGCGAACCGGGCGAGTTGATCGGCCCGTGCGGCGACGGCGCGCTGCATGTCATCGCTCTGGCGGCGGCCCGCATCGGTCTGCGCCTTCCCGGCCAGCAGGCCTCCGGCCAGCGGACTCCAGGCGATCACCCCCACGCCATATTCGCGGCAGGCCGGGAGCACCTCCATCTCGGCGCGGCGTTCGATCAGGTTGTAGAGGCTCTGCTCCGAAACCAGGCTCAGGCGGTCCCGGGCGCGCTCATTGAGCTGGGCGATCTTCCAGCCGGGGAAGTTGCTGGAACCGACATAGGTGATCTTGCCCTGGGCGATGAGGCGGTCCATCGCCTGCCAGATCTCCTCGGCCGGCGCCAGGCGGTCGATGTGGTGCATCTGGTAGAGGTCGATGTGATCGACCTGCAGGCGCTTCAGGCTGGCGTCGCAGGCCATCTGGATGTGGCGCGCCGACAGGCCCCGGTCGTTGATGTCGTCGGACATCGGCTCATGGACCTTGGTGGCCAGGACGATGCGGTCACGGCGGCCCGCGTCCTGGGCCAGCCACCGGCCGAGGAGGGTCTCGGTGGTCCCGACCCCCAGGCGTCCGCCATACTGGTTGGCGGTGTCGACGAAGTTGATCCCCGCCTCGACGGCGGCGTCGAGGATGGCGAAGGACTCCGTCTCCGACGTCCGCGGGCCGAAGTTCATGGTGCCGAGGCAGAGTTCGCTGACCTTCAGCGCCGAGCGGCCGAGCTGGCGATACTTCATGGGGCCCGCAGGGTGGGGCCGGTGACCAGGGTCTCGCTGGAGTCGGCGACGCAGTGGCGGACCAGGCGCTGGGCGTGTTCCGACAACTTGCGATAGTCGGCGTAGCTGATCCCCGGCACGATCGGCTCGCGGAACCAGGGCGCGTAGAACTCCAGGTTCGGTATGGCCCGCATGCTGTCGGAGACATTCGGCGTGCCGCCGTGCCAGGCGCGCACGTCGCGGATCATGATCCCGCCGGCCGGCGCCGGGCAGACGGTGCTGAGCCGCATCCACTCCGGCTCGTCGTCCAGGCGCGGGATGCGCACGCGGGAGTTCTGGGTGCCGGGGATCTGGCGGGTCGGGCCGTTCAGCCTGGTGACGTCCTGCGGCAGGAAGTTCACGCAGACATAGGGGCACGGCAGATCGCGGATCGTCACTTGGCCGCGGGGGTCGTGATAGGCGCTGAAGGGGGTCCGCTCGTCGCTGCGCCAGTCGTTCACGTCGGCGTGGAGGGGCTGGTACTCCACCGCGCCCGGCAGGCAGAAGTCGCCGCTGGCGGCCCGCAGGACGTAGTTCGGGCTCTCGAAGATGGCGGTGACGACCTCGGTGACCGCCGGAATATCCAGCAGCATCTGCCACTCGGGCCGGTGCAGCTGGCTGCGGGTCAGGCTGCTGCCGCCGAAGGAATAGCGGTGGGAGCCGCGATTGCCGGCCCGGTCGCCATCGAGGGCGAGGATTTCCCGGGCCACCTCGTTGCAGCCCTTGGCCAGGAAGTCGGTCTGATCGCTGGTGAGCACATTGGCGATCACCACGAAGCCGTCGCGGCGGAACAGGTTGACCGCGTGCTCGGTGTCGCCGGGCTCGAGGATTTCGAGGCCCTTGATGCCGTTGTGGGCCTCCAGGTGCGCGCGCAGGGCGAGGATTTCCGGGGTGTCCATCTCTCGATGGGTCCAGGCGTCGGCCTGAAGGGGCTTGTTCATCGCGGACATCTCCACCCGGGTCGCCGGCCTGGGGCCGATCTCATGCGCCGCGATCATCGCGGGCGGCGCCACGGTAGGCAATAGTATGTTTTAATCGTGATCCACCGGGGCGCTGATCCGCTCGATCAGCCGGCTCTCGGCGTCCAGCACCAGGGCCTCGGGCAGGCGCAGGCTCTTCCAGAGCTCGGCGTCGTGGCGGCCGGTCTGCAGGCCGAGATAGGCGGCCAGAATCGTGCCGTGCGTCCCCACCATCAGCGGCCGGGCGGCGTGGCGGAACAGGCCCTCCGAGAACCGTGCGGCGGCCTCGCCGGCCGGCTCCGCGCCCTCGATGCTAAGGTGGGGGTTTTCCAGCAGCTTGGCGACGCGCGCCTCGAAGGTGGCCGTGTCGCTGAAAGGCCATTTCGGGCGGTGCAGTTCGGCGAAGGCGGGATCGGTCTCGACCTCCAGGCCGAGGCCCTCGGTCAGGATGCGCACGGTCTCCAGGGCCTTGATCTCGGGGCTGGAGACGGCGGCGGCGGGCGCCAGATGTTTCAGCCTGGCGGCCAGGGCGCGGGCGGCGGCGCGGCCCTCCTCCGACAGCGGCCACTGGGGCGGCGGGACATTGGGGTCCTGGGCCGGCGCGGCGTGCCGGATCAGGATCAGGGCCGGCCGATGCGCTTGATTTCCCATTCCAGTTCGATCCCGGTCTTGGCCTTCACGTCGGCGCGGACGGCTTCGCCCAGGCCCTCGAGGTCGGCGGCGGTGGCGTCGCCGGTGTTGATCAGGAAGTTCGAATGCAGGGGCGAGAACATGGCGCCGCCGAGGGGTTTGCCGCGCCAGCCGGCCTCGTCCACCAGCTTCCAGGAGGACTGGCCCGGCGGGTTCTTGAAGGTGGAGCCGCCGGTTTTCTCGCGGATCGGCTGGGTGGTCTCGCGGCGCGCGGTGATCTCCGCCGTGCGGGCCTCGACGGCGGCGGGGTCGTCAGGCGTCCCCTCGAAGAGCGCGCCGGTGAAGATCAGGCCGCCCTGCGCCGCCTTGGCCGACTTGCGGTAGGAAAAGCCCATCTCGGCGTTGGAGAAGGTCACCCGCTCCCCGGCCCGCGTCACCGCATAGGCCTCGACGAGCACGTCCTTGGTCTCGGCGCCGTAGCAGCCGGCGTTCATCATCGCCGCACCGCCGATGGAGCCCGGCACCCCGCGATAGAACTCCAGCCCGGCGATACCCGCCTTGCCCGCCTCGCGCGCCACCATGGCGTCGAGGGCCGCGGCCCCGGCATAGATGCGGTTGTCGCCGCGCGGTTCGATCTGGCCGAAGGCGCGGCCGGCCAGGCGGATCACCACGCCCTCGACCCCGCCGTCGCGCACCAGGGTGTTGGAGCCGACGCCCAGGACGGTCACCGGCACGGCGGGGTCCAGGCCGCGCAGGAAGTCGGCCAGGTCATCCTCGTCCTGCGGCAGGAACAGCAGGTCAGCCGGACCGCCGACACGGAACCAGGTGAAGGGGGCGAGCGGCTCGTCGGCCAACAGCTTGCCGCGCACCTTGGGGAGGTTGTCGCGCCAGCTCACTGGGCCGCCAGGGCCTCGAGCTGGGCCGGCAGGGCATAGGCCCAGCTGGTGATGTCGCCGGCGCCGAGGCAGACCACCAGGTCGCCGGGCCGGGCCTCCTGCGACACCAGTTGCGCCAGGGCCGCCGGACTCTCCAGGGCCACGGCGCGGCGGTGGCCGAAGCGGCGCAGGCCCTGGACCAGGCCGTCGCGGTCGGCGCCCGCGATGGGCGCCTCGCCGGCGGTGTAGACATCGGACACGATCACCACGTCGGCGTCGTTGAAGCAGCCGCAGAACTCGGCAAACAGGTCGTGCAGGCGCGAATAACGGTGCGGCTGCACCACGGCGATCACCCGGCCGCCCGTCACCGCACGCGCCGCCTTGAGCACCGCCGAGATCTCCACCGGGTGGTGGCCGTAGTCGTCGATGATGCGGACGCCGCCCACCTCCCCCACCGTCGTGAACCGGCGCCCGACCCCGCCGAAGGTGGTCAGGCCCTGGCGGATGTCGGCCTCCGACACCCCCAGCTCGCGAGCGATGGCGATGGCGCCCAGCGCATTCATGACATTGTGGTGGCCCGCCATCGGCAGGTGCAGGTCCTCCCAGCGCATGGGCTCGGCGTCGCGCGGCGCGATGACGGCGTCGAAGCGCGAGCCGTCGGGACCCATACTGATCTTCTCGGCGCGGACCTCGGCCTGGGGATTGGTCCCGTAGGCGATCAGGCGGCGGTTCACCACCTTGGCGGCCATGGCCTGGACGTCGGGGTGATCGGTGCAGACGGCGGCGAAGCCGTAGAAGGGCACGGCCTCCACGAAGTCCTGGAAGGCCTTCTTCACCGCGTTGAAGTCGCCGTAATAGTCCAGGTGCTCGGGGTCGATATTGGTGACGATGGCGCAGGTGGACTTCAGCTTCAGGAAGGTGCCGTCGCTCTCGTCGGCCTCCACCACGATCCACTCGCCCTCGCCCACCTTGGCGTTGGTGCCATAGGCGTTGATGATCCCGCCGTTGACCACCGTGGGGTCCATGCCGCCGGCGTCCAGCAGGGCGGCCACCAGCGAGGTGGTGGTGGTCTTGCCATGGGTGCCGCCGACGGCCACGGAGAACCGAAGGCGGGTCAGCTCGGCCAGCATCTCGCCGCGATGCACCAGGGGCAGGCGCCGTTCGCGGGCGGCCAGCATCTCCGGGTTATCGGCCTTGATGGCGGTGGAATAGACGATGGCCGAGGCGCCTTCGATATTGGCCCCTCCCTGGCCGATGAAGACCTTGATCCCCAGCTTCTCCAGCCGCTCGGTGTTGGCGCTGGCCTTGGCGTCGGAGCCCTGCACGCTGTAGCCGATGCGCAGCATGATCTCGGCGATGCCGCTCATACCGATCCCGCCGATGCCGATGAAGTGCACGGGGCCGACGGCGAACGGGACGGGACGGCGGTTCATGGGGTCACTTCCCGGCTGCGGTCTTCTCGACCAGGTCGGCCAGGCGCTCGGCGGCGTCGGGCTTGGCGATGGAGCGGGCGCCGGCGGCCATGCGGGCCAGGCGGTCGGGGTTGGTCAGCAGCTTTTCCAGCGCATTGGCCATGGAGTCGACGGTCAGCTGGTGTTCGCGGGCCATCTGGGCGCCGTGGGCGTCCACCATCACCTGGGCGTTCTGGCCCTGGTCGTCGTCGAGGGCGATGGCGAGCGGGACCAGGATGGCGGGTTTGCCGGCGATGGCGAACTCGCAGACCGTGCCCGCGCCGGCGCGGCCAACCACCAGATGGGCGTCCTTCAGGCGGCCGGCCATGTCGCGGAAGAAGGGGGCGATCTCGGCGTCCACCATGGCGTCGGCATAGACCTTGCGGGCCTGGTCCATGTTCTCGGCCCGGGTCTGCTGCTGCACCTTCAGGCGCAGGCGCAGGGCTTCGGGCAGGGTGCGGATCGCCTCCGGCATCAGCTCCGACAGCAGGCGCGCGCCCTGGCTGCCGCCGGTGATCAGCAGATGGATGGGGCCGTCCTGCGTGGGGGGCGTGTAGGCGATCTCGTAGAGGGCGCGGATCTCCGGGCGCACCGGATTGCCCACCACCACGGCGCTTTCGGCGACCTTGGGCGGGGCCTTCTGCAGCATGGGGAAGGCGCAGGCCACGGCCTTCACATGGCTGACCAGCCGCCGGTTGGCGCGGCCCATCACCGAGTTCTGCTCGTGCATCACGGTGGGCAGGTTCAGCGTGATCCCGGCCAGCAGACCCGGCACAGAGGGATAGCCGCCGAAACCGATCACCACATCGGGCCTGATGCGCCGGAAGGCGGTCCGCGCCTGCATCACGCCGCGCAGGATCGAGAGGCCGGCGAGCGCCATGCCGACGGGATCGCGGGGCTTGTAGGTGCGGGCCGACAGGCCGATCCGCTCCTCGGCCGGGAAGCTCTCGGCGAAGGCGGCGACGCGCTCGTCGCTGGCCAGCACGATGCGCCAGCCGCGCGCGATCAGGGCTTCGGAAAGCGCCTGGGCGGGGAAGAGGTGCCCACCGGTGCCTCCGGCGGCGACGACGGCGATCTTGCGCATGGGTGCGCTTTAGGCGAACGCCGCGGACTTGGCGAGGCCCTCGGTCTGGGAATAGGCCCCCGGCCGTCGTCGCGTCAGGGCCAGGGCGAGGCCCAGCGTCAGGCAGATGGCCAGCATGGATGAGCCGCCATAGGAGATGAACGGCAGGGTCATGCCCTTGGTGGGGATCATGTTGAGGTTCACCGCGATATTGATGAAGACCTGCTCGCCCACCAGGACGAAGAGACCGGCGGCGGCCACCTGCTGGAACGGGTCGCTCAGCTTCATGGCCTTGTAGAGCCCCCGGATGACAATGAAGCCGAAGAGCGCGATGAGCATCAGCGAGAAGATCAGGCCGTACTCCTCGGCCGCCACCGAATAGATGAAGTCGGTGTGCAGGTCGGGCACG
>JAZKFM010000416.1:0-6247 GCA_040386415.1 Pseudomonadota bacterium
CGGGCGTTCGCTGCCCCATGGAGCTGTCGACCTATTTCCGCATCAACGCGGAGAACTCCGGCCAGTTTGAGCGCACCCTGATCATCGCCGACAAGGGCTCCTACGTGTCCTATCTGGAGGGCTGCACCGCCCCCATGCGCGACGAAAACCAGCTGCACGCCGCCGTGGTGGAGCTGGTCGTCATGGACGACGCGGAGATCAAGTATTCCACGGTCCAGAACTGGTATCCGGGCGACCCCGTGACCGGGAAGGGCGGCATCTACAACTTCGTCACCAAGCGCGCCGACTGCCGGGGCGACCGTTCGAAGGTGTCCTGGACCCAGGTCGAGACCGGCTCGGCCATCACCTGGAAGTATCCCTCCTGCATCCTGCGCGGCGAGGGCTCGGTGGGCGAGTTCTATTCCATCGCCATCACCAACGGCCGCCAGCAGGCCGACACCGGCACCAAGATGATCCACCTGGGCGCCAACACCCGGTCTCGCGTGATCTCCAAGGGCATCAGCGCGGGGAAGTCCTCAAACACCTATCGCGGCCTGGTCTCGGCGCATCCCAAGGCCAAGGGCGCGCGCAACTTCACCCAGTGCGACAGCCTGCTGATCGGCAAGACCTGCGCCGCTCACACCGTGCCCTATATCGAGGCCCGCAACGGCAGCTGCGTCTTTGAGCACGAGGCCACCACCACCAAGCTCTCGGAAGACCAGCTCTTCTACGCCATGCAGCGCGGGCTTTCGCAGGAGGAGGCCGTCCAGCTGCTGGTCAACGGCTTCGTCAAGGACGTGCTGCAGGAGCTGCCCATGGAGTTCGCCGTGGAAGCCCAGAAGCTCGTCGCCATCTCCCTCGAAGGGTCCGTCGGATGACCCTGCTCACTTCGGAACGGATCGCCGCCATGTCCTTCAGGCAAGCCTTTGACGCCGAGCGTCTGAAACGCGAGACCGAGCGCCGCGCCCGCGAGGACGCCGAGCGTGCCCGCCAGGAGGCCGACGAAGCCAGGTCGTTGGAGCTGTACGAAATCCTCGCCGCCGACCCCGGCTTCCTGGCCGAGAAGAAGCTGACCCTGGAGCACACCCGCTACACGGTGATGCTGGAGCACGCTGACTACCGCCTGCGCGCCTATTTCGAGGACGCCCAGATCAACGTGACGGCCGCCGACAAGCGCTCGGCCACCACCATCACCGCCGCCCCCACCAAGCAGGAGTCCGTCGACAGCGTCGCCGAGGCCCTGGACGTGTTGGCCCGCTACCTCGCCGACGAGACCCTTTGATGCTTCATATCGAGAACCTGCGCGCCGAGGTGGACGGCAAGGAAATCCTCAAGGGCCTTTCGCTGGACGTGCCCGCGGGCGAGGTCCACGCCATCATGGGCCCAAACGGCGCCGGCAAGTCGACCCTCTCCTACGTGCTCACCGGCCGCTCGGGCTATGACGTCACCGGCGGAACCGCCACCCTGAACGGTGAGGACCTGCTGGCCCTCGACCCCAGCGAGCGCGCGGCCAAGGGGGTCTTCCTGTCCTTCCAGTACCCGCTGGAGATCCCCGGCGTTCCGGCCCTGACCTTCATCCGCACCTCCATGAACGCCCAGCGCAAGGCGCGCGGCGAGGCCGAGATCACTGCGCCGGCCTTCCTGAAGCTGGCCCGCGAACATGCCGCGGCGCTGAAGATCGACTTCGAGATGCTGAAGCGCGCGCTCAACGTGGGCTTTTCGGGCGGCGAGAAGAAGCGGATGGAGATCTTCCAGATGGCCATGCTGGCCCCGCGCTTTCTGATCCTGGACGAGACCGATTCCGGCCTCGACATCGACGCCCTGAAGATCGTGTCGGAAGGCGTGAACGCCATGCGCTCGCCTGATCGCGGCATGCTGGTGATCACCCACTACCAGCGCCTTCTGGACTACATCAAACCCGACAAGGTCCACGTCCTGGCCGGCGGCCGCATCGCCGCCACCGGGGGGCCCGACCTGGCGCTCGAGCTCGAGCGTGAAGGCTACGACAAGTATGCGAGGGCCGCTTGAGCCTTAGCGCCGCCCTGAAGTCCGGCGACGTCAGCCTGCTGCCCGGCAAGCGTGACGAAGACTGGAAATGGACCGACCTGCGCGGCCTGCTGCGGGTCCTGCCGGCGACGGCTCCGGCCCTGAATCTCGCGGGCTTGGCGGAAGGTCGCTTCGACGCCCTGGCCGATCAGATCCACGTGTTGGCTGGTGGGCATGAGAGCGTCGACATCGACGTGCCGGCCGGCGGCAGGCTGGCGGTCGCCCTGCGCGTCCTATCCCGTGACGGTGGGGCGCTGAGCGGCAAGGTTACGATTCGCATCGGCGCGGGCGCCAAGCTGCGGCTGCTGGAAAGCTACGAAGGCGACGCCAGCGCCTATGTCACCGACACCGCCCTCACCATCCTCCTGGACGCGGGCGCGGCGGTCGAGCGGGTGGTCCTGGCCGCCGACGGCGCCGAGGGCGTCAATGTCAGCCAGGCCCGGGTCACCCTGTCGCCCGGCTCTGAATACGGCCAGACGGTGATCACCAACGGCGCCCGACGCCAGAGGATCGAGACCCACGTCACCCATCCGGGCGCCGACGCCAAGCTCCGCCTCGACGGTCTTTATCTGCTGGAAGACAAGCGCCACGCCGACCTGACGACCGTAGTCCTGCACCAGGGCGTCGACGGCGCCACCGACCAGTTCACTCGCGGCGTGGTGCGCGATCAGTCGCGCGGCATCTTCCAGGGCCGGATCGTGGTGGAGGAGGGCGCGGACCGCACCGAGGCCCGCATGCGCCACAACGCCCTGATCCTGTCCGACAAGGCCGAGATCGACGCCAAGCCCGAGCTGCTGATCTTCGCCGATGACGTCCAATGCGCCCACGGCAACACGATCGGCGCCCTGGACGAGGAGGCGCTGTTCTACATGCGCCAGCGCGGCCTGCCGGAAGCCGAGGCGCGCGCCCTGCTGATCGAGGCCTTCGTCGGCGCCGTGGCCGACCGTATCGGGTTCGAGCCGGTGCGCGATATCGCGCGGTCCTGGGCCGCCGATCGGCTGAGGACCTGAGCCATGGCGTTCGACGCCGAAGCGATCCGCGCTGAGTTCCCGATCCTGGCGCGCCAGGTGAACGGCAAGCCCCTCGTCTATCTCGACAGCGCGGCCTCGGCTCAAAAGCCGCGCGCCGTTATCGACGCCATGGTCCACGCCATGGAGCACTCCTATTCCAACGTCCACCGTGGGCTCCACACGTTGGCCAATGAAACGACGGAAGCCTATGAAAAGGCCCGCCAAAGCGCCGCCGACTTCATCCACTCAGACCTGGCCGAGATCGTCTTCACCAAGGGTGGGACGGAAGCCATCAACCTTGTGGCCTCGAGCCTCGGCGCGAGCCTGAGCGCCGGGGACGAGATCCTGCTCACCGAGATGGAGCACCACGCCAATATCGTGCCGTGGCACTTCCTGCGTGAGCGTCAGGGCGTGGTGCTGAAGTTCATTCCGGTCCTCGACGACGGCCAACTGGACATAGCCGCAATCCCCGACCTGCTCACGGCGAAGACCAAGGTCGTGGCCCTAACCCACATGTCCAACGTCCTGGGCACGGTGAACCCGGTCGCACAGATCATCGCCATGGCGCATGATGCTGGCGCTCTGGTCCTGCTGGACGGCTGCCAGGCCATCGTCCACCAGCCCATCGACGTGAAGGCCCTCGACGTCGACTTCTACGTCTTCTCCGGCCACAAGCTCTATGGCCCAACCGGCATCGGTATCCTCTATGGCAAGGCTGAGCGCCTCGCCGCCCTGCGGCCCTACCAGGGCGGGGGGGAGATGATCGCCTCGGTCGCCTTGGATGAGATTACCTATGCCGACCCGCCACACCGCTTCGAGGCCGGCACGCCGCCGATCCTGGAGGCCATCGGCCTGGGCGCGGCCATCGACTGGTTCGCCAAGCTGGACCGCGCCGCTATCGCCGCCCACGAGCACCAACTGTATGCCAGGGTCCGCGAGGGCCTGGCTGGCGCCAATTGGCTGAAGGTGATCGGCGAGGCGCCGGGCAAAGGCGCGATCCTGACCTTCACCATCGACGGGGCGCACGCCCACGATGTGGCCCAGATTCTCGACCGCTACGGCGTCGCGGTGCGCGCCGGAACCCACTGCGCCGAACCGCTGATGCGGCGCTTTGGCGTCACCTCGAGCGCCCGCGCCTCCTTCGCCCTATATAATACGGAAGGGGAGGCCGACGCCTTTGTCGACGCCCTCAACCGCACCCAAGCCTTTTTCGCGTAGAGCCTGACCTCATGGACGACGCCACCCCCGTCTCGACCACGCCGATCAGTCAGCATGAGCTGGACGTGATCACCGACCAGCTGATCGAGCAGCTGAAGACGGTGTTCGATCCGGAAATCCCGGTCGACATCTATGAGCTGGGCCTCATCTACAAGGTCGACGTCTCCGACACCAAGGACGTGGCCATCGACATGACCCTGACCGCCCCGGGCTGCCCGGTGGCCGGCGAAATGCCCGGCTGGGTGGAGGACGCCGTCAGGCAGATCCCCGGTATCGGCCAGGTGAAGGTGGACCTCGTCTTCGACCCGCCGTGGGATCCCTCGCGGATGTCCGACGAGGCGAAACTTTCATTGAACATGTTCTGACCCATATAGATGACATGGCCGACCTCAACCTGACCCCCGCCGCCCCCCGCGTCCGCCGCCCGCGGCCCAAGGTCGTCACCCTGACCGACGCCGCGGCCGAACGGGTCCGTGAGATCATGGACCGCGCCGAGGTTCCCTATGCGGGCCTGCGCGTCGGCGTGAAGAACGGCGGCTGCGCAGGGTCCGAGTACATCATCGAATATGCCGAGGCCGCCGCGCCCCTGGATGAGGTGGTGGAGGACAAGGGTGTCACCATCCTCATCGATCCCAAGGCGGTGCTGTTCCTGATCGGCACCGAGATCGACTACGAGAAGACCAAGCTCTCGGCCAAGTTCACTTTCCGCAATCCGAACCAGACCGACGCCTGCGGCTGCGGGGAAAGCGTGACAATCGAGCCCGGCAAGGTGCTGGACGCCTGACGACGATATCTGATCATAGTTCAGCTCTATGATCGTGATCGGAACAATCGATTTTACCAATCCATCAAATGAGGGTTTCTAGGCGCATCGCACGTGATCGCCGCGCCGCATTCCGGCCGGCCATCCGACACGCGTCAGGGAGACACAGATGGACAAGGTCGAAGACAAGGCTCAGTGCCCGATGGGCCACGGCGGCAGCCGCCGCACCAACCGCGACTGGTGGCCCCAGAACCTCCGCCTGGAGGGCCTCAACCAGCACTCGCCGCGGTCCAATCCGCTGGGCGCGACCTTCGATTACGCCGAGGAATTCAAGAGCCTCGACCTCGACGCGGTGATCGCCGATCTGCGCGCCCTTATGACCGACTCACAGGAGTGGTGGCCGGCGGACTTCGGCCACTATGGCGGCCTCTTCATCCGGCTGGCCTGGCACAGCGCCGGCACCTATCGCATCACCGACGGCCGGGGCGGCGCGGGTGGGGGGCAACAGCGCTTCGCCCCCCTGAACAGCTGGCCGGACAACGCAAACCTCGACAAGGCGCGCCGCCTCCTGTGGCCGATCAAGCAGAAGTACGGGGCCAAGATCTCTTGGGCCGACCTCTACGTCCTGGTGGGCAACGTCGCCCTGGAGTCCATGGGCTTCAAGACCTTTGGCTTCGGCGGCGGCCGGGCCGATACCTGGGAGCCGGAGGAGCTGTTCTGGGGCCCCGAGGGCTCGTGGCTGGGCGATGAGCGCTATAGCGGCGAGCGCCAACTGCACACCGCCCTGGGCGCGGTGCAGATGGGCCTGATCTATGTGAATCCTGAGGGCCCGGGCGGCAACCCCGATCCTGTCGCCTCGGCCCGAGATATCCGCGACACCTTCGCCCGCATGGCCATGGACGATGAGGAGACCGTCGCCCTGATCGCCGGCGGCCACACCTTCGGCAAGACCCACGGCGCGGGCGATCCGTCCCTCCTGGGCCCGGAGCCCGAAGGCGGCGCGATCGAGGACCAGGGCCTTGGCTGGCGCAGCAAGCACGGGACGGGCTTCGGCGCCGACACCATCACCGGCGGGCCGGAAGTCACCTGGAGCCAGACGCCGACGAAGTGGAGCAACCACTTCTTCGACAACCTCTTCAAGTTCGAGTGGGAGCTGACAAAGAGCCCGGCGGGCGCCCTGCAGTGGCAGGCCAAGAACGCGCCGGCCGATATTCCCGACGCCCACGATCCG
>JAZKFM010000417.1:0-15406 GCA_040386415.1 Pseudomonadota bacterium
AAGCTCGGCTGCGAAGGACGAGGCCGAGCGACCGGCCAGCAGGATGGCGGTGATCAGGATGTTGAACTCGCGGGTCACGGCGATGCCGATCAGCTCCACGGCGAACACCTCGGCCCCGAACTGCCGCAGCATGTTGGCGCCCAGCAGGCCCACCACCGCGCCGATGAAGAAGGTGGTGGTGACCACGATCGGGATGGCGTCCAGCCCCGCGCGCTCGGCCAGGGACACGCAAGCGGCCCAGCGGATGCGTTTGGGGTTGATAATCGCCTGGAACAGCACCACCAGCAGGTGGCCCGCGAACACCAGGGTGTCGAAGATCTCCTTGGCGAGGTCCACGACGCCCTTGCCGATGCGGATGGTCAGCTCGTGGAACCCCCGCGGCTTGGGCTTGGGCGCGGGTTTCGGCAGGGCGGCCTGGCTGACCAGTTCTATCAGCCGCTGGGTCTCGGGCCGGGCCTTCACCCGGGCGGCGTCATACTTGTCGCCGGAGGCCTGGATGACGGCGTAGGCGCCGGCGGTATCCATGCGGCCGATCTTGGTGAGGTCGAGCTCCACCGCGCTGCGGCCCGCCAGTTCGTCGCGCAGGCCACTGGCCGCGGGCCCGATCTGGGCCGCAGTCCAGTCGCCGGTCAGTTCGATGACGCCCTGGTGGCGAGCGTCCCTGACAGTGAAATCGGCCGGTCGTTCCATAGGCTGGTGGTCTATGCCTTCCTGGAGGGCCGCATGCAAATTGAGTCGAGCCCGGGTCGAAGGCCGAGCCTATCAGAGCCCACCCCACTCGCCGAACGCCTTATGGCGCCGGTTGTTCCGTCAATATGAACGCGATCTCGGGCGCGCTCGCGGTCTGGTGATCGCCTATTGTCGCGACAGCCTATCTTTCGCCCAATTCGGTCGGGTATCAGGGGGCCATGTTCAGTCGTCCAACTGCCGGGGGTGTTCCCGTGACCCGCCAGATCGATTTCGCCGGCAAGTCCGGCTCGGTTTATCGCTACTCCGCTCTTGAAGAAGAGCGGACCCTGCCGCCGGTGGGCGCCAACTATGTCATCGCCCAGGTGACGTCGACGGGCGCCAGCATCCTGTTTGCGGGCGAGACCGAGTGCCTGTCGGCTCGCGACTGGCAGGCCGCCCTGGACGAGGCCCATGCCCGCTACGGGGAGACCGAGGTGCTGACCCGGCTGAACGTGCGCGGCGCGGTGCGCAAGGCCGAGCGCGAGGACCTCATCGAGGAACACTCTCCGCCGATGAACGCGGGCTAGCGCGAGCCACCGCACCCCGCCATCATGGCCCCATGGCCTGGGCGATCGTGATCTTCGGGGCGGCGGTCTGGCCGGACGGCGGCCCCAGTCCTGCTCTCCGCCGGCGTGTCGCCTTTGGACGTCAGGCGGCCGAGGAGCACCCTGACGCCGTGGTCTTCTGTTCCGGTGGTGTCGGCCGCCACGGGCCGTCAGAGGCCTCCCTGATGGCCCGCTTGCTGATCGAGGCCGGACTGGACCCCGCGCGCATCGCTCTGGACGAAGCCAGCCGAGACACCATGGAGAACGTCGCGGCCGCCGCGGCCTTCATTCGCGCCGAGGGTCTTGAGGGCGCGGTGATCTGCAGCGACGGCTATCACCTCCCGAGATGCCGCATGCTGTTCCGCGCCGCGGGCCTGGCCAGCCGGCCCGGGCCGGTCGCGAAGGGGTATGCCGGGAGCCGGTCGCACTGGCTGCGGATGGTAGGGCGCGAAATGCTCGCCTATCCCTACGACCTGGCCCTCGCCTTGGTGGCGCGCCGGAAGGGCTTTGATCCAAGAAGTTAGAGGATCTTTGGATCCGGTAACCGCTTCACACTTATCGGAATGCCCTAGCGGGCGATGGCCGTGATGTCCTGCACGGCGCCGAAGGTCAGCTTCGGATTGTGGGCGATCAGGCTCTCCGGGGTGGAATAGCCCCAGGTCACCGCGCCGAAGTCGATCCCGGCCTTGTCGGCGGCGCGCGCGTCGCGGTCCTCGTCGCCGATGCAGATGGTCTTGGCCCTGGTCATGGACAGCTTGCGCAACACCCGGCGGAACTTCCGCGCCTTGCCGAACAGCGAGGCCCCGCAATCGAAGTGCACGAACAGGCCGGCGAGTTCGGGCCCCAGGCCGATCCGCACGCTGGCCTCGGTGTCGGAACTCACCAGCGCCAGGATCACCCCCTGGGCGTGCAACTCCCGCAGCATCTCGGGCACGCCAGGGAACAGGGGGATGCCCGAGGAGGCGTCCACCTTCATGGCCCGGAAGTCCTTGGCGATCCGCGCCAGCTTCCAGGTGGAGACCCCAAGGCTCTTCATGATCACCCGCGCGCTCGCCCCGCGCAGCGATTCCCGCTCCTCGGCGTCGATGGCCCGGAAGTTATGTCGGGCCGCCATGTGATCGAGGACGCTGGTGAACCACGGATATGAGTCCGCGAGCGTGCCGTCGAAGTCGAAGATTGCGAGTCGATAAGCCACGGAGGTTTCGTAGCCCGTGGCGCGCGGCGCTGAAAGGGTTCTCGCCGGTGAAGCCTGCATCTGGTGCGTCCGCGGAGCGCCTGGGCCCTCACTGTCGCCTGGACGTCGGGTTGCTGTCGGCTGAACGTCGCGCTGCTGTCGCCAGGTTGACGGGTTGCTGACGTGGCGGCGGAATGGCGCGTCGGTCCAGGTTTGGGGCGATCTTGGAGGAGGACGCACATGTTGATCCAGAAACTGCGGCTGCAACGGGGTTGGTCCCAGGAACAGCTGGCGGAAATCACCGGCCTCAGCGTGCGCACTGTTCAGCGGCTCGAGCGTGGCCATCCCGGCAGCCTTGAGTCGATGAAGGCCCTGGCGGCCGTCTTCGAGATCGACCTCAACCGCCTCAAGGAGCCTGCCATGGACACTCTGCAGTCCGACATCCGACCCGACGAAGCCCTCGCCCTCGCCCACGTGCGGAAGGTGAAGGACTTCTACATCCACCTGACCCAGTACCTGATCGTCATCCCCATCCTCGCGGGCATCAATCTGGTGGGCTACCCCCAGTACCTCTGGTTCGTCTGGCCCGCCCTGGGCTGGGGCCTGGGGGTCCTGGCCCACGGCGCCACGGTGTTTGGCGTGGTCCCGTTCCTCGACGGGGGCTGGGAGCGGCGCCAAGTCGAGAAGCATCTCGGCCGCAAGCTCTGAATCTTGAGCTGCGCCGGCGACGAAACCATGCGGGAGGCCGGCCGATCGCCGGCCTCCCGTAAGGCCTAGAAGCGATAGGCGGCGGTGAGCCGCACGCTGTGGACCTCGAAGTCTTCTTCGCTGCGGCGGAAGTCCGTCCCGTTGGTGTTGGTGATCAGGAACGGATTGGTGGCGGCGGCCGGGCCGGCGGCGCGGACCACGAAGCCGTCGTCCTCCAGCTGGGTGTAGAGATACTCCAGGCCCAGGGTGACCTCCGGGGTGATCTTGCGCTCGAACCCGCCGCCCCACTGATAGCCCGAGGCCTTGTCATCGTCGGTCAGGCGGAAGGTGTTGGCCGTGTTGGTGGTGTTGAAGCTGTGCTTCACCTCGCCCTGGGCGACGCCGCCGGTGGCGTAGATCAGATTGTCACCGAAGGCGTAGCCGCCGCGCAGGCGGATTGCGCCCAGGGTCTTCAGCTTGCGGGTGAAGGTGTACTGGGCCGGGGTGGTGGAATAGGCCGCCACGGAATCCTCGACATCGGTGCGGCTGCCTTCCACCAGGGCGCCGATCACCAGGGGGCCGAACTGCCAGTCATAGCCGAGCCGGCCGCCGAATTCGAAGCCGCCGTCCTCTTCCGAACAGCCGCCGGCCGGGACCGAGGTCGCCGCCGCGCCGCCGCAGAAGCCCGGCGAGAAGGCGTTGGCGCCGGTGGAGGTGTTCACCGTGTTGTTGAAAATGCCGTCGAGGTTGGTGTCGAAGGTGATGGTCTCGTCGTCATTCTGGGTCTGCCATCCCCAGCCGGCGTGGGCGCCGACATAGGCGCCGGTCCAGTTGCTGTCCTGCGCATGGGCGGTGGCGGCGGTGCTCAGGACGGCCAGTGCGGCCGTGGCGAAGACGAGATTTTTCATGGAGTTACGCTCAAGCTTTAGCGGCCGGACCACCCGGCGGCTGTAGCTGCCCTACGCGCATCGGCGGAGATAGGATGCGACCCATTGCGAGAAAATGTCGCACTGCGGCGTCGGGGCCTCAGTCTGCAAAACCGCTGAGCAAGGCCTGGACTGTCAATAAAGGCGGGGGGAAGTGGTGGATGCGACAGGGATTGAACCTGTGACCCCCTCGGTGTGAACGAGGTGCTCTCCCGCTGAGCTACGCATCCTCCGGAAGGGACGGGCCTATAGCTCGCCGCTTCTCGCCGGGCAAGCGGTGAGAAGCCGCAGACACGCTTCCGTCAACTGATCGTAGTGGTCGATGAGGATATCGGCGCCCAATTCGGCCACCGGGATATCGGTGTAGCCGAAGCTCACCAGCACCAGGGGAACCCCGGCCGCGCGGGCCGCGCCGGCGTCCGGGGCGGCGTCGCCGACCATCACGGCGCGGTCGATCCGGCCCCCGGCGGCGGCCACCGCGGTGATCAGGTGGCTGGCGTCAGGCTTGGGGCTCGGCGCCAGATCGATGCCGATCACCGAGTCGAAGAAATGGGTGAGGTCCAGGCGTTCCAGGATCGGCAGGGACAGCGGCGTCGGCTTGTTGGTGCAGACCGACAGCTTCGCGCCCGCCGCCTTCAACTGCGTCAGGCAGTCCACCAGGCCTGGAAAGGGCCGGGTGAGGTCGGCGCTGTGCTCGCCGTAGTGGGCCAGGAAGCGGTCGAACAGTTCGGGCATCTGGTCGGTGGGAACAGGGTGACCCTGCGCCGCGAACCCCCGCTCCAGCAGTCGCTTCGCGCCGTGGCCGATGAAGGGGCGGCCCTCGGCCAGGGGCAGGGGGGCGATCCCTTCCTGCGCCAGCAGGACGTTGAGGGTCCCGATCAGGTCGGGGGCGGAATCCACCAGGGTTCCGTCAAGATCGAAGGCGATGGTGGCGCCGGCGAGGGGCGTAAGGTCGGGCACGGCGGCGGGCTCCATCGAAAGCGCTCGCCGTTTCGGCTAAACGCCGTGAGATTGCAATGTCTCCGCCGATTCCAGGATCTTCGCCCATGACCGCACGCGCCGCCGTTATCCTCGCCGCCGGCCAGGGCACGCGAATGAAGTCGCCGGTTCCCAAGCTGCTGCACAAGGTCGGCGGCCGCACCTTGCTGGACCGGGTGATCGACACCGTCGAGCTCGCCGGCTGCGAACGCATCGTGGTGGTGGTGGGCGACCACAGCCCCGGCGTCCGGGCCCTGGTGGTCAAGCGGCTGGGGGAGGGCGCGGTGGCCGTCCAGGACCCGCCCCTGGGCACGGCGCATGCGGTTCTCGCCGCCAGGGACGCCCTGGCCGATTTCAACGGCGACGTCCTGGTGACCAATGGCGACTGTCCCCTGTTGCAGGCCGCCGACCTGGATCCGCTGTTCGCCTTGCGGGCGGCCGGTACGGACCTGGCCATCATGGGCTTCAAGCCGGTGGACGGCCTGCTCTATGGCCGCCTGATTCTGGGCGCCGACGGCCACGTGATCCGGGTGGTGGAGCCCAAGGACGCCACCGCCGAGGAGTTGGCGGTGAAGGCCTGCAACGCCGGCATGTACTGCGCCGACCGCGCCGCGCTGTTCGGCTGGTTGGACCGGGTGGACAACAACAACGCCAAGCAGGAGTACTACATCACCTCCATCGTCGGCCTGGCGACGGCCGAGGAGAAGCTGGTGCGGGTCAACTTCGCGCCGGAGAACGCCGTGATGGGCGCCGACACCCCCATGCAGCTCTCCCAGGCCGAGGGCATCTTCCAGGCCAGGGCGCGCGCCCATTTCCTGGCGCAGGGCGTTGCGATGGCCGCGCCCGAGACGGTCCACTTCAGCTGGGACACCCAGCTTCAGCCTGGTGTGCAGGTGGAGCAGTTCGTGGTCTTCGCGCCCGGCGTCACGGTGGAGACCGGGGCGGTGATCCGCGCCTTCAGCCATCTGGAGGGATGTGTCGTTCGCGCCGGCGCCCTGATCGGGCCCTATGCCCGGCTGCGCCCCGGCGCCGACATCGGCGAGGAGGCCCACATCGGCAACTTCGTCGAGGTGAAGAAGGTCAAGGTGGGCGCGGGCGCCAAGGCCAACCACCTGTCCTATCTGGGCGACGGCACGGTGGGGGCCAAGGCCAACATCGGGGCCGGCACCATCTTCTGCAACTATGACGGCTTCGACAAATACGACACCCACATCGGCGAGAACGCCTTCATCGGCTCCAACAGCGCCCTCGTGGCGCCGGTGACGGTGGGGGCCGGCGCCATGACCGGTTCGGGCTCGGTGGTCACCGCCGATGTGCCCGCCGACGGGCTCGCCCTGTCGCGGGCCCCGCAGCAGAACAAGGACGGCTGGGCCGCCCGCTTCCGGGCCATGAAGATCGCCCAGAAGGCGAAGAAATAGCGTCGCGGGGAGGCCAACCTTCGCCTATGTCAAAGCCATGAGCGCAGACGATCAGAAACGCGCCGCCGGCGAGGCCGCCGCGGCCCTTGTCGAAGCCGGCATGACCGTGGGCCTGGGCACCGGCTCCACCGCCGCCTGGTTCGTCAAGGCGCTGGCCGCCCGCAAGCTGGACATCGTTGCGGTCTCGACCTCGGTCGCAACCGCCGAACTGGCCGCCAGCCTGGGGATTCGCCTCAAGGAGCTTGGAGAGGCCAGGTCCATCGACCTCACCGTCGACGGCGCCGACGAGATCGGCCCGGCCCTCTCCCTGATCAAGGGCGGCGGCGCGGCCCTGCTGCGGGAGAAGCTGGTCTGGGAGGCCTCCAAGCGCTGCGTGGTCATCGCCGACGCCGCCAAGCGCGTGCCGATGCTCGGCAAGTTCCCCCTGCCCATCGAGGTGGTGGCCTTCGGGCACGAGACCACCATGCTGCGCATCTGCGACGCGCTCACCGAATGCGACCTGGGTGTCGCGCCGCGCCTGAGGATGAAGGACGGCCAGCCGGTCCGCACCGATGGCGGCAATGTGATCTATGACGCTTCCTGCGGGCGCATAGAGGAGCCCGCCCTGCTGGCCGCCGCCCTGAAGAGCGTCACCGGCGTGGTGGACCACGGCCTGTTCCTCGACCTCGCCGACCTCGCCCTGGTGGGGACGGACGGCGGCGTCGTCTCCGTAGAGCCTTAAGGCGCAGGTTTATTTGATCTGACGTGTTCCCGCCGGGCGGCCTGATGGCCATTTCAGGCGGTGACGCTTCAAAGGAGTTCTCTCTTGGCGACCCACGACTACGACCTCTTCGTCATCGGCGCCGGCTCTGGCGGCGTCCGCGCCGCCCGGCTGGCGGCCATGTCCGGCGCCAAGGTGGCGGTGGCCGAGGAACACCGCGTAGGCGGCACCTGCGTCATCCGCGGCTGTGTGCCCAAGAAGTTCATGGTCTACGCCTCGGAGTTCGCCAGCTACGCCAAGGTGGCCGAAGGCTACGGCTGGTCTCCCAGCCAGTCCACCTTCGACTGGACCAAGTTCCTTGAGGCCAAGGACCGCGAGATCGCCCGCCTGTCGGGGATCTATGTCACCAACCTCAGCAACGCCGGCGCCGAGATCGTGCATGCCCGCGCCGTGCTGAAGGACGCCCACACGGTCGAGGTGGTGGGCAAGGGAACGGTGAGCGCCGACAAGATCCTGGTGGCCACCGGCGGCCGGCCCTGGAGCCCCGAAGATCTGCCCGGCGTCGAGCACACCATCACCTCGGAAGAGGCCTTCCACCTGCCGGACCTGCCCAAGTCGATCATGATCGTCGGCGGCGGTTACATCGCCGTGGAGTTCGCGGGCATCTTCGCGGGGCTGGGGGTCGACACCACGCTGGTCTATCGCGGCGCCAACATCCTGCGGGGCTTCGATGACGATGTGCGCAGCCATCTCACCGATGAGATGAAGAAGCGCGGCATCAAGATCGTTCTGGGCTGCCAGCACACCAGCATCGAGAAGACGCAGGCCGGCCTCGTCAGTCACATGTCCAGCGGCCTGGACGTCGTCACCGACCAGATCATGTTCGCCACCGGCCGCAAGCCGCACACCAAGGGCCTGGGCCTGGAGGCCGCCGGCGTAAAGCTGGCCGAAAGCGGCGCGGTGGTGGTGGACAAGTTCTCCAAGACCAATGTCGACAACATCTGGGCCGTCGGCGACGTCACCGACCGGATCAACCTGACCCCGGTGGCGATCCGCGAAGGCGCGGCCTTCTCCCAGACCGAGTTCTACAACAACCCCACCACCTTCGATCACGACATGGTGGCCTCGGCGGTGTTCTCGCAGCCGCCCGTCGGCTCGGTGGGGCAGTCGGAGGCGCAGGCGCGGCACGAGCACGGCAAGGTCGACATCTACCTCTCCCGCTTCCGGCCCATGAAGACCACCTTTTACGGCGGCGACGACCGCTGCCTGATCAAGCTGGTGGTCGCCGCCGAGAGCCACAAGATCGTCGGCTGCCACGTCGTGGGGCCTGACGCGCCGGAGATCATCCAGATGGCCGCCATCGCCCTGAAGATGGGCGTGACCAAGGCCCAGTGGGATTCCACCTGCGCCGTGCACCCGACGCTCGCCGAAGAGCTTGTCACCATGCGCGACAAGTATGTGCCGGCCGGCCTGAGCGCCGCGTGAGCCAGGCCGCCCAGCCAGGACCCAAGCTCGCCGCCTGGTGCGGCTGGGTGGTGGCGGGTGGTCTCGCCCTGACGCCCATCGTGGGTTGGCTGGCGCCGCTCGCCTTCGCGCCCCTGCTGACCTTGATGGGCCTGCTGACCCTGCCGGCCTTGCGGATCGAGGAAGAGGACCGGCCTGTCGGCATCGCGGTGGTCACCCTGGTGCTGTGGGCCGCGGGCTCCTCGGCCTGGAGCCCCTTCACCGCCAAGGACCTGGGCGAGTCCACGGCCGCCAAGCTGATCGCCGAGACCGTGCTCTTCTTCGCCGCGATCTGCGCCGCCCGCGCCGCGTCCCCCGGGTCGCGGATCATGGCGTTGCGCATCCTGGCCTGGGGCACGGCCCTGCTTGGCGTGGTCATGCTGATCGAGGGCCTGACCGGCGCGAGCCTTTACCGCGCCGTGCGCGAGGCCATCAACGACCCCATCCGCCCCGATCTCGGGATCAAGAACGCCGCCCAGGGCCTGTTTGTCCTGGCCATGCTGGCGCCGGCCGCGGCCCTGGCCGCGGTGCGGGTGGCCCGCGCCCCCTGGCTGATCGCCCTGATGGCGCTGGGCCTGGTTGTGCCGTCGGTGACGTTTGGCTATGACGCGCCCCTGATCGCCGTGACCGCCTGCGTGCTCGCGGGCCTGGCGGTCACGGCCTGGCCGAGGTGGGCGCCGCGCGGCCTGGGCGCTCTTGCGGCGGTCTTCTTCCTGACCGCGCCGGCCATCATCTGGCTCGTGCGGCGGTCGGGCTGGTACACGGTGCTGGAAGGCGACGTGCCGGTCTCCTGGGCCCAGCGCATGGGGTATTGGCGCCACGCCGCCGACTGGATCACCGACCACCCCCTGCGGGGCTGGGGGCTCGACGCCAGCCGGATGTTCAATCCGGGGATCAAGCTGCACCCGCACGACGCGCCCCTGCAGATCTGGCTGGAACTGGGTCTGATCGGCGCCATGGCCGCCGCCGTGTTCTGGGCCGCCCTGCTGGCGGGTATGAGCCGCGGCGCCCGGGACGGCGCCCTGGCGGTCTCGGCCGCCACGGGCGTGGCCTACCTGACCTTCGGCGCCTTCTCCTTCGGGGTCTGGCAGGAGTGGTGGCTGGCGCTCGGAGCCCTGGCGGCCCTGTCCTGCGCCGCCCTCCAGCGCCAGGGCGCCGTAAGCCGTGCGCCTGTGGCCGCGCGGCCATCGACGGCGGCGGTGTTCTCGGAGTAAGAACGCCGGCCCGCAAGACCAGGCTGGGACGGAGTTGTTGAGATGACTGAGCATTGGACGCCGGCCTCCTGGAGAGCCAAGCCCGCCAAGCACCTGCCCACCGACTATCCGGATGCGGCCGCCCTGGCCGGTGTGGAGCAGACCCTGCGCGGCATGCCGCCCCTGGTTTTCGCCGGTGAAGCACGTCGCCTGAAGACCCTGCTGGGCGAGGTGGCCGACGGCCGGGCCTTCCTGCTGCAGGGCGGCGACTGCGCCGAGAGCTTCAAGGAGTTCCACGCCGACAACATCCGCGACACTTTCCGCCTGATCCTGCAGATGGCCGTGGTCCTGACCTTCGCCGGCGGCAAGCCGGTGGTGAAGGTGGGGCGCATGGCCGGCCAGTTCGCCAAGCCGCGCTCGTCCCCCGTGGAGACCATCGGCGGCGTCGAGCTGCCCTCCTATCGCGGCGACATCATCAACGGCATGGACTTCGACGCCGCCTCGCGCGTGCCCGATCCCCAGCGCCTGCTGCAGGCCTATTCCCAGTCGGCCTCGACCCTGAACCTGCTGCGGGCCTTCGCCGGCGGCGGCTACGCCGACCTCTACAACATCCACCGCTGGACCCTGGGCTTCGTCAAAGACAGCCCGCAGGGCGCGCGCTACGCCGAACTGTCGGAGAAGATCAGCGAGGCCCTGACCTTCATGGCCGCCATCGGCGTCACGCCCGAGAGCCAGCCTGATCTGCACCGCGTGGAGTTCTTCACCGCCCACGAGGCCCTGCTGCTGGGCTTCGAGGAGGCCATGACCCGGGTCGATAGCACCTCGGGCGAATGGTACGACACCTCGGCCCACCTGCTGTGGATCGGCGAACGCACCCGCCAGCTGGACGGCGCCCACGTCGAGTACTTCCGGGGCATCAAGAATCCCATCGGCGTGAAGGTCGGTCCGACCCTTGAGCCGGACGAACTGCTGCGCCTGATCGACGTGCTGAACCCCAAGAACGAGGCCGGCCGCCTGACCCTCTATGGCCGCTTCGGTTCCGACAAGATCGAGGCGCGCCTGCCGCGCCTGATGGAGGCCACCAAGCGCTCAGGCCGCAGCGTCGTCTGGGCCATCGACCCGATGCACGGCAATACGCTCACCGCCAACAACGGCTACAAGACCCGCCCCTTCGACCGCATCCTGTCGGAGGTGAAGAGCTTCGTGGAGATCGCCAAGGCCCAGGGCGTCCATCCGGGCGGCGTGCACCTGGAGATGACCGGCCAGAACGTGACCGAGTGCCTCGGCGGGGCCCGGGCGCTCAGCGAGGGCGACCTGGCCGACCGCTACCACACCCACTGCGATCCCCGGCTCAACGGTGAACAGGCCCTGGAGCTGGCCTTCCTGGTGGCCGAAAAGCTGAAGGAAGACCGGGTCGACGCGGCCCTGCGCGCCGCGGTCTAGCCTGCGGCCTGATCTTCGCTGACGCCCAGCTTTCGCAGGGCGTCAGCCGCATGTTGGGCGACCGGGCCGGGGGGCGCGGTCTCGCCATTGGCCATGGCCAGGAGCGCGGCCAGCTTCTTGGGCTTGGCGGTCATGCCGCCGGCCAGGTCGGCGATCACGCCGCCCTCCAGGTTGATGGCGCCCGCGGTCTGGCCAATGCCGTCCAGCAGGTCCTGGGTCCCGACCACCCCGGCGCCGGCCCGCGCCAACCGGCGATAGGCCCGCGCCAGCACCTGCAGGGCGCCTAGCGGCCCGCCGGCCGCGTTCAGCAGGTCCGGCTTGAATTGCGGGGTGAGCACCGCGGCCTCGACGAAGCGCACGGCGCGGCGGCGGTTGGCGTCGCCGGTGATGCTCTCGAGCACCGTCAGCAGGGCGTCTAGACCCGCCACCAGCCCGTTCTGCTCGTGCAGCAGGGTGTTGACGAAGTTCGGCTCAACCAGACGTTCGGAGCGCTGCAGGATCGCCTCGGCCACGTCCTCGGCCGGCAACAGGGGGCCGCTGGCGGCGGTCAGGGCCACGGCGAGGCCGCGCACGGCGGCGATCTCGCCCAGGGCGCTGCCGGGATGCAGGCGTCGCTTGGTGTCCAGGTCGGCCAGCACCCGCCGGCTGAGGGCCAGCCGCAGGTCGCTGAAGTCGTCGTTCTCCAGATGCCGCGCCAGCCGGGCGCCGGGGGCCGGAAGCGGCGCCACCAGCTGCTGCAGCGTCGGATGGACCGCGATGATGGCGTCGATGGTCCCGCCATGGGCCAGGCGCACCATGCCGAGCAGGAAGCAGCCCAGCTCCAGGTCGGCGCCGATCAGCTGGGCCAGGCCCGGCTCTGAACCGCAGAGGTCCTCCAGGGCCGGCTCGAGAATGGCCAGGGCCAGGGCGCGCGCGGGACCGTCGGCCGGGGCGGCGACCACGAGGTCCAGCAGCCGCTGCACCTTGCCTTCCCAGGTCTCTGCGGCGGCCATGTAGGCCGCGACGCCGGCGGCCAGGCGGTAGCCGTGGTCGGGCTCGGCGGCGGCGCAGGCGGCGGCGAACTCGCCCAGGTCCACCTTGGCCAGCAGGCCCTGCTTCTCGTCGCGCAGCATGCGGGCGATGGCCTGGTCCGCCACGGCGTGCAGGCCGCGTATCACCTCATGGACGCTGGCGCTGCGGGCCAGGGCCAGGGGCACGGCGATCTTCTGGAAGGCGTGCTGCAGGTCGCGGCTGGAGGCCTCGAGCTTGCGGATAAGGTCGGGGCGATGCAGCAGCTCGAAGGGCGTCGCCAGGTTGGCGGCCAGCCAGGTTTCGAGGACGCGGCCGATCTGCTCGCGCGCCGCCGACGTATAGAGGTCGGCAGGGCTGGCGCAGAGAGGTTCGAGGTTTCGCCTGGGGGAGGGCGTCTTGGTCACGGGTATCCTGGGCGAGTCGACTTTCGACGACCAACCCTCCTTGTTGCGCTTTGGGGGTGAGCGGAGCTTGGCCCTAAAAGTCCGCAGGAAGTCTAAAGACCGCGCCTCCTGCGTCATTTTGCGCGCCCGCGTCGCACGCTCTTAAGAGAAAATTACAAGTGTAGTTTTCACGTGACGTTGGCGCTGCCATGATGCTGGCCATGAGTGGCCTCCGGCGCACCATCGACTATGGAGGACAACCCACCCCTCGCTCGCGAGTCATGGTCCTTTGTCTGGTGGCGGCCTGCACGGCGCCGCCCATGGTCTTCCTCGCCGCCGCCCATGAACTGGAGGCTGCGGCGCAAACCCGTGCGCAGGCGCGCGGCCTGACCCGCAGCTTCATCCACTCGGGAAGGGCCTGCGGGGAGATCAGCGAGGCCGCACACCGTCTGCGGAGGCGGCCATTGCGATACACCTTTCAGTACGGCGGCGTCAGCTTCGCCCGCCGTTTCGGGCACGCCGACTGCCGGATGATCGGCCTGTACGAGCCGGGTGGCGGGGACGGCTATCCGGCCTGCCGGTTCACCGGCCCGGCGGTCCTGCGTGTCACGGCGGCTGGCGGTCCCCCGCGGATTTTCGACGTAGGAGTGGGGCGACCCGCCGCGGTGTTCGTGCGCGACGGCCAGCCTCATTGCAGGCTGACGCAGAGGCGCCCCTGATGTGCCATTGTTGTCACCGGGGTCGAAGAATCCGGCCCCGCCGTCGAAGCTTCGCTTGCGAGGCGCGGAGGGCGGCGGCAGGTTCCCGCCCTCTTTGAAAACTGGTGATCCCCATGGCCGAGCCCTCGGCCCCCGCGAACTCCCCGCCGGGAGGGCGCGCACATGTCGTCCGCACCGAAACCGCCGAGCTGCTGCAGCTCTCCTGGCCGGTGGTGCTGTCGCGCCTGGGGATCATGGGGATGGGTCTGTCCGACGCCATCGTGGTGGGGCGGTATTCGGCCACCGAGCTCGGCTATCACGCCATGGCCTGGGCCCCCACCAGCGTCATCGTCACCATGACGGTGGGCCTGCTGAGCGGCATCCAGGTGATGACCGCCCGGGCGAACGGGCAGGGGCGGCCGGACATCACCGGGGCGGTCCTGCGCCGGGGGCTTAGCTACAGCCTGTGGATCGGCCTGATCTCGACCGTGATCCTGATCTCCGGCGGCCCGGGCTTCCTGCACATCCTGGGTCTGGAGCAGGATCTCGCGGACGGGGCATCGCCGCCGTTGATCATCTTCGCGCTCTCGATGCCGGGCTACGCTGTCAGCGTCGCCGCCAGCTTCTGGCTGGAGGGGCAGGGCCGGCCCAAGCCGGCGGCCGCCCTGATGTGGGTGGCCAATGCAGTGAACCTGGCCATGGATCTGCTGCTGGTGCCGGGAACCTTCGGCCTGCAGCCCCTGGGCGCCGTCGGCGGCGCCTGGGCCACCACGGGCGCGCGCACCTTCCTGGCGGTGGCCCTGCTGATCTACATCGCCCGTATGCCGCAGGCCCGCGCGCTGGGGGTCTTCACCAAGCCCGAGCGGAACCTGGCCGCCGAGGTCGAGCAGCGGCGCATCGGCTACGGCGCCGGCGCGTCCAACTTCTTCGAGGTGGCTTCCTTCGCCGGCATGAACGTCATCGCCGGCTGGATCGGCGGCCTGGCGGTGGCGGCCTGGGCCATCACGCTCAATGTCGTGGCGATCGTCTTCATGGTGCCGCTCGGTCTCTCCACAGCGGCGGCGGTGCTGGTGGGCCGAGCCTATGGCGCGCGCGACACCGCGGCTGTGAACCGCGCCGGTCTCATCGCCTTCGCCGTCACCGCCGTGTTCGGCCTGCTGGTCAGCCTGGTCGTCTGGCCGGGCGCGGAATTGATCTCGGCGGCCTACACCAAGGACCCGCTGACCCTCGCCATGGCCGCCCCGGCCGTCGCCCTGTCCTGCCTGTTCCTGATCCCCGACGCCGTCCAGGTGGTGGCCGCCCAGGCGCTCCGGGCCCGCGGCGAGGTCTGGGTTCCCACCTTCACCCACCTGGCGAGCTACGTCCTGGTGATGGCGCCCCTCGCCTGGTGGCTGGCCATCCCCATGGGCATGGGCCTGAACGGCATCGTCTGGGCGGTGGTCGCGGCCAGCTTCCTGTCGGCCGGCCTGTTGCTGGCCCGCTTCCAGTGGCTGAGCGCCCGGGGGCGCTAGGCAACGAAGTTTTCACGGCGCGACTGTAGAGCTGTGGCCATGCCGCACGCGCCTCTTTCCCCGACTGTCGCCAAGGTCCTGCTGCTGCTGGCCTTTCTAGTTTGCGCTGGCGGCATGGTGGGACCAGCCGGCATCGAACAGGCGCTGGTGCCGTGGGACAAGGCCGCCCACTTCATGGCCTTCTATGGCCTGACCCTGCTGCTGTTCACCGCCTTTCCGCGACGCCGCAGGCTGGAGCTCACGGTCCTGGCCATCTTCGCGGGCGCGGGCACCGAGGTGGCGCAGATCCTCGCCGGGCGTGATGGTGAGATCGGGGACCTCTGCGCCGACGCCCTGGGCGCCCTGGCTGTTCTGGCGCCTGTGTGGCTGGAGCACCTTCGCTTCCCGCGCAGGGAGCGCAGGGCTTCCGGCCAGGGCAGGATCGAAATCCTGCGGCCGGAGCGCAAAGCCGTCTAGCTGTCGTTGCCAAGGAGGTTGTTCACCCTCTGCCATGGGGTGAGGCCAGCG
>JAZKFM010000418.1:0-1806 GCA_040386415.1 Pseudomonadota bacterium
GCTCGCCGCCCACGTGACCGAGGCTGCCGTCCGCACATGCGCGCCGCCGTTCGTGTAATGCTGCATCGGCCGGTCGCCGGGATCGGCGTGGTGATCGCCGCGATCGTTGTCGCCGCCCTGCTGCTGTTCCGCCGCGATCCGCCCGCGCCGGAGCCGGCCATCGTCGCCGCGCCGGAGACCCCCGCACCGGCTCAGCCCACCCCGGCCGAGCCCGCACCCACGGCCTTGGCAGGGCCGGTGGCCGCACCGCCGGTGGCCGCCGCGTCGCCCGCGCCGCCGGTTCGCAGGCCGCCGACCGCGCCCTCGCCACGCCGGCCCGCGGTGGAGGCTGAGCCGCCGGCCGCCATCACCCCGCCGCCCCTGGCCGCGCCGCCCATCGCGGTCGCCCCGCCACCTCCGGCGCCGGCCGCGGCATTGCCGTTCCCGACCGATCCGGAGGTCCCGATGGTCACCCGCCTGCCGCAATAGGCAGGGTCAGGGCGTGATCACCCGCAGGGTCTCGGGGTCGAAGATCTGAATCTCGCTGCCCATGTCGGCATAGACCACCAGGTCCGGGTGGCCGGGCATGACCTTGAAATAGCGATCGCCCGCCGCCGAGACCCCCAGGGCTCCGCAGGGCGGCTCTCCGGGCTCCACCGCCAGGCTGGCCTCCCACGAGGCCTTGGCCGCGCCTGTGGGCTCGAGCACGAAGCGGCCCTTGTCCTTGTGGTCATGGCCCTGGGCCGGCGCGAAGGCGCAGGTCGCCGAATGGGGGCCGGGCGAGGCCGCGCGGATCGCGGGCAGGATCGCTTCCAGAGGGGCGTCCGCCGGCTTGGCGAAGGTGCGCACCACGGGGCGCCGCTCGGCGGGCGAACCGTCATGGACCAGCTGGAAGCCCGGCAGGCCGTCATCGGCCTCGATGTGCTGGCCGCCCTGCTCAGGCCCACAGGCGAAGGCCTGCATGGCCAGTTTGGCGCCCCTCACCTCCTGCCAGGCGCAGGCCGCGAACTCGGGGGCCGAGCGCAGGGCCGACCCCGCCGCGGCCGGCGGCGCGGCGGGAGGCTTGGCCGCAGGCTGCGTGCAGGCGCCCATCAGGGCGAACCCCCCGACAGAGGCCAGTCTTGTCCAGTGGATGCGCATGATGTTCCTCGCGGCTGAGCCCCGGTCGCCGCCCAGCGACCGAACGCCACATGCTGCCCTCTCAGGCCTCGGAAGTCGCCTGGCTTTACGGTTCCGAAAGCTCACCGGCATGCAGTGGAGGATCGACGTATCCATCCCCAGAGCGCGGGCCGCCGAGAGTACAGGGACCTGTTGTATGCGTAACCTTCTACAGCGGCAGCCGATGTTGTGGGCGGCGTTGGAGGCCAGTCAGGACTGCATCAAGCTGATCGGCCTCGATGGCAGGATCAACTACGTGAACGCTGGCGGATGCCGGCTGATGGAATTGGAGTCTCCCAACGATGTCGTCGGCCAGGTGTGGGCCGACATGTGGCCCGAGCCCTCGCGGGCCCAGGTGCGGGCGGCGGTGGCGCAGGGTGGCGCGCGACGCGAAGCGCGCTTCTGCGCCCCGTGCGACACCGCCAAAGGCCAGCTCAAGCATTGGGACGTGGTGGTCACCCCGCTGGTCGACGAACGGGGCGACGTCGAGGTTCTCCTGGTCACGTCGCGAGATGTCTCAGGCCTTCAGAGCGCGCGGGCGGAAGCCGAGCAGAAGCGCGCCGCCCTGACCAAGACCACCGCCGCCCTGCGCGCGGTGGGTCGGGTCGCAAAGATCGGCGGCTGGGAGATCTGCCTCCAAACCGAGCTTGTCGACTGGTCGCAGGAGAT
>JAZKFM010000418.1:1816-10038 GCA_040386415.1 Pseudomonadota bacterium
ACCCCGCGACCCATCAAGCTGGATGAGGCGATGGGCATTTATCCCGAGGCGGAACGGCCTCGGATCCGGGACCTCCTGGCCCATGCCGCCGCCACCGGCGAGCGCATATCCTTCACCAGCGAAGTGACCAAGTTCGACGGGCAAAGAGCGCCGATCCGGGTGTTCGGCGAGCCGGTCTTCGTGGACGGGGTGTGTATCGCCCTCCGCGGCGCGGCGCAGGACATCACCGAGGCGTACGAGACGCGGCGCGACCTGGCGCGCGCCGAACGACGCCTGCGGATGGCCGTCGAGATGACGGAGATCCTGGTCTATGAGGTCGACTATCAAGAACGCACCGTCCTCTCGGACGGGCCGGAGAAGACCTTCTTCGAGCGGGGCCTGACCTACGAGCAGATGTGGAGGGACCCGTTCAGCAGCGTCGATCCCCGGGACCGGGACCTCGCGACGCAGGCCTGGGCCCACGCCCAGCAGACCGGCGTTCCCTACCGGACCGAGTACCGCGTCGCCCGCGCCGACGGGCGGGACGTCTGGGCCTTCTCCACCTGCCGCCTGGAGCGCGATGAGGCCGGGCGCCCGCTTCGCCTGGTCGGCGCTCTGCAGAACATCACCGAGCGCAAGCTGGCTGAGCAGGAAATGCTGCGCGCGAGGACACTGGCGGACGCCGCCAACACCGCCAAGAGCGCCTTCCTGGCCAATGTCAGCCACGAGATCCGCACGCCGCTGAACGGCATCCTCGGCATGGCCCAGGTCATGGGTCGGGGCGAGCTGTCGTCGGACAACCGGGCCCACCTGGAAATCATCCGTCGGTCAGGGGAAACCCTGATGGCGACGCTCAACGACGTGCTCGACTTCTCGAAGATCGAGGCGGGGAAAATGATCCTCGAAGACGTCGAGTTTGACCTACGGGAAGCGGTCGAGGCGGCGTGCAAGCCGTTCGAGTTGCTGGCGGTGCAGAAGGACCTGGAGTTCAGGCTGTTCTTCGATCCGGCCGCCGAGGGCCTGTGGCAGGGCGATGCGCTGCGGCTGCGGCAGGTGATGGGAAACCTGGTGTCCAACGCCGTGAAATTCACCGAGCGCGGCGGCGTGGTGGTGCAGGTGGCCAGGGTGGCCGACGGCGTGACCGTCAGCGTGACCGACTCAGGCATCGGGATTCCCGCCGAACGGCAGACCGAGCTGTTCACCAAGTTCTCCCAGGCCGACGCCTCGGTCACGCGCCGGTTCGGGGGCACGGGCCTTGGCCTGGCGATCAGCCGGGACCTCGTGAGCCTCATGGGCGGCGACCTCTCGCTGGAAAGCCAAGCCGGCCGGGGAACCAGTTTCTCGCTCCGGCTGCCGATGACCTTGCTCGGGGCGGCCCCCTTCGGCGCCGCTGGGTCGGCGGAGGCGCCGCAGGAACTCAAGGCGGCGGTGCGCATCCTCGCGGCCGAGGACAATCCCACCAATCGGCTGGTGCTGCAGGCGTTGCTGGAGCCTTTTGGGGCGGAGTTGATCCAGGTGGCCAGCGGCGAGGAGGCGGTGGCGGTCTGCGAGGGCGAGAGCTTCGATGTCGTCCTGATGGACATCCAGATGCCGGGCATCGGCGGCGTGGAGGCCGTGCGCCAGATCCGCCGGCGCGAACGGGAGACCGGCCGGGCGCGAACGCCCATTGTCGCCCTGACCGCCAACGTCATGACCCACCAGGTCGCCGACTACCGCGCCGCCGGCATGGACGACTACGTCGCCAAGCCCATCAGCTTTGAGCGTCTCTATGAGGCCCTCACCCAGGCTCTCGACCCGTCCGCCGAGCCTGCGGCCGAAACCTGCGAGCCCGCGGAACCGCGGGCGGCGCCGGCATAGCCAGCCGTCCCCAGACGATGCAATCGGTTGCAGCCCAGATCGACTGATTTTATATTGCAATTGGTCTTGGAGGACGCATGAACGCCTCACGCTCCGGCTGTCCGATCAATCTGACTCTCGAGACCCTGGGGGATCGGTGGAGCCTGATCGTCATCCGCGACCTGATGTTCGGCGACCGCCGCCACTTCCGCGAGCTGCTGACCCGGTCTGAAGAGGGCATCGCCTCCAACATCCTGGCCGACCGGCTGGCGCGCCTGGAAAGGTCGGGCCTGGTGTCCCGCCGCGATGATCCCAGCCACCGGCAGAAGGTCATCTACAGCCTGACCGAGGCCTCCATCGCCCTCGTGCCCCTGCTGGCCCACATGGGCGGCTGGGGCCTGCGCCATACGCCCGCGTCCAAGGAACTCTCCGTCCGCGCGCAAATCCTCGAGGACGGAGGCCCCGAGCTATGGGCCGAGTTCATGGAGGAGCTGCGCCACCTCCACCTGGGGGCGCCGGCGCCCAGGGCGTCGGTCTTCGCGAGACTGCAGTCAGCCTACGAGGCCGCCGTCGCTGAATCGCTGACCTGAAAGAAGAATTTGGCGCGCCCGGAACGATTCGAACGTCCGACCCTCAGATTCGTAGTCTGATGCTCTATCCAGCTGAGCTACGGGCGCGCACATCGCCTCTCGGCGAAGGGCGGGTATCTAGCGGTTCGCCGGGCGCGATTCAACCACGATCTCGCACCTTTCGAGCCAGCGCGGCGACCCTGGCCAACTTGACGCGCCCAGAGAGAGCAAACATACGGGACGGCGAAACAAGAGGCGGGCCCGGAGTCCGCCCAAGAGGCGATCCCCATGACCGACACCGCGAACGCCCCGACCATCCCCATCTATGAATTCTCCAGGGACTGGTTCACGGGCAATCTCCCGACCTGGCGGCAGATCGTCGACAAGAACAAGCCGCGCAAGATCCTCGAGATCGGGTCCTTCGAGGGCCGCTCCACGGTCTGGATGGTGGAGTACTGCTCGATCGCGGCCGGCGGCGACATCGAGATCTGGTGCGCCGACAGCTGGGGCGGCGGGATCGAGCACCAGAAGGGCGGCCAGATCGAGACCGACATGTCGGACGTTGAGAAGCGCTTCGACCGCAATATCGAGATCGCCAAGGCCACGACCCCGCACAAGGTCGAGATCCACAAGCTCAAGACCTTCTCCAACCTGGCCCTGGCCAAGCTGATCGCCGAGGGCAAGACCGAGTATTTCGACCTGGTCTATATCGACGGCTCCCACCAGGCGCCCGACGTCCTGATGGACGCGGTGATGGCGTTCCAGGTGCTGAAGGTCGGCGGCCTGATGATCTTCGACGACTACCTGTGGTCCATGGACAAGCCCGGCTACCAGGACGTGCTGAAGATGCCCAAGCCCGCCATCGACGCCTTCATGAACATCTTCCAGCGCAAGATGAACATCTTCATGGGCGCCCCGATCGGCCAGCTCTACACGCGCAAGATCAACCCCTAGGCCGGGCGGGGCCCGCTGGGGCGGTCGGCCGCTAGAGCCAGTCCAGCATGCCGAGCTTGCACATCCACATCAGGCCCATCTGAACCAGCCGCCGCCGTTCGACGGGGAAGGCCAGCAGGACCTCCCTGACGGAGCGGGTCTCGGTCCCAAGGATTTCGAGGACCTGCGCGCATTCCGGCCCCGTGCAGCGCCAGGAGCTGGCGAAACGGTCCAGATCCAGCCCCATGGCGCGATCGACGTCCGCCGAGGTGACGCCGGACCGGACGTGGAGCAGGGTCTCCAGGGCCTGGACCTGGTTGGGGAAGCCCGCGAAATCGCGGTTCGGGTCGCCCTTCACCGGATTGAACTGGCCCTGGGTCTGGTCCGGAGGCGAGGCCTCGCGGATCGCGGTCAGTTCGTCGGCCAGGCCTGCGTACTGGCGGGCCACCACCGGCCAGTCGAAGACTTCGCGGACACGCTTGCGGCCGGCCTCCCCCATGCGGCGGCGCAGGTCAGGCGAGGCGATCAGGGCGGCGATGGCCTCGGCGGCCCGGCCGACATGCACCGCCGTGTGCTGGGCGAGCGCCCCGACATAGAGCTGGTAGGCGTCCAGGCCCAGGATGTGGCGCTCGGCGGCCCCGACGCTGGGCCCGCCCGGCGGCCCGCCCAGGGTCGGGATCAGGAAGCCCTGCTCGCCGTCCTGGACCGTATAGCGATAGCCGTCCCAGTCGCTGACCACCACCGGCAGGCCCGCGGCCATGGCCTCCACCGGGGTGATGCCGAAGGTCTCCTGGATGTTGTCCACCAGGGAGATGAAGATGTCCGAGGCGGCCCAGAACGACCCCACCCGGCCCTGGTCGTTGCCGTCCAGGAAGTGGACCGCAACCGAGGGGGCGTAGGCCTCGGCGGCGGCCTGATAGCGGACGCGGTCCTGATCGCCGTTGGGGAACCAGCCGACCATGGCGAAGTGAACCTTCACGCCGCTGGCCTGGGCGGCCTCCTCGATGGCGCGGTACATGGGCTGGGGCGCGGCCTTCTCGAAGAAGGACAGCCGCCCGAGCCACAGGACCAGGATGTCGGTCTCGCCGACAGCCAGCTCCTCACGCAGGCGGGCGCGCACCTCCGGCCGCTCGGCCCGGGCCTGGATGGCGGGCTGGTCGACCCCCAGCGGGATCAGGGGCAGGTAGGGCCTGGGGTTCCTCGTCCCGCCGAAGCGGTCGGCGAGGAAGCCGGACCAGTCGTCGAACATGCGGGTCAGGGCGTCCTGCACCGACGGCGAGGTGCAGATCAGCGCGTCCCAGGGCTGGATCGGCGAGGTCACCGCCGTCGCCATGTCGGCGCGCAGGGCCGGCGGCGCCAGGGTGTGGACCAGGCCCATCAGGCTGTAGGCCCGGTCGCCGACCGCGCGCCGCCGCAGCCACGAGATGTCAGACAGGGCGGGGGTTCCCCGCAGCAGGGTCCCGGACTGGGCCACGGCGCCCTGGGACAGCAGGCTGCCGGCGGTCAGGTCCGCCCCGCCGGGCGCGTCCCCCAGCAGCCCCTTGCGCAGGTCGGAGCCGGAGATATTGGCCTGGCTGAGGAAGCTGACCTGGTCGAAACCGCCATGGGCCGCGAGCGCCCGGAACAGCTCCAGGTTGGCGACATCCTTGCCGAACGGGTTGTTGACCAGGTTGAACTGGCCCGACGGATGGTAGATCGCCAGTCGCGATGCCAAAGGTCCGCCCCCACGCTCAGAGGGCCGTGCCCGCCCGATCAGAAGCGGGGAATACGACCTCCCAGACCGCGCAGCAAGGCGCCGCCGATGGCCTCGGCCGCGCTCGGCTCCGCCTCCTCCTGGCCGCCGGGAACCATGACCGGCCGCTGGCCCTGCTGGCGGGCGCCGGGCATCTCCATCCCCAGTAGGCCGCCGGTCTGGGACTTGTAGCGGACCTTCACCGTCCACTCGATGTTCCAGGCGATCTTGGGGTCCTTCGGACGCTCGGGGTAGGAGAGGTTGGCCTCGTTTCCATAGGCGGCCAGCTGCACCATGGCCTGGGGCGCGGCCTTCACCACCTCCTGGGGCACCGTGCAGGCCGTGGTCTGCGGGCCCATCAGGGCGCGGGTTGAGACCAGCCGGCTGATGTCGCCGTTGCTGAGATAGTCGGGCAGGGAGAAGGCCGAGGCCTGAACCTCGCTGGAGGTCCAGAGCACCACGGTGTCATCCTGGCCGCCGCCGATGGCCGTGGCCAGATAGGCCTGGGCGTTCGGAACCGCGCCCCAGCCCAGCTGGCCCGCCCCACTGGCGCTGATGGCGTTGGTGGTGAGGTTCAGCGGCCCCAGGAAGTCCTGGGCGCCGTTCAGGCTGAAGGCGATGTCGGGCGAATAGGTCCCGCGGATCCGGTGCTCGCCCACCAGGGAGCCGTTGCCCGGCACGCTGGTGCGGGTCTTTTCGTTGGGCCACTCGCCGTAGGTGGCGTTGCGGCTGGGGGAAGGCGGCTGCATCGGCGTGACATTGAGGCCTCGGCTCATGGCCTCCATCCCGGCGGGAAGTTTGCCGTCGGCCATCTTGGCGAAGTCGATCACCAGGGGCTGGCCGGGACGGGCGCGCTCGCCGCAACCCCAGAAGATCAGCATCCGGCCCTTGGGCTTCTGGAAGTCGCGGGAGAAGGTCGGGGTTTCCTCGGTGCGCTGCACCGGCTGGGCGCGGGGCGTCAGCAGGGGCAGGCTGGCCCCCGCGCGCAGGGCCTGGGGCGGCAGGTGTTCGGCGCTGGGCTCGCCCGACGGCTTGCGCGAGGAGCCGAGCTGCAGCGTCAGGCTCTTGCTGGCGCCGCCGCCGCTCATGGCCCCCATCATCTGGCTCATGGACGGCCTGGCGCCCGGAGCCCCCATGCCAGCGCCGAAGCCCGACTGGGTCTGGGCGCTCATCCAGTAGGTGGCCACCGGGCCGGTCACGACCTGCTTCTGCTGCGCGTCGGCCGCGCCGGCGGTGAGAGCGATCACGCTGACCGCCGCCGTCGTCTTCATCCAAGCCATTGGGCGTCTCCTCGAAAGCCGGGTGACTTAACGGCTAAGCTTAGCGGATTCACTCGGCAAAAATGAAGACAGACTCTGCGTTCGTGCAGTCGGGCTAGAGGTCCTTCCAGCAGCGCACGTCGGACCCGGGCCACGGCGTGGCCTCATAGACAGCCCGGGCCACGGCGCGGGCCAGGCAGTCGGCGGCCAGGGCCCCGATGCGGGCGACCGTGAAGTCGCCGCCCTCCAGGGGCCTGACACCGGTGGACATCGCGAATACCACGTCGCCGTCGAAGGGGGCGTGGATGGGGCGAATGGCGCGGGCCAGGCCGTCCTGGGCCATGACCGCCACCCGCTTGGCCTGGGCTGGCGTCAGGACCACGTCGGTGGCGACGCAGGCGATGGTGGTGTTCATGCGGGCCTGGGGATCGGCCTTGGCCAGGTCCCAGATGTCGGGTCGCGCCGAGAGACCGGCCGAGCCCAGGCCGCCGAACTCGCCGCCCAGCTCGAAGGGCGCGGCCCAGAAGGTGCGCCCGTCGCCGGAGACCACCGAGCCGAAGCTGTTGACGCAGGCCAGGGCGCCCACGGCGATCCCGTCGGCGGCGATGATGGAGGCCGACCCCGTGCCGCCCTTCAAGGCGCCCGCCATGGCGCCGGTCCCCGCGCCGGTGGTGCCAAGGGCGAAATCGAGCCCCGCGGCCTCGACCGCCTCGCGGCCCAGGCGGCGATAGGGCGGGTCCTCGCCCCAGGCCCGGTCGCCGCCATTGGCGACGTCGTAGAGAATCGCGCCGGGAACCACCGGCGACTTGGGCACGCCGGGCCGATCGACCAGGCCATAGCCTCGGCCCCGCGCGCCCAGCCAGCTCACCACGCCGTCGGCGGCGGCCAGGCCATAGACCGAGCCGCCGGACAGCACGATGGCGTCGATGGCCTCCACCAGGTTCTCCGGCGCCAGGGCGTCGGTCTCCCGGGTGCCCGGCCCGCCGCCGCGCACGTCGCAGGCCGCCACGGCGCGCGCATCGGGCAGGATGACGGTCACCCCGGTGCGGGCGGCCACGTCCTGGGCCTGGCCGACGGTCAGACCGGGCACATCGGTGATCAGGTTGCGCGTTCCGGGAGCGGCGGGGGGCTTTTGGCTCATGAGCGAACGAAGAGCATGGCTTGGCGTTTGTTGTCCACGCGCGCGTCGCTATGGTGACGCCGCTCCATTTCCAGTCCCCTCATTTCCGCGTGGTCCGTCTGTGTCGCAACTCAAGCGCCTAAGCATTGTCCTGCTGGCCGGCCTGGCCAGCGCCTGCGCCTCCCTGCAATCGGGCCCTTCGGCCCCGGCGCCGGGCGTCGGAACGGGCATGGTGGCCGCCGCCAATCCGTTGGCGGTGGAGGCGGGCGTCAACGTGCTGCGCCGGGGCGGCTCGGCGGTGGACGCCGCGGTCGCCGTGCAGGCGGTGCTGGGCCTGGTGGAGCCGCAGAGCTCGGGCCTGGGGGGCGGCGCCTTCCTGACCTATTACGACGCCAAGACCCGCAAGGTGACCGCCTATGACGGCCGCGAGACCGCGCCGGCCGCCGCCACCGAGGCCCTGTTCCTGGACGAGACCGGCAAGCCCCTGCCCTACGCCGCCGCCCTGATGAGCGGCCGCTCCACCGGCGTTCCCGGCGCGGTCGCCATGCTGTCTCTCGCCCAGTCCCAGCATGGCAAGCTCGCCTGGAACAGCCTGTTCGGCGACGCCGAGAAGCTGGCTGACGACGGGTTCACGGTCAGCCCCCGCCTGGCCCGAATGATCGTCGGCCGTTTCCCCCAGGCCAGCGCTCCGGATGCGGTGGCCTACTTCTCCAACCCCGACGGGACCCGCATGAAGGCGGGCGACACCCTGAAGAACCCCGCCTATGCCGCCACGGTTCGCAAGATCGCCGCCG
>JAZKFM010000418.1:10048-11151 GCA_040386415.1 Pseudomonadota bacterium
TCGTCACGCGCCTGCAACAGGGCGACCGGCCCGGCGCCATGACCCTGGCCGACCTCAAGAGCTACAAGCCCAAGGTCACCGACGCCACCTGCCGTCCGTTCCGCGTCTATGTGGTCTGCACGCCCCCGGCCCCCTCCGGCGGTCCCGCCGTGCTGGAGGGCCTGGCCATCCTGGAACACACCGACATCGCGGCCCATCCCAACGACGCCCAGGGCTGGTACCTGTTTTCCCAGGCCAGCCGGCTGATGTACGCCGACCGCGACCGCTATATGGGCGATCCGGATTTCGTGGACGTGCCGACCGCCGGCCTGCTGGATCGCAAATACGCCGCCGGCCGCGCGGCCCAGATCAACCTGGAGACCGCCGGCCCCGCCCCGGCGCCGGGCAAGCCCAAGGGCGCCGGCGTCCGCGCGCCCGACGCCACCCTCGAGCCCGCCGGCACCTCTCACCTGGTGATCGTCGATGCGGCCGGCAACGCCGTCTCCATGACCACCACGGTCGAAAGCATCTTCGGCAATGGCCGGATGGTGAACGGCTTCTTCCTCAACAACCAGCTCACCGACTTCTCCTTCGCCCCGAAGGACAAGGACGGGATCGCCGCCGCCAACGCGGTGGCCGGCGGCAAGCGTCCCCGCTCGTCCATGGCCCCGGCCGTGGTCCTGGACAAGGACGGCCGGTTCGTGGCGGCCGTGGGGTCCCCCGGCGGCTCGGCGATCCTGGCCTATAACCTGAAGGCCCTGGTGGCCTTCCTCGACTGGAAGCTGCCCATCGACCAGGCCATCGCCCTGCCCAACCTGATCGCGCGCGGCGACACCTACGCCGCCGAACCGGCCAAGTTCGCGCCGGGCGTGGTGGAGGCCCTGGCCGCCAAGGGCGTCGCGCTGAAGCCCGGCGGCGGCGAGGACTCCGGCCTGCACGCCATCGTCATGACGCCCACGGGCCTGATGGGCGCGGCCGATCCGCGGCGTGAGGGCGTGGCGAAGGCGCCTTAGGAGCCATTCCTCCCCCAGCGCGTAGCGCGGCTCGGGGGAGGTGGATCGCTGCGATACGCAGCGAGACGGAGGGGGCTAGGCCCTTGCCGCCTGCACCGCCCCGGGGGGGGG
>JAZKFM010000419.1:0-2103 GCA_040386415.1 Pseudomonadota bacterium
GCTGCGCATGGCCACCGAGCGCCACCCGCCGCCGGCGGTGAATGGACGCCGGGTGAAGCCCAAGTACATGGCCCAGACCAAGGCGCGGCCGCCGACCTTCGTGCTGTTCGCCAGCCGGGCCGACCAGCTGCCCGACCACTATCGCCGTTACCTGATCAACTCGCTGCGCGAGAGCTTCGACCTGCCCGGCGTGCCCATGCGCCTGACCGTGAAGTCCAACAAGAACCCCTTCGCCGAGGGGGAGGCCAAGAGCGGGCCCACCGGCGGCTTCGCGGCCAGGGCGGCCGCCAAGGCCGTGGGCGGCCCGACGACCGGGATGCGGGCGAAGTCCAAGGCGGCGGCCTCGGCCAAGGCCAAGGCGGGCGCCGAGGCCAAGCCGAAGCGGTCGTTCGTCGCCAAGCCCAAGCTGGTGGGCAACCCCAAGGGGCGCACCCAGAAGCTGGCCCGGCCGGGCGTCAAGCCGAAGCGGGCGAGCCGGACTTCAGCTTCCAGTCCGAAAGCAAGACGCTAGAGGTCGGCTGACCCAGGTCGGCCTGGGCCAGGTCGACGATCATGGGTCCGATCTCCGACGGATGGGGCAGGTCCATGGGATCCTCGCCCGGCATGGCCTCGGCGCGCATCTTGGTGCGCATGACGCCGGGGTCCACCAGCACCGCGCGGACGGTGGTGTTCTCCAGCTCGTCGGCCCAGGTCTGCACCAGGTGCTCCATGCCCGCCTTGGACACGCCGTAGGCGCCCCAGAAGGCCTTGGGACGCTGGACACGGCCGGTGGTGATGAAGATGGCGCGGCCGGCCTCGGAGGCCCGCAGCAGGCGCTCGGTGGCGCGGATCAGCCGGAAGGTGGCGGTGAGGTTGGTGGTGACCACCTTGTCGAACAGGGCCGGCTCGATGTGGCTGACCGGGGTGATGACCCCCAGGATGGCGGCGGCGTGGACCACGATGTCCAGGCGCCCGTGGCGCTCGTGGATGGCCAGGCCCAGCTGGTCGAGTCCCTCGACCTGGGAGATGTCCATGGGCACCAGGGTGGCGGGCTGGCCGGTGGCGGCGCGGATCTCGTCGTCCAGCTCTTCCAGGCCGCCGGTGGTGCGGGCCACGGCGATGACGTGGGCGCCGGCCTTGGCGAGCGCCAGGGCGGAGGCGCGGCCGATGCCGCGCGAGGCGCCGGTGACCAGGGCGATCTTGCCGGCGAGGGGGAGGTTCAAATCAGTCATGGCGGCGCTTCTAGCTGGTCTGGGGGTCTGTGTCCGCCCGCTTTGCGTAGGCGTTGGCGATGACCGCGCAGGCCATCAGCTGGATCTGGTGGAAGATCATCACCGGCAGCAGGATCATGCCCAGCTGCGCGCCCGGGAAGAGGACGCCGGCCATGGGCACGCCGCTGGCCAGGCTCTTCTTGGAGCCGCAGAAGACGATGGTGATCTCGTCTTCCTTGTTGAACCGGCAGGCCCGCGCCGCGAACAGGGTGATCAGCAGGACGGCGGCCAGCAGGACGCAGCAGAGGATCAGCAGGCGCACAAGGTCGAGCGTGCTGACCTTGCTCCAGATCCCCTCCACCACGGCCTCCGAGAAGGCGGCGTAGACCACCAGCAGGATGGAGCCGCGATCCACATAGCCCACCATCTTGGAGCGCTTGGTGATCCAGGGCCCGACCCAGGGCCGCAGCAGCTGGCCTGCGATGAAGGGCAGCAGCAGCTGCAGGACGATGGACTGGGCCGACTCCAGGGAGAAGCCGCCCTGGGTGTGCATCAAGACGGCCGCCAGGATCGGCGTCAGGGCGATGCCCAGCAGGTTGGAGGCCGTGGCCGAGGCGACGGTGGCCGCCACATTGCCCCGGGCGATGGCGGTGAAGCCGATGGACGACTGGATGGTGGAGGGCAGGCAGCCCAGGAAGATCAGACCAGGCGCCAGGGCCGCCGGGGTGATGGCGCCGGGCAGGGCGGCCAGGCCCAGGCAGAGGACCGGGAACATCACGAAGGTGGCGGCCAGGACCAGGAGGTGCAGCCGCCAGTGGGTGACGCCCTTGAACACCGCTTCGCGCGACAGCTTGGCGCCGTGCAGGAAGAAGACCAGCGCGATGGCGACCTGGGTGGCCACGCCGAACACCGG
>JAZKFM010000420.1:0-5611 GCA_040386415.1 Pseudomonadota bacterium
CTGAAGACCGGCATGTACAAGGGCCGTCAGGTCATCACGCCGAAGGAAGACTAGCTCTTCCTCGCCGCGCCCTCGGGCGCGCGGACCTCCGAGCTCGAAGACCAGAAAGCCACCCGCTGCGGCCTCCGCGGCGGGTGGCTTTGCCTTGGGCGTCTGTCCATTGGAGCGCGGCGGCCCAGGCCCGAGCCCTCCGCAGGATTTGCCCCCGGGGCCGAAGCTGGCTAAGGGTCGCGCGCCTTTTCTCAATGCCCACCCGGGGACCGCCATGACCGAGATCGTCGACATCACCGCCCGCGAAATCCTCGACAGCCGGGGCAACCCGACGGTCGAAGTCGATGTGGTGCTGGAAGACGGCTCCATCGGCCGCGCCGCCGTGCCGTCCGGGGCCTCCACGGGCGCCCACGAGGCGGTGGAGAAGCGGGACGGGGACAAGAGCCGCTACGGCGGCAAGGGCGTCCTGCAGGCGGTCGACGCCGTCAACGGCGAGATCTACGACGCGCTCTCCGGCTTCGAGGCCGAGGACCAGCGCCGCCTCGACACCCTGCTGATCGAACTGGACGGCACCCCCAACAAGTCACGCCTGGGCGCCAACGCCATCCTCGGCGTCAGCCTGGCGGTGGCCAAGGCCGCGGCGACCGCCGCCGACCTGCCGCTCTACAAGTATGTCGGCGGGGTCTCGGCGCGGGTTCTGCCGGTGCCGATGATGAACATCATCAACGGCGGCGCCCACGCCGACAATCCCATCGACATCCAGGAATTCATGATCCTGCCCACCGGCGCGGCCACCTTCGCCGAGGGCCTGCGCATGGGCGCGGAGATCTTCCACGGCCTGAAGAGCGCGCTGAAGGCCGCGGGCCACAACACCAATGTCGGCGACGAGGGCGGCTTCGCGCCCAACATCGCCACCGCCGAGGAGGCCCTGGCCTTCATCGTCAAGTCGGGTGAGGCCGCCGGCTACAAGGCCGGGCGCGACTTCGTCCTGGGCCTGGACGTCGCTTCCACCGAGTTCTTCAAGAACGGCAAGTACGAGATGACCGGGGAGGGCAAGACCCTCGATCCGTCCGGCATGGTCGACTACCTGGCCAACCTGGTCTCCGCCTTCCCGATCGTCAGCATCGAGGACGGCTGCGGCGAGGACGACCTCGACGGCTGGAAGCTGCTGACCGACAAGCTGGGCGCCAAGGTCCAGCTGGTGGGCGACGATCTCTTCGTCACCAACCCCAAGCGCCTGTCCATGGGCATCGACAAGGGCCTGGCCAACTCGATACTGGTAAAGGTCAATCAGATCGGGACCTTGTCGGAAACTCTTGATGCTGTGGAGATGGCCCACCGCGCCGGCTACACCTCGGTGATGAGCCACCGCTCGGGCGAGACCGAGGACTTCACCATCGCCGACCTGGCGGTGGCCACCAACTGCGGGCAGATCAAGACCGGCTCGCTGGCCCGCTCCGACCGCACCGCCAAGTACAACCAGCTTCTGCGCATCGAGGAAGAGCTGGGCGACCAGGCGGTCTATCTCGGCCGCGCGGCGCTCAAGGGGCGTTGATCTCCGCGCCGCCTTGATCCCGATCAAGGCGGCGGCGGGCCTGCCGCGACATTCAGGCTCCGCAACCCCGGAGTCGCCATGTCCCTTCACAACAGCCGCGCCGCCTACGGCTGGGCGGCCATCGCCCTGCACTGGATCAGTGCGGTGGGGGTGACGGCCCTCTACCTGCTGGGCGAGCAGATGGAGGAGGCGCCCGACCGGGCGGCCAAGATCGCGGCCCAGGGCCTGCACGTCTCCGTGGCCATGCTGCTCTTCACCTTCCTGGCGGCCCGCCTCCTGTGGAGCCTGTCCCAGCCCCATCCTCGCACCCTTGAGCCGAACATCTGGTTTCAGCGGCTGGCCATGGCGGTCCAGGGCCTGTTCCTGCTGATGATCGCCGTTCTGCTGGTCAGCGGTCCCCTGGCCATCTGGTCGGGCGCCCGCCCGATCCAGGTCTTCGACCTCTTCGCGATCCCCAGTCCGTTCCCGGTGCGCATGGAGGGGCTGCACGAAGCCGCCGAGACGGTGCACGGCGCGGCCACCAAGCTGTTCTGGCCCCTGATCGCCCTCCACGTCGTCGGCGCCCTGAAGCATCTGCTGATCGATCGCGACGGGACCTTGCAGCGGATATTGTGGGTCAAGCGCTCCCCTTCGACCTAGGCTCCACGCCGCGCAAAGGAAGGCCCCATGTCGAAATCCCACCGCGAGATGCATCTGATCGAGCGGGTCGGCTGGCTCCGCGCCGCCGTCCTGGGCGCCAATGACGGGATCGTCTCCACCGCCAGCCTGATCGTCGGCGTCGCCGCGGCGTCCCAGGGGCGTGGCGAGATTCTGGTGGCCGGCGTCGCGGGCCTGGTGGCCGGGGCCATGTCGATGGCGGCCGGCGAGTACGTCTCGGTCAGCTCCCAGTCCGACACCGAGCGGGCGGACCTGACGCGGGAGCGGGGCGAACTCGCCACCCAGCCGGAGCTTGAGCTCGCCGAACTCGCCGGCATCTATGCCGAGCGCGGCGTCGAACCCAGCCTCGCCCAGGAAGTGGCCCGTCAGCTGATGGCCAAGGATGCGCTTGGCGCCCATGCCTGGGATGAGCTTGGCATCTCCGAAATGGCCACGGCCAGGCCGGTGCAGGCGGCCTTCACCTCGGCGCTGACCTTCGCCGTCGGCGCGGCCCTGCCGCTGGCCTTGGCCGTCGTCACCCCGCTGCCGGCGCTCGTGCCGGCGGTCTCGGGCGCCTCAATCGCCTTCCTGGCTCTGCTGGGCGGAGTGGGCGCACGGGCGGGCGGCGCGCCGATCTGGAAGGCCGTAGCCCGGGTGACCTTCTGGGGCGCCATGGCCATGGCCCTGACGGCGGGCGTGGGGGCGATCTTCGGCGTCGCGGCCTGATCCAGAGGCGGCCGGTATAATCTCAATCCAATGCGACGCTTGCCCCTAGGCCCTCAAGCTTGACCGCAACGCAATATTAAACATGAGGACCGAGATTGGCGGGGTCAGAAACGCTTTTGATTCCAGGCCCGTGCTCGCAAGTATTCGCCCCTATCTGCCGACCGCCGCCCTGGCCTTCCTGATCTTCTATTTCGGGTTCCACGCCTTCACGGGCGATCGGGGCCTGCTGTCCTCGGACGCCCGCGACGCCGCCCTGGTCGCCAAGATATCCGAGCTCGAGAAGGTGCGCGCCGAGAGGCACGACCTCGAGGCCCGCGCCCGGCTTTTACGCGACACCAGTCTTTCGGCTGATCTGCTGGAAGAGCGGGCCCGTTCCCTGCTAGGTTTCGCCGACCCGAGAGACTATGTGATCCGGGTGAAGCCGTAGGGCGGATTCGTTCGTTCTAGAGCCCGACAGCCAAGAGTGGACACCGGTTTTGGCGACCGTCGGGCTCTAACTTAAGGTCTGGAGCGTTCTCGCTCCAACCTGAAGCGATGACGCTCTCGGGTAAGACTGACTCGGGAACGAGGCCCAAGTGGCGAACTCCACGGAGAAACGAATGGCGCGCGGGCAGGCAAGCTCGACTTCCAAGCGGAAGAAGGATGACACCGGTGTCATTGGCGGGGGCGCGGACCCCATGACCAAGGACTCCCTGCTCAAGTTCTATCGCGACATGCTGTTGATCCGCCGCTTCGAGGAGCGTGCGGGCCAGCTCTACGGCATGGGTCTGATCGGCGGCTTCTGCCACCTCTATATCGGCCAGGAAGCCATCGCGGTCGGGGTGCAGTCCATCAAGGAGGACGGCGACCAGGTGATCACCGGCTACCGCGACCACGGCCACATGCTGGCCTGCGGCATGGACCCCAAGGAAGTCATGGCCGAACTCACCGGCCGCTTCACCGGCTCGTCCAAGGGCAAGGGCGGGTCGATGCACATGTTCTCGACCGAAGCCGACTTCTACGGCGGCCACGGCATCGTCGGCGGCCAGGTGAGCCTGGGCACCGGCCTGGCGCTCGCCAACCGTTACAAGGACAACAAGAAGGTCGCCTTCACCTATTTCGGCGACGGCGCGGCCAACCAGGGCCAGGTCTATGAAAGCTTCAACATGGCCACGATCTGGAAGCTTCCGGTCGTCTATGTGATCGAGAACAACCAGTACGCCATGGGCACTTCCATCGAGCGCTCATCCTCGGAGACCCACCTCTACAAGCGCGGCGCCTCGTTCCGGATTCCGGGCGAGGAGGTTGACGGCATGGATGTCATCGCCGTCCAGGAGGCCGCCCGCAAGGCCGCCGCCCACGCCCGTTCGGGCGAGGGCCCTTATATTCTCGAGATGAAGACCTACCGCTACCGTGGCCACTCCATGAGCGACCCGGCCAAGTACCGCACCCGCGAGGAGGTCGACGAGGTCCGCAAGACCCGCGACCCCATCGACCATCTGCAGGAACTGCTGGAGACGAAGGGCTGGGCCGACGAGGCCGCGCTGAAGGCCATCGACGCCGAGGTGAAGAAGATCGTCGCCGACGCCGCCGAATTCGCCCGCACCTCGCCCGAACCCGACTCGTCCGAGCTCTATACCGACGTCTACCTGGAGGCCGCTCAGTGACCGACGTACTGATGCCGGCCCTTTCTCCCACCATGGAAGAGGGCACGCTCGCCAAGTGGCACGTGAAGGTGGGCGACACCGTCCGCTCCGGCGACGTCATCGCCGAGATCGAGACCGACAAGGCGACCATGGAGGTCGAGGCCGTCGACGAGGGCGTGATCGAGGAGATCCTGGTGCCGGAAGGCTCCGAGGAGGTGAAGGTCAACACCCCCATCGCCCGCCTGGCCAGCGAGGGCGCCTCAGCGCCGTCGCCCAAGGCTGAAGCGCCTGCCCCGAAGGCCGAGACCAAGCCCGAGCCGGCCGCCAGCGGCGATCCGGAGAAGCAGCCCGCCGAAGCCGCGCAGCCGCAGCCGGAGGGTGAGGGCGCGACCCCCGTGACCCCCAGCCCGGCCCTGCGCGATCCCGAACTGCCCGACGGCGTGAAGCTGGTGAAGACCACGATCCGCGACGCCCTGCGCGACGCCATGGCCGAGGAGATGCGGGCTGACGAGAACGTCTTCCTGATGGGGGAGGAGGTCGCCCAGTACCAGGGCGCCTACAAGGTCTCCCGCGGCCTGCTGGAGGAGTTCGGCGACCGCCGAGTGATCGACACCCCGATCACCGAATACGGCTTCGCGGGCCTTGGCGTCGGGGCGGCGATGGCGGGCCTCAAGCCCATCATCGAGTTCATGACCTTCAACTTCGCCATGCAGGCCATCGACCACATCATCAACTCCGCGGCCAAGACGCTCTACATGTCCGGCGGCCAGATCAAATGTTCGGTCGTGTTCCGTGGGCCCAACGGCGCCGCGGCCCGGGTGGGCGCCCAGCACAGCCAGGACTACTCGGCCTGGTACGCCCAGGTCCCCGGCCTGAAGGTGGTGGCCCCCTATGACGCGGCCGACGCCAAGGGTCTGCTGAAGGCGGCGATCCGCGATCCGAACCCCGTGGTCTTCCTGGAGCACGAGATGCTCTACGGCCAGGAATTCGACGTCCCCGAGGACACCGACTGGGTGGTGCCCATCGGTAAGGCCAAGGTCCGCCGGCAGGGGGCGGATGTCACCATCACCGCGCACTC
>JAZKFM010000421.1:0-12963 GCA_040386415.1 Pseudomonadota bacterium
AAATTCAGAAGGATCACCGGCCGCGCCCGACACGCGGCCGATCCCCGTGTTGGCGTGTGGTTACTTGCCCACCGAAGCGCTTTGCAGCGCCGGCAGGTAAGCGGTCTGGAAGTCCGGGTAGATCGCGTAGGTCGCGTCCAGGATCTTCTGGTACTCCGGGTTGGCGGAGTGGTTGACGTACATGAACAGCGCCATGTCGTTCAGCGAGTCGAAGGACAGGTCCGTCGAGGCGCGCAGGAATTCCTCGCCGCCGATGGCCTTGAGCGCGATGCCCCGGCCCATGGCGGCGCCGGCCTTCTTGCCCAGGAAGCCGCCGACGAAGGGCACCTGCTCCATGGCCTTCTGGCCGGCATAGTTGCCCGCCATCGAACCGATCTGGCCCGCGGCCTTGACCTGCATCGACTTGGTCACCCATCCGGCGGTGACGCCGTCGGAGGTGAAGGGCGAGGCGTATTTGCCCGTCGAACCCTCGATCGGGGCCGGCGCCGTCAGCGCGGTCGGCGCGGCGATCTGGGGCGCGCCCCAGGCGGTCAGCATCAGAGCCCCGGCGACGACGACGGGAATGTGGATCTTTTTCATGGTTGGCCCCCCAGCCTTGGAGTTACGGGTTTTCGGAACCGTCCCCGCAGGAGGCCAGGCACCTGTCAGCCCGGGTCCACGCGCCGGAAACGGCGGTCGGCGCGGGCGCGCATTGGGCGGTTGTGACAGGACGCATGGTCGACCCTTGGGGGTAGGTCTTCAGAGTTCGCAAACCATGTCTGACGGTTCGCGCCATCCCCCGCATGATCCAAACGGACTATAGCCCCCGATTTCGGGGCGGGGCCTCAGGCCGCGGCGCGGCGCAACACCTCGTCCCAGTGCTTCAGGGCCATCAGGTGGCCGATGCCGGGGACCACCCGGACTTCGCGGGGCTTGTCGCCCAGATAGTCCAGCAGGTCGGCGAGGGGGGCGAACACATCCTCCTCGCCATGCCAGACCTCCAGCGGACAGGAGAGCTCGGCCACGGTGAGGTTGCGGGCGCGGCGGAAGGCCTTCACCTCGTCGGCCGCCCCGCGGCTGGTGCGGGCCAGGGATTCCCCGACATAGGTGGCGATGTAGGTGGCGATGTGGGCGTTGTCCGCGAAATAGGCGGCGTCGCCGGGGGAGTTGGCGGTGGAGCCCCTGACGATCCGGTCCACCAGCTGGGCCGACAGGCGCAGGCGCAGGATCGCGTAGAAGGTTTCGATCACCCACGGATTGTTCTCGATCCGCGACCGGAACAGGGTCAGGGCGTTGCGGGTGCGCACCTCGCTCACCGGGCGGGGCGGCCGACCCGAGCACAGCAGGACGCCCGCGGCCCGCTTGCCCAGGCGGATGGCGGTCTGCATGGCCGAAGGCGCGCCGGAGAGGATGGCGCTGATGCGGACATCGGTGAGGCCAAGCTGGTCGCACAGTTCCACCATGTCGTCGGCGACGCTGTCGAAGGAATAGTCCGGGCTCGGATCGGATTGGCCAAAGCCCGGCCGCTCGGCGCAGATGAGGCGCAGGTTCAGCTCGCGGGCCAGGTCATGGGCGCCGGGCGGCAGCAGGCTCGACCCCAGGCCCTCGTGGAAGAACAGCACCGACCGGCCGTCGGGGGCGCCATAGTCCCGGTAGGCCAGACGCCGCCCGTCCCGCAGGGTGATGGCCACCACCGGCGGCGCGTCGGCGCTGGCCGGCGGGATCGTGGCCGGGGTCTGGGCCTCGATGGCGCTGGCCACGGAGGACAGCTGGGTCAGGGCCCGGATCAGGTCGCTCTGCCGCTTGAGCCCCATCTTGTCGAAGATGGCGCGAAGCTGGTTGCGCAGGGTGTTGACGCTGACCTCCAGCTCGTCGGCGGCCTCCTTCAGCGAGCGGCCGTCCCGCAGCTTGCGGGCCAGGCGCAGCTCGGCGGGCGTCAGGCCAAAGCTCTCCCGGATCGACGCCCACAGCCGGCCGGTCTCCTCGACCGCCGGGAAGATGAGCGCGAAGGCCTGGTCGTCCGTGGCGAGCTCGACGGCCGCGGCGTCGGCCACGCCGGGCAGGGCGCGGGCCGGCGCGACATAGGCGAAACAGGGGCCGTCTTCCCCGCGGTCCAGCCGCAGGATCGTCTGGCCGCCGGGCTGGGCGCGGGACTGGTTGAGGGCGCGGACCAGGGCCTCGCCGTTGGCGGGGTCCTCGAACGCAAGCTCCGCCCCCAGCTTCAGGCCGCCCAGGCCCGCGTCCATCATCTCGTGGGCCAGGCTGTTGGCCGCCAGGGCCTTGCGCCGCGAGGACAGCAGGATCCAGCCGATGTCGTTGCGGCCGCTGGAGACCGGCCCTTCCTCAGGCCGGGCGGTGAGGCGGGCGACATCGAGGCTGCGCGCCATGTCGCCGGCGGCCTCGCTGGGCATCTCCTGCAGGTCGCCGGCGTCGGCCAGGGCTTCGATCAGCTGTTGCCAGGCGTCGGGATTGGCCGCGACCTGGTACATGGTCTCGATCACCAGGGCGACATTGGCGCTCTTCGCATCGTCCATGACTGAAGCTGATTCCCCCCCGCGCCCGCACTCTATCGAACGCGTTCGAAGAACGGCAAATTCTCAGTGCGCTTCAAGGGTTCCAACGATCGAGGCGCGCTGGGAGATTTCGATCCAATTGCCGTCGGGATCGCGCACCATGGAGATGCGCGCGGTGGTCCCCAGCGTGGTGGGGGGCATGGCCTGTCGGCCCCCCGTCTCGAGAATCCGGGCGTGCTCCTCGTCGACCTTGAAGACCTGGAAGGTGATGTAGCGCCAGCCCTTGCCCTGCATGCCGGCGTCGGCGGGCGCGTCGGGGCTCTCCTCCAGGATCAGCAGGGTCTCGCCGGCCCGGAAGGCGCCCGGCGTCTCCTCGGTGAGCCCCAGGCCTTCGGTATAGAATTTCCGGTGGGCGGCCAGGTCGCGGACGGCGATGCGGACGCCGATCTGGGTGACCCCCTCATGGCCCGGCGGAACCAGGGTCACGCGGTTGCCGTCCGGATCGGTGAGCCTCACGGGCGCCGCTAGCCCGGGCCGGGCGACGATCAGTTCGCGGTAACCGGTGGCAGGGGTGTCCGGCAGGGGATCGGCATGGTGGTTGATCTTCAGCACCGAGCCCAGGGCGTCGTGCCGGTGCTGGTCCTGGCCCCGGCGGATTCTCAGCAGATGGTCGAAGGGGATGCCGGCCTCGCCCTGCCAGAAGGCCAGCATCGGCTCCAGGTCGTTGGTGGAGAGCCCGATATCAACCCGTGGTTTCGCCAGTTCCATGACGTCGCGTCCGCCTTTAGATTTCCTCGACTTGCCTAGTCCGCTTGGGCGTGAGACCCAAGTCAAACAATTGTTTTAAGTCATTAGGAGAACCCCATGAAGGCTGCGGTCTATTACGAGAACGGCGGGCCCGAAGTCCTGAAATATGAGGACGTTCCGGATCCGCAGTGCCACCCCAAGGGCGTGATCATCGCGGTCGAAGCCATCGCCATCGAGGGCGGCGACGTCCTGAGCCGCTTCGGCGGCCAGCTGGTCACCAAGCCCCATGTGGTGGGCTACCAGGCCGCCGGCACCATCATCGAGGTCGGCCCCGAGGTCGAGCACCTGAAGGTCGGCCAGAAGGTGGCGACGCTGATGAACTACGGCAGCCACGCCGCCCTGCGCGCTGTCGCCGCCCGCAACTGCTGGGTCATCCCGGACGGCTACGACGTGAAGATGGCCGCCGCGATCCCGGTGACCTTCGGCACCGCCGATGACTGCCTGTTCGAATTCGGCCGCCTGAAGAAGGGCGAGACCGTCCTGATCCAGGCCGGCGCCTCGGGCGTGGGCGTGGCCGCCATCCAGCTGGCCAAGCGGGCCGGCGCGGGCCTGATCCTGGCCACGGCCTCCTCCGACGAGCGCCTGGAGAAGCTGAAGCGCCTGGGTCTCGACCACGGCATCAACTACACCCAGCACGACGTGGCCAAGGAGGTCCGCCGCCTGACCGACAACAAGGGCGCGGACGTCGTCGTCGACTCGGTCGGCGGCTCCACCCTGCAGGGCTCGATCAATTCCCTGGCCTATCGCGGCCGGGTCTCCCTGGTGGGCAATGCCGGGCGCGAGCCGATGGTCGTCGATGTCGGCTCCCTGATGGGCGGCAACCGCTCTGTCTCCGGCGTGTTCCTGGGCGCCGAGATCGGCACCGACCGAGTCCACGACAACGTCCAGCGGCTGATCAACGACGCCGCCAAGGGCGAGCTGGAAGTGGTGATCGACCGGGTCTTCCCCCTGTCGGAGGCCGCCGCCGCCCACGCCTATATCGAGAGCCGCGCCGCCGTCGGCCGCGTGGTGATGGTGCCGTAAGAGCACCCCAACCTCGTCATCCTCGCCCTCGTGGCGAGGACCCCTCTCACGGCTGCGTTGAGATTGTCATCGCAGCCGTGAGGTCGACACTTCATCCCGCGAGGCTTGAGTGACGGCTGGAGGGGTCCTAGGCACAAGGCCTAGGATGACGAATGTGGGGGGTGGCCCCCGCGCCAGATCATCAGGGAGAACACCCATGCCCAAGGCCCGGAACGGCGACGTGGCGATCGAGTATGAGGTGTTCGGGCAGGGCCCGGAGACCATCCTGCTGATCAACGGCCTCGGCTCGCAGATGACCCGTTGGCCGGAGGCGTTCTGCGCCAAGCTCACCGCCAAGGGCTTCCGCGTCCTGCGCATGGACAACCGCGACACCGGCCTTTCGACCTGGTTCCAGCCGGGCCAGGCCTACACCCTGTCGGACATGGGCGACGACGCCATGGCCGTGCTGGACGCCGTGGGCGTCGACAAGGCCCACATCGCCGGGGTTTCCATGGGCGGGATGATCAGCCAGGTCATCGCCATCGAGCATCCCGACCGGGTGCTGTCGCTGACCTCGATCATGTCGGCCAGCGGCGCGCCCGGGACCATGGACCCGACGCCGGAGGCCGGCGCCGTGCTGACCGTGGCCCCGCCCAATCCCGAAACCGACCGCGAGGCCTTCATCGCCCACGGCGTGGCCAACGCCACCACCATCGGCAGCCCCGGCTACCCCTGGCCCGAAGGCGCCCTGCGCGAGCGGGTGATCGCCGAGCACGGCCGCGCCTTCAACCCCACCGGCTCGGCCCGCCAGATGGCCGCGATCCGCGCCTATGGCGACCGCACCGAGGCGCTGAAGCAGCTCAAGGTTCCCACCGTCGTCCTGCACGGCGCCGACGACCCCCTGGTGCCCCTGCGCGGCGGCGAGGCGACGGCCGCCGCCATTCCGGGCGCCGAGCTGCGGGTGATCCCGGGCATGGGCCACGACGTGCCGCCGGCCCTCCATGACATCGTCGCCGACGCCATCCTGGGCGCGGTCGCCAAGACGCGCTGATCGCGCCGCTTCCCTTTCGAACAACCCAAGGAAACCATCATGGGACGTCTCTCCGGCAAGAGCGCAATCATCACCGGCGCGGGCTCCGGCATCGGCCGCGCGGCCTCGGTCCTGTTCGCCCAGGAAGGCGCCAGCCTGGTCCTGGCCGACAAGATGGACACCGTCCATGAGACCGCCAAGATGGTCGAGGGCGTCGGCGGCAAGGCCGTCTCGGTGGCGGGCGACGCGGGCGACGAAGCCTTCGTGGCCGGCCTCGTGGCCAAGGCCGTCGCCGAATATGGCGGCCTGGACGTGGCCTGGGCCAACGCCGGCATCTCCGGCGGCTGGACGGCCTTCGACGACCAGGACCAGGCCTTCTGGACCGAGATCCTGCGGGTCAATCTAATCGGCGCCTTCCTGCTGGTGAAGCACGCGGCCCGCGTGATGGTCCCGGCCGGCAAGGGCTCGATCATCTGCACCGCCTCGGTGGCCGGCATCCGCTCTGGCGCGGGGGGCACGCCCTATTCGGCCTCCAAGGCCGGCGTGATCAGCCTGGCCCAGACCTCGGCCAACGAGTTCTACGGCACCGGGGTGCGGGTCAACGCCATCTGCCCCGGCCTGATCGAGACCGGCATGACCCAGCCGATCTTCGACGGCGCCCGGGCCCGCGGCAACGAGGACAAGATCGGCCAACTGAACCCGCTGACCCGCGGCGGCGTGCCCATCGAGATCGCCAACGCCGCCCTGTTCCTGGCCAGCGACGAGGCCTCCTACGTCAACGGCCAGGCCATCGTCGTGGACGGCGGCCTGTCGTCCTCCCACCCGGTGGTGCGCCGCAAGCGGTGATCTACCTCGTCCGTCACGGCCAGACGGAGTCGAACCTGGCGCGCCGCTATCAGGGCGCGTCGGACTCGCCCCTGACCGCGCTGGGCCGGGCCCAGGCGCGGCGCATGGGGGAATTGCTGGACCGCCTCGTGCCCGACACGAGCGGCTGGCGGATGGTGTCGAGCCCGCTGGGGCGCGCGCAGCAGACCGCGGCGATCATCTGCGAGGCCATGGGCGGAACACTGACCCCCGGCCTCGATCCCCGCGTCGCCGAGGCCAGCATGGGGTCCTGGGACGGCCTGCAGATCGACGAGCTCGAGGCGCGCAGGCCGCAGGACGTCCCCTATCCGGAGCGCTATTTCCAGTCCCCCGACGGCGAGAGCTTCGAGGTCATCTGGGACCGTCTGTCCGCTTGGCTGGGTTCGGTGGGGCCGGACGACAAGGTCATCCTCGTCTCCCACGGCCTGGCCGGACGCTTCCTGCGGGGCGTCTATGGCAAGCTGCCGCGCGAAGCGCTGCTGACCCTGCCCGTGCCGCAGGACGCCATCTATCGGTTGGAGAACGGCGCGATCACCCAGATCGCCTGCCAGCCGGCCTAGACCCGCCGCAGGATGACCCCACCGTCGTTGGCGTCGTCCAGCTGGCGCATCAGCACCATGACCCCGACGCCCACCAGGGCGCCAAGCAGGAACGTTCCGAACATGGCACCTGAGGCCGCCACCGGGCCCAACCCCGTCCGACGATACTCCTTGCCGTAGATGAGGGACCCGTCCCACGCCTCGGCATAGTCGCTCATCGGTTCGTACTGCTCTTTCATGCCACTCAAACCCTTCGAAATTGGGGAGGTTCCTCCCCCGCTGGCCTTCCGCGCCCCTGAGCGCTAGAAGCCCTCAACCCATTTAAGAACCGCCTGAACGAGAACAACAGACCACTCATGGCCGGACATTCCAAGTTCAAGAACATCATGCACCGCAAAGGGCGCGCCGACGCGGTGCGCTCCAAGCTGTTCTCCAAGCTGTCGCGCGAGATCACCGTGGCCGCCAAGTCGGGGCTTCCCGACCCGACCATGAACGCCCGTCTGCGCCTGGCCGTCGCCAACGCCAAGGCCGAGTCCATGCCCAAGGACAACATCGACAGGGCCATCAAGAAGGGCGCCGGCGGCGACGCAGAGTCCTATGACGAAGTGCGCTACGAGGGCTTCGGCCCCGGCGGCGTGGCCCTGATCGTCGAGGGCCTGACCGACAACCGCAACCGCGCCGCGGCCAACATCCGGTCCACCTTCTCCAAGAACGGCGGCAACATGGGCGCCACCGGCTCGGTGGCCTTCATGTTCGATCGCCTGGGCCAGATCGTCTATCCGGCCAAGGTCGGCAGCGAGGACAAGGTGATGGAGGCCGCCATCGAGGCGGGCGCCGAGGATGTGGAGTCCGACGAGGAGAGCCACACCATCTTCACCGGCTACGAATCCTTCGCCGAGGTGGCCGCCGCCCTCGAGGCCAGCCTGGGCGAGGCCAAGTCCACCAAGATCATCTGGCGCGCCAAGGGCGGCACCCCGATCAGCGGCGATTCGGTCGGGACGCTCATGAAGCTGCTGGACGCCCTGGAGGACGACGACGACGTCCAGAGCGTCTACGGCGACTACGAGATCTCCGACGAGGACCTGGAGAAGTTCGGCTAACCCTGCCGGGTAAGGCCGAAGACTGATTCATCCTGGACAAGAAACAGGGTGAACAGCCGTCACCGTATCGGGATTATTGTCCCCGGCCGCCCGCCAAGGCGGCCATGAGGGGGACACATGGCTTCGAAATCTCGCGGCGGGACGCTCAGCCGGCGTGACCTGCTGGCGCGCTCGGGCCTGGCGCTCGGCGCAGCGGCCCTAGCGCCCGCCGCCCTGGCCCAGGACAGCGATCAGGTCACCGACCCCGACTTCGCCGACGGCGAGCCGCATGTTCCTCCCGCTCCGCCGGCGACGGCCGGCCCCGCGCCGGGAACCGTGGACTGGACCTGGGTGCGCAACCAGTGGGCCCTGGACTGGGGGGAGGTCGACCTGTCGGCCATGCTGTTCGCCTCCAATCCCAAGCCCGTGCGCGACGCCATCGACCGCCACCGCCGCGCCCTGGACGCCAATCCGGTGCGCTATCTGGAGAAGAATAACCGGCCGCTGCAGAACGCCGCCCGCGCCGCCGCCGGGGCCTATTTCGGCGTGCCGGCCCAGAACGTGGCCCTGTGCGAGAGCACCACGTCGGGCATCGGCCTGCTCTACAACGGCCTTGGCCTTCGCTACGGCCAGGAGGTCCTGACCACCATCCACGACTACTACGTCACCCATGAGAGCCTGCGCCTGGCGGCTCTGCGCGGCGGGGCGACGGTGCGCAAGATCAGCCTGTTCGACCGGGTGGAGACGGTCACCGTCGAACAGATCGTCGGGCGGACCCTGGCCAATATCGGCCCCCAGACCCGAGTCCTGGCCCTGACCTGGGTCCACTCCTCCACCGGACTGAAGATGCCCATCCGCGCCATCGCCGATGCGCTGATCCCCATCAATGCATCCCGCGCGCCCCACGAGAAGGTGCTGTTCTGCGTCGACGGGGTTCATGGCTTCGGCGTGGAAGATACGAGCCTGCCCCAGCTTGGCTGCGACTTCCTGGTGGCCGGCTGCCACAAGTGGCTGTTCGGGCCGCGCGGCACCGGGGTGATCTTCGGGACGCCGCTGGGGTGGAGTCGGGTGGAGCCCACCGTGCCCAGCTTCCTGGCCGAGGGCGCCTATTCGGCCTGGCTCGGCGGCTACGATCCGGGGCCGACCACCGGCGCGCGGATGACGCCCGGGGGCTTCAAGGCCTTCGAGCAGGTCTGGTCCCTGACCGAGGCCTTCGGCTTTCACCAGCGGGTGGGCAAGACCAATATCCGCAACCGCACGGTCGAGCTGGCCAGCCGCCTGAAGGAGGGCATGGCGCCCATGCCGCACATCCGGCTGCGCACGCCCCGCGACCCCCGGCTGTCGGCCGGCATCGTGGCCTTCGACGTCGACGGGCTGTCGGCCGACGGCGTGTCGCGCCGGCTGCGCCAGTACCGGATCATCGGCTCGGTCTCGCCCTATGCCGAGCGCCACGTCCGCCTGACCCCCAGTTTCCGAAACACGCTCGAGGACGTGGAGTTCGCCCTGAACGCCCTGCACGTGATCCGCGCGGGGAGCCCCGTGCGGGCGAGATCCTAGTCCATCATCCGCACGATCACCGACTGGCTGGCGGTGGCCATCAGCTCCCCGTCCTGGGCGAACAGGTTCATGACGCCGTGGGCGAAGCCGCCGTGAATGCCGGTGATCTGGATGTCGCAGAGCACCCAGCGGGTCGGCACGATCCGGCGAATGCGCAGGGTGTTGTCCAGGCTGTTGCCGCCGCCCTGGCGGCCCAGGGCCGCGCCGACGCCCGAGGGCACGTAGTCGGCCATGATCGCCAGCATGCTGGCGTCGATGGCGTAGTCCTCCACCGGCTTGATCCACATCACCAGGCGGCCGTCGGCGCTGAGGTCGCCGGTGCGCGGGCCCTCGCCGTAGCGGCCCTTGGCCATCCGCACGTCCAGGCGGCCGTTGAGGTTATCCCCCTGGTCGCCCCACAGCACCGAGCGCTCGCAGGCCTCGGGCGGCGGCATGTCGGGCATGGTCACCCACTGGTGGGAGACCGTGCTGGGCCGGGCGCCCAGGGCGGCGTTGACCGTGAAGATCTCCTGGTCGCCGACGTGGCCGATCACCCGGGCCTGGCTGTTGTACTTGCCCTGCACCGGCACCCAGACATCGAGGTCCACCACCGAGCCCGGCCGCGCATAGGACAGGTACTGGGCCGTGGCCCAGATCACCGGCCGGGCGCAGGTCCGCTCCATGGCGGCGATGGCGCTGGCCAAGCCGATGCCGCCGTACATGAAGAGGTTGTCGGGCGGTCCCACGCAGACGGCCGGCGTCAGGGGCATGAACCAGCGGTGCGGGTTGTGAGTCGACTGCAGGTCGAAGAAGAGCTTGGTCATGGCGGGCCGATACGCCGACCGGGGCCGCCTGTCCTCACTTTTAGCGTGACAGCCTAAAGTGGAGGCCGGTTCAGGCGACCGTCACGCGACAATCAAAGGTGTCAGACGGCGATGGCGGTGTCGTCTTCGCCCAGCAGACGGGCGATTTCGCCGATCAGGGCGCTCACTGCGATCGGCTTGGCCACCACCCCGTTCATGCCGGCGGCGCGATAGGCCCCCTGCTGATGGGTCATGACATTGGCGGTGAGGCCGATGATCGGGGTCCGGGCGACCATACCCGGCAGGGCGCGGATGGCGCGGGTGGCCTCGACGCCGTCCATGTTGGGCATCTGCACGTCCATCAGGATCAGGTCATAGGCGCCGTCGCGGGCGGCCTTGAGGCCGATCAGGCCGTCCTCGGCCTCGTCGACGCAGGCGCCGAGCCGGGTGAGCAGGGTGCGGGCCACCAGGCGGTTGGTGGGGTTGTCCTCCACCAGCAGGATGCGCACGCCTTCCAGCAGACCCTCCTCCACCGACAGGGTCGCCACCGGCGCCGCGGCCGGTGCGTCGAAATCCAGCCAGAAGGTGGAGCCCTGTCCCTGAACGCTGCGGAAGGTGATGTCGCCGCCCATCATCTGAGCCAGGGCCCGGGTGATGGACAGGCCAAGGCCCGAACCCCCGAACCTGCGCGCCGTGGAGCTCTCAGCCTGGCGGAACCGCTCGAACAGGAAGGCTTGCGCCTCTGGGGCGATGCCGACGCCGGTGTCCTCGATCTCCAGCCGCACATGGCGCCGCCCGTTGACCGTCGGCAGGACGCTCAGCCGCGCGGCCACATGGCCCTGGTGGGTGAACTTGATGGCGTTGCCCAGCAGGTTGAACATCGCCTGGCGGACGCGGACCGGGTCGGCGGCGATCCACAGATGCTCGCCTGTCGTCTCGCAGCCCAGCTCGACGCCCTTGGCCCGGGCCTGGCCGTCCAGCAGGGCGATGACCGTGTCGAGCGCCACGCCGACGTCCATCGGCTCAGGCGCCAGGTCGAGCTGGCCCGCCTCGATCTTGGAAAAGTCCAGCACGTCGTTCAGCAGCTGCGACAGCATCAGTCCGGCGTCGGCGGCCTGGCGCATCAGCTCGCGACCCTCAAGGGAGATCGGCTCGCTCTCCAGCAGCTGCAGGGCGCCCAAGACCCCGTTCATCGGCGTGCGGATCTCGTGGCTGATATTGGCCAGGAAATCGGCCTTGGCCCGGGTGGCGCTCTCGGCCTCGGTCTTGGCCTCGCGCAGGGCCGCGTCCTTGGCGACCTGCTCGGTGATGTCGCGGCTGACGTCGATGACCGCCGCCGGGATCCCATTCTCACAGACCAGCTTGGCGTTGGTCTGGATCCACAGCCAGCGGCCATCCTTGTGGCGGACCCGGCAGGTGATCACCTCCGACCGCTCAGGATCGGCCTGCATCCGCGCGCTAGCCTCGAGGATGAGCGCATAATAGGCCGGGTCGACAATGTCCGCCCGGGAGACCCCGATCAGTTCCTCGGGGCGATAGCCGAGCACCTTCTCCACCGAGGGCGAAAGATAGGTGTGGACGCCGGCCATATCGGTGCGCGCGATCACGTCGGTGACGTTGTCGGTCAGGATCTGGAGCTCGCGCAGGGTGTCGTTGATCCGCAACTGCTGGGCCTGGGCCGAGGGCGTCGCGATGGCGCGGCCCAGGGAAAAGACGACGCTGAGGCTCAGGGCCAGGCTGATCGCCAGCAGGTCCATCTGGTCGCGCCCCTCCCGGAACCCCAGGAACAGGAAGGTGACGAGGGCGGGCGCTGAGCCGGCGACGACGAAGATCGCCGGGGTGCTGAAGAACCGCAGGATGGACACCGCGACGAGGGTCATCACCAGGATCAGCGCGCAGGCCTGGCCCGCCAGGCCGGCGTCACGCCAGAGCAGAAGCGCCAAGGTGGTCCAGCAGAGGACCAAGCCGATCATGGCCCCCCGGACTCCGAGACGGGCGCGTCGATCCACGGGTCCACGCCGGTAACGCGCGATGGCGCGAAGCACCCACATCTCCATTACGAGCACGGTTATCAGCCAGACCGCCGCCTGGACTGGGCTGAGGAGCACGGTAAAAATGACAAAGGCGCAGAGGCAGACCACCAAACGGACCGGGGTCGCCTCGCGGATACCGGTGATGGCCTGTTCGAGGCGCGCGCGAAATGGAACGTCGCCCGCTTTCCGAAACCAATTCCGACGCATTTTGTCTGGTCCCTCCGATTCCCTTCATAGCTTTTCTGGCGCCGCCGGATTGATAATCGAGGGTGCGACTATTGCGCCTAGCTCCGATTTGAGTAGTGCGAGCTTGCTTTCTGCGCGCCGTTCGGGTGTTTAGCCGCCCTGCCGAGCGCTTCTCCGAACCTGACCCGCGATCCTCCGCGGTGGGCCCGCCGCCTCGCCCCAAAGACCTCAGGAAGACCGCGCCATGCAAAGCTCCACCTCGTTCACCCGTGAAACCGTCCAGCTCGACGGAGAGACCTTCCACGACTGCGATTTCCAGAAGTGCCGCCTGGTCTATTCCGGCGGCGAGGCGCCGGTCTTCAAGGATTGCCGCTTCGACGACTGCGACTGGAAGTTCGAGGAAGGCGCGGCCCGGACCCTTGAGCACATGAAGGCGGTCTGGAACGCCGGCGGCAAGCAGCAGCTCCAGGGCCTGATCAAGGAAATCACCAGCGGCGGCGCCGCGCGGTCGTAAGCCGCAGTTCCTGGCCGCCCGAGCAAGGGCCGGCCCCGCTTGGGCCCAGCCGGGCCTTCGGCTAGACTTCCCGCCATG
>JAZKFM010000422.1:0-3114 GCA_040386415.1 Pseudomonadota bacterium
CTTGAGCGCCATGGGCGCCTGGGCCTTGCCGGCGCCCTCCGAGGTCGATCTGGCCCTCGGTCACCTGGCCGAACATGAACAAGCTACGGTCGGAGCGCTGGTGGCGCTTTTCGCGGACCGCCGGCATGGCTTCGTCGAGCGCGGCCTGCTCTGGCTCGTAAAATTCGCGGTGATCGAACTGGTGTCGCCCCCTGAAGTGACGCCCGCCGACGAGACCTGACACGTGGCCGCCGCCCGCAAAGGCCCGTTGGAAGACAATGATTTCAGAGGAAGCGAGAGGCCGGGCGGCAAACCCTGGGGCTGACCGCCCGGCCAAAGCGACACAGCCTTGGAGAGCTAGGCTGACAAAAAACTGAAATCCAATTCAACAGCCGGCGAAAGAAAATCCCGCCCCGCGCGAAATCAACAGTTCGAGAGCTTCAGTGTTTCGGCCCGCGCGCTTCGCGGACCGGCGAGCGCTAGAAGGTCAGCTGGTAGTCCCGCTGCAGGGCCGTCGTGCCCGAGCGGATCACAGTATAGCGCGCAGTATAGACTCCCTGGGGCCAGCCCGACGCGGGACGTTTCTTGCCCACATAGAGCAGATACTGCGCCTTGTCCCTGTCGAGAGGCGCCTGGCGAGACTTCGCCAGGACCTCGCCGCCCGGCGCGGTGAGGGTCATCTCCTGGACGTCACCGGCCCTGAGGCCGATAGCCCTGACATAGGCGATCATCATCGCGCTCGAGGCCGTCGGCTGGGGAACGCCGCCGGCCTCCACCGCCTCGGGCCTGACCGGGTCGGCGGCGAAGCCGGCGTTGAGCACCGCGCCCTTCTGATAGGTCAGCAACTGGCCCGTCGGCCCATCCCAGAGGCTGGAAGCCGCGGTGGTCGCGGGGTGGCAGGCCGCGCCCGGCGTCGGGGCGAAGGGATCGATGGTCACCCCATTGTGGCGGACCGTGAGGTGCAGATGCGGATACTCGGTGTTGCCCGACAGGCCGACCTTGGCCAGCGGCTGGCCGGTGACGATGGGGTCCCCGGTCTTCACGATGATGCTGCCCCGGGCTAGGTGGCAGTACTGGGTCTCCCAGCCGCTCCCATGATCGACCACGACGCCGTTGCCGCACTGGCGATTGGCGACATCGACCCCGGGCGTGCGGACAGAAATATCCTCCACCCCATCGCGCAGGCGGCTGACCTTGCCCGGCGCGGCGGCCAGGACGGCGACCCCGGCCCGTTGCGCGGCCATGTCGGGGATACGGAAATCGATCCCGCCGTGGGCCTCATAGGTGCGCCGTCCGCAGCGATAATCCTGCTCCGCAGGCCCCGGATCGCGGTCGACATAGTTCTGGAGTTCGCAGGTAACGCCGATCTCGCAGGCGATGGGCAGGGCCAGCCGCGGCGCGCCAGCGGGCGGTGGCGTCACCGGAGCCGGCGCCACGGCCGGCGCCGCCGGGGCCTTGGGCTCAGTCGCCGCGGGCGTCCCGCCCCCGCAGCCGGCCAGGAGCGCCAGGGCCGATAATGTGGCGCAGCGGGCGAAGGTCATCAGCGAAACTCCCATGAGCCACGATCCTCATCCAGCCCCAGGTCTGAACTATGACGCCTCGAAATCGATTCCCGTCAGATCCTTCAGGCGGGCAAGGTCGCGGGCATAGATCCCCCGCAGATGTTCGGCGTCGACAGGGTCCATCCCGCCCATCTCCTGGCCCACATGCACGGTCCTCGGCTCTGTGCGCGGCGGTGGCGGCGCGCCCACGAAGGCGCAGACCTGGGCCAGGACGGGGTTGGGGTCGGTACGGAGGTCCTCGGCCTTGAGGAACAGCACCTGCTCGCGCGGGAAGAGCCGGAACAGGCGATCGAGCTGCTCGCTGTAGAATCCACGTTCCACGTAGGAAAACTCCCGATGGTGTCCCCACGGGGCGCTGGCGAACAGCCGCTGCCGTCCCTGGCGAATGCACCACGCGAAGGGTTCGCGCTCCGCACCGCGCTTGATCTCCATCCGCCAGTGCGACCAGGCCCGCTCGACGGGGTCACGCAGCAGGATGATGAGGCGGATGGCCGGGTTGTAGGCCGCGATGCGCTCCAGGGCGTTGGGCCAATAGAGATAGATCGGCGTCGCCTCGCCGACGACCGCGTCCTCTAGCGCCGGGAACTGGGCCTCGTAGGCGCTGTAGTCCGGGGATGACCAGTCGAGGCTCTCGTCGTCGAAGAAGTGCACTTCCTTGGTGGTGGAGAGCGCAACGCCCGGCACGTCGCCCAGGTGATCGAACAGGGCCGTGGTGCCGGCTTTCTGGAACCCCGGAATGATGAAGTCGACGCGTGGCATGGGTCCTCTTGCTCACCCGCAGGGCGAGGGGCGCGGTCTACTACCTACGCTTGGCGTGGATACGACTTCAAGCGCGCGACGACACGCGATATTAGGGGAGGACCGCGCTGGTCGGGGCCCCGAAAGGCTTCGCCTGCGCCCTTCCAGAACGGGTTTCAACGCCTTGACCGCTATCTTCCCCCGCACCGCCTCCGGCGGCCATACCCCTTCGAGCGCCCGATGAAGGTGGTCATCCTGGCCGGGGGGCTCGGCACGCGCATCTCCGAGGAAAGTCACCTCAAGCCCAAGCCGATGATCGAGATCGGCGGGCGGCCTATCCTCTGGCACATCATGAAGCTGTTCTCCCATCACGGGTTCAACGAGTTCATCATCTGCCTTGGCTACAAGGGCTATGTGATCAAGGAGTACTTCTCCAACTACGTGCTTCACAACGCCGACTTCACCGTCGACCTGGCCAGCGGGTCGATGGAGTACCACGCCACCAATCATGAGCCCTGGAAGGTCACCCTGGTGGAGACCGGGCCCGACACCATGACCGGCGGCCGGCTGAAGCGGGTGGCCAAGTACCTGACCCCCGGTGAGCCCTTCTTCTTCACCTATGGTGACGGCGTGGCCGACGTGGACCTGCCGGCCCTGGCCGCCTTCCACAAGTCTCACGGCAAGCAGTCGACGGTGACGGCGGTGTCGCCGCCCGGGCGCTATGGCGCCCTCGACATCGTAAATGGCGCGGTGGAGCGCTTCATCGAGAAGCCGCCCGGCGACAATGGCCTGATCAACGGCGGCTTCTTCGTGCTGCAGCCCGAGGTGGTCGGTC
>JAZKFM010000423.1:0-2316 GCA_040386415.1 Pseudomonadota bacterium
CTTGGCAACGACAGCTAGGCCGCGCGACGCCGCTGCGCCGGAGCTCTCGCGATGCTGACGGAGCCGGTGTGGAAGCCGCTGATCAGCCGGGTCAGCTCCCCGGCCTCGTTCTTGAGGCTGCTAGCCGCGGCGGTGGTCTCCTCCACCATGGCGGCGTTCTGCTGGGTGACCTGATCCATCTGGTTCACGGCGGCGTTGACCTGGGCCAAGCCCACCGACTGCTCCTGAGCGGTGGCCGCGATCTCCGCCACCATGCCGTCGATCTCGGCGACCCGGTCGACGATGCGCTGCAGGGCCTCGCCGGTCTGACCCACCAGCTGAACGCCGGAATTGACCTGCTGGCTGGAGGCCGAGATCAGGGCCTTGATCTCCTTGGCGGCTTCAGCCGAGCGCTGGGCAAGGGCCCGGACCTCGGAGGCCACGACTGCGAAACCGCGTCCGGCTTCGCCCGCCCGGGCGGCTTCGACCCCCGCGTTCAGGGCCAGCAGGTTGGTCTGGAAGGCGATCTCGTCGATCACCCCGATGATCTGGCTGATTTCGTTGGCGGAGCCCTCGATCTGGCTCATGGCGGCAACCGCCTGGCGGACGACCTCGCCGCTGGCTTGGGCGTCGCCGCGCGCGGCCAGGACCACCTCGGCCGCCGCCTTGGCCCCTGTCGCGGTCTGGCGGATGGTGGCGGTGATCTCGTCCAGAGCCGCGGCGGTTTCCTCCAGGCTGGCCGCCTGGTGTTCGGTGCGGCGCGAGAGGTCGTCAGCCGCCGAGGAGATCTCGTCGGCCCCACCGTGCACAGAGGTGGTGGAGTTCGAGATCGCCGCCATGGCCTGGCAGAGGCCCGAGATGGCGGTGTTGAAGTCGTCCTTGATCACTTGGTGCGACGGGTCGACGGCGGCGCTCATGGTCGCCGTCAGGTCGCCCTTGGCCAATTGGCTGAGCGCCGCGGCGAGTCCGCTGAGCAGGACGGCCTGGCGCTCGTCGTTCTGACGCCGGGCCTCCTCAGCCTCCTTGCGGCCGGTCTCCAGGGCGCTGAGATAGACCGAGATGGCGATGTCCATGTCCAGGAAGGTGGCCTTGGTGAGCGCGCCGATCTCGGCGGCCACCGTCTTCACATCGACCTTCTTGCCGCCGAAGCCGCCCTTGGGCCAACGCGCCTCAAGAACCTTGGCCAAGAGGGTTTCCAGGATCAGGCCGTAGCCCCCGATGTACCAGCTGGGCTCCAGACCGATGCGGGCGTGAACCTCGCCAACGGTGGCGACGGCCTTGCCGTAGGTCTCGTCGAACTGCCCGCTGGAAAGCCGGTCCCAGTGGCTGACCTGGCGCTTGTGAGCGCTGGCGATGTGATCGTCGCCCTTGAAGAAGGCCTTGGTCTCCGGCGTCGCCCGGATCTGGTCGTAGAAGCCGTCGAGGGCGCCGGACATCTCCTTCATGATCACCGGCTTGAGGTCGGCGATATGGGCGCGCGCCTTCTGGTCGAGCTTCATGAAGCGGAGGCGGTCTTCGAGGGTGCGCTGGGACATTTCAGGGCCTGTCGTCACGGCGGCCACCCGGTGGGCCGACGTCAGGAACCCTTGTAGCGCTACAGTTAACGAGACCTTTCCAACTCCCGCCCTGCGACGACACGCCATGGTGCGGAGCATCGAAGACCGGGCCGGCTCCGCCGCTTCAGCGCCAGGCCTCGCAGACCACCACCCACGAGCTTGTTCCGCCCCCTCGCCTGCGCGCCCGAGTCCGGCTAGAAGGCGCGCCATGAGCGCCCAGCCTGCAAAGACCCTGGCCGAGACGGCCGCCGAATACGGCCTGAAGCCCGAGGAATTCGACCTCATCATCCAACGCCTGAACCGCGAGCCGAACGCGGTGGAGCTGGGGGTGTTCTCGGTGATGTGGAGCGAGCACTGCTCCTACAAATCCAGCCGCAAGCACCTCGGCAAGTTCCCAACGACCGGCCCACGCGTGATCTGCGGCCCGGGCGAGAACGCCGGGGTGGTGGACATCGGCGACGGCCAGGCCTGCATCTTCAAGATGGAGAGCCACAACCACCCCTCCTATATCGAGCCCTACCAGGGCGCGGCGACCGGCGTCGGCGGCATCATGCGCGACGTCTTCACCATGGGCGCGCGGCCCATCGCCCTGCTGAACGCCCTGCGGTTTGGCGATCCCAGCCACCCGAAGACCAAGCGCCTGGTGGCCGGCGTGGTCAGCGGCATCGGCGGCTACGGCAACTGCGTCGGCGTGCCCACCGTGGCGGGCGAGACCAATTTCCATAAGGGCTATGACGGCAACATCCTGGTCAACGCCATGTGCGTGGGCCTGGCCGACGCC
>JAZKFM010000424.1:0-4513 GCA_040386415.1 Pseudomonadota bacterium
CTGCAGATAGCTGTCTTGCAACGCGCCGACGTCTGTCATTAACGTGCCCCAAATCGCTTGGCCGGTTGGCCCCCGGCCTGAACCGGGCAAGTGCTTTCGCTCGGAGAAAAATGGATGTCAACGCCGCCGCCCACAAAGATCAATCTGGGAAGCGGCAAGGACTTCAAGCCTGATTTCCTCAATATAGACATCTCCAACTACTGGTCGCCCGACATCGTCGCCGACGTCAGCACCGACTTTCCGGAAGGCGGCCGCCAGACCTTCCAGACCACCCGGTTCGGGGAGATCACCGTCGCCCACGGGACCTTCGACGAGATCGTCTGCAACGACGTGCTGGAACACGTGCCCGACCTTGTGCGGACGGTGACCAACTGCCTGAACCTGCTGAAGGTGGGCGGCCTCTTCAACGTCATCGTGCCCTATGACCTGTCCTACGGCGCCTGGCAGGACCCGACCCATGTGCGCGCCTTCAATGAGCGCAGCTGGCTCTACTACACCGACTGGTTCTGGTACCTGGGCTGGTCGGAGGCCCGGTTCGTCACCCAGCGCCTTGAGTACGTGGTCAGCCCGCTCGGCCGGGAGCTGCGCACCAAGGGAGAGCCGCAGGACGTGGTGATCCGCACGCCGCGGGCCATCGACTCCATGAAGGTCACCTTCCAGAAGATCGAGCTCTCCGAGAGCGACCGCGAGACGCTGACGAAGTTCACCGCGCGCTGACGGCCTCCAGGGCGGCCCGCAGCATGGGCGCCTGAGGAAGGGCCCGGAAGGCCTCGTGGCCGGCGCTCGCCACCGCCTGCCGACGTTGCGGGTCGGCCAGCAGATCCAGGCAGGCCCGGGCGAGCCCATCGTAGGGCGCAAAGGCGATCCCGCCCTGGAAGGGCGCCTCGAGCGCCAGGTCCAGCCCGCTCTCGGAAACCACGCAGACCCGGTTGGCCAGCAGGTGAGAGACCCGGACGATCTCGAACACCTGGGCTTCATAGAAGTGGATGTTGATGACGATCTTCGAGCGGGCGATCAGGGCGTCCCGCTCGGCGCCGTAGACATCGAACACGGCGGCCACCCTCGCCCCCTTGGCGATCAGGTCCTGGAGCACGGCGCGGCGGCGGGGGTTCATCGAGCCGAAGAACAGCACGTCGATGTCCTGAGCCGGCGCGGGGACGATATGGGACAGGCCCGGCGTGTAGCCGATCCCGCAGAGGCTGGCCGCGACACCCTGGCCGGCCAGGGCCTCGATATTGCGGGCGCTGTAATCCCAGACGGCATGGCCCTGGAGCAGACGCACATAGTCCGGCGTCATCCAGGTGGTCCCGGCCTGGACCTGCTCAAGATTGTAGAGGATGGCCCCGGGGGGCGGCGCCTGCCCCGACTTGGCCAGGAGATTGGCGCCCAGCACCACGGCGACACCGGCGACCTGGTCGCGCTGGGTCACCACCGGGGCGTGAAATCCCAGTTCGGCGAAGGCTTCCGAGAGGGCTCGGGCCACCTCCTCGAAGCAACGGCTGTGACTGTAGCCCGGCGGACTGACAATCCAGACGCAGTAACCGCCGTCGGCCGGTTGGATCAAAGACACAGGCGGCAGGTCCCCAGCGGCGGATGATCGCCTTTTCCAACACTTTCCCGATGGCGCGCAAGCCGGGCCCCAAATTCAAGGATTGAACTGCGCGCCGAAACCCTCTGGTATCCGCCCCGCTTTGGGGAGGGCGGTTTTCATGACGGCGGACATCAATACGGCGAGCCCGGTGCGCGCCGCCGATCGGCTGCGCTCGATCCTGGCGGGGTCGGCCGGAAACCTGGTCGAGACCTATGACTGGTTCGTCTATGCCGCCTTCGCGCTCTATTTCGCCAAGGTGTTCTTCCCGGACGGGGACCAGACCGCCCAGCTGTTGAACACCGCCGCCGTGTTCGGGGTCGGCTTCTTCGCCCGGCCGCTCGGCGCCTGGCTGATGGGGCTGTATGGCGACCGGGTGGGCCGCAAGGCGGCCATGGTCGCCTCGGTCAGCCTGATGTGCTTCGGCTCGATGATCATCGCGCTTTGCCCCGGCTATGCGGAGATCGGCGCCTGGGCGCCGGCGATCCTGGTCACCGCCCGCATCCTGCAGGGGGTCAGCATGGGCGGCGAGTACGGCACCAGCGCCACCTACATGTCGGAGATGGCCGGGCGCGACAATCGCGGCTTCTGGTCGGGGATCTTCTATTCCACCCTGATCGGCGGCCAGTTGCTGGCGGTGGGCACCCTGGTGGTGCTGAACGCCGTGCTCTCCGACGCCGACATGCAGGCCTGGGGCTGGCGGGTGCCGTTCTTCATCGGCGGCGCCCTGGCCCTGGCGGTGTTCTGGTTCCGGGGCGGCATGCACGAGACGCCGTCTTTCCACGCTCGCACCGGCGAGCGGGTCAGCACCTGGAAGCTGATCAGCACCCACCCGCGCGAAAGCCTGCTGGTGATCGGCCTGACCGCCGGCGGCACGCTCGGCTACTACACCTACTCCACCTATATTCAGAAGTTCCTGGTCAACACCTCGGGCTTCTCAAAGGACACCGCCACGGCCATCACCGCCTGCGCCCTGGTGGTGTTCATGATCGCCCAGCCTCTGTACGGCGCGCTGTCGGACCGGATCGGGCGCCGTCCGCTGCTGATCGCCTTCGGCGTGGCCGGCGTGACCCTGACCTGGCCGATCCTCTCCACCCTGGCGGGGACCCGCGATCCCCTGGCCGCCTTCGCCATCACGGCCGGCGCCCTGCTGATCGTGGCGGCCTATTCCTCGGTGAACGGCGTGGTGAAGGCCGAGCTCTTCCCCACCGAGATGCGGGCGCTCGGGGTCGCCCTGCCCTATTCCCTGGCCAACGCCCTGTTCGGCGGCACGGCGGAATATGTCGCCCTCTGGTTCAAGTCCAAGGGCCACGAGACCTGGTTCTTCACCTATGTCACCGTGGTGATCGGGGCGTCCCTGCTGGTCTACATCTTCATGCGCGACACCCGGAAGCACAGCAGGATCATCGAGGACTAGAGCGTGACAGTGGGTACCGGTTCAGACGCCCGTCACGCTCTAAACAGGCTCTAGGGCGCGACGTCGAAGGCCGCCGGGGGTTCGCCCCGCTGCTGGCGCTCCCAGGCGGTGGTGTAGGCGGCCTCGATGTGGCGGCGGCTGAGGTCGGTGTCGAACAGAGGCGCGCCCTTGATCCGTGCGGCCAGGCGGGCCTTCAGCTCCGCGAGCCGCTCGGGATGGGTGGCGAGGTCGAGGGCCAGGGCCTCGTAGGCGTCCAGGCTCTCGGTCACCAGCTCGGGCAGGCCCACGGCGTGCAGCGCCCCGGCGGCGACCCGGGAGGCGAACGAGCGGCCCATGCAGGTGACCAGGGGCAGGCCCGCCCACAGCGCGTCGCTGGCGGTGGTGTGGGCGCTGATCGGCAGGGTGTCGATGAAGAGGTCCGCCAGCCGATGCCGGGCCAGGTGCGCCTCGATCGGCGCCCGCGGCGCGAAGACCAGCCGGTCTGGCGACACGCCGCGGGCCAGGGCCTCGGCGCGCAGGTTGCGGACGACGGCGTCGTTGGTGTGCAGCAACCAGAGCACGCTCCCCTCGACCGCGCGCAACAGGGCCATCCAGACATCGAAGACCTGGGGGGTCAGCTTGTAGTTGGCGTTGAAGCTGGCGAACACGAAGCCGTCCGGCGGCAGGCCGGCCTGCGTCCGGCTCTGGCGCGGCGCGCCCACCTCCCTGCTGCGGTCATTGACCTGATAGCTGTGCGGCAGGCGGATGACCTGCTCGCTGTAGAACCGCTCCGACCCCACCGGAATGACGTGGGGGTCGGCCAGGATGTAGTCGATGAAGTCGGCCCCCATGGTGGCCGGGAACCCTAGATAGCTGATCTGCACCGGGGCCGGGCGGTGGGCGAAGACGCCCGGCCGGCAATGGGTGGTGTAGCCCTTCAGGTCCACCACGATGTCGGCCTCGGCCGCACGGATCGCGCGCGCGACCGCCAGGTCCGACAGGCTGGCGACATCGTGGAATTCGTGCACGGCGGCGCGGATCCGCCGCCGCTTGTCGTCCTCGATGCTGGGCCCCAGCGCATAGGCCGTGATCTCGAACCGGGCCTTGTCGTGACGTTCGAACAGGCCGGCGATCAGGTGGGCTGTGGCGTGGGTGTAGAAGTCGGCCGAGACATAGGCCACGCGGATCTTCTCGTGGCGGTAGGCCTCACCGGTCCACAGCAGCGCAGGGCGGGCGGGAAAACGACCCTTGGCGTGGACCTGGGCGCAGGCAAGCTGGGCGGCCGGGTCATCGTTGTGGGCGATGAAGCTGAACGGCAGGTCGGCGGGCTGGCCTTCAGATATCCGCTGCGCGATCAGGGTCCGGGTCGCATCATAGTCGGTCCAGTCGCAGACCTGCAGCTGCTGGTGCAGCAGCTGGCCCAGGGTCTCCACGGTGGCGGCGTTCAGCCTGCGGCCCTGGCGGTAGCTCGCCACCGCCTCCTCAGGGCGACCGAGCAGGCCCAGCACATTGGCGCGGTTGATCAGGGC
>JAZKFM010000425.1:0-6172 GCA_040386415.1 Pseudomonadota bacterium
CGGACCTGGAGGCCCTGTTGGAAGCCGAGGCCATCTCCATCCACGCCGGCCCCCGGCCCTTCGAGGACGAGAGCGTGCTGGGCGCCATTCGCGACGCCATCAAGTCCCTGCGCCGCCTGCGCTTCCGCTACCAGGGCGGCTCGACCCCGGGGCGGGTGCGGGAAATCACGCCGTTCGGGGTTCTGTTCGGGCGGTCGAACTACCTGGTAGGGGCGGAGGGCGACTCGAAGGAGCCGCGCACCTGGCGCCTGGACCGGGTGGCCGACCTGGAGGTCACCGAGACCTTCGGCGCCAAACCCGAGGACTTCACCCTGCAGGCCTTCGTCGAGCGATCCTTCGGCATCTATCAGGACGAGGTGGAGGAGGTGCGGCTGCGCATCCTGCCCCATGGCGCGCAGGAGGCCATGGGCTGGCGCTTCCACCCGACGCAACGGCTGGAGCCCCAGCCCGACGGCGGGGTGCTGGCCACCTTCCACGCCGGCGGCATGCGCGAGCTGGCCTGGCACCTGTTCACCTGGGGCGACAAGGTGGAGATTCTGGGGCCCGAACGCCTGAAGCAGATGATGCGCGACGAGCTCGCGATCGCCGTCGCCGCCCACGGCGCGCCATGCTGACCGCGCGCCCCGATGGACGGGTGGAGAGCACCGTCCCGGTGCTGCTGCCGATCATGGGGCCGCGCCTGCAGGGCGAGCTGCATCCCGAAGGGCGACTGGAGCTGGCGTTGTGGGGGGCGGGGGATCTGGGGCGGCTGCGCTTCTCAGCGCTGGACGGACCCTATGTCCACGCTCCGAACCTTCTGACGACGCCCAGCGGCGGCGCCTATGCGGCCCAGTCGGACCCGGTGCTGGTGCTGCGGGGCGTGGCCTATCGCGGCTTCAGCCCGGCGCGGAAGTGCGCCTCCTGGGACCGCACGGCGCATCCGAAATCCAGGGTATCGCGCAAGGGCGCGCGGCGGCGGATCGACCTCCCCTGGGCGGTTGTGCTGCTGGAGGTCCGCGGCGCCGACCTGATGGTCTCCGCAGGCGCGGACCTCGAAGAGGCGGAACGCGGTCTGGGCCTGTCGGTGGAGACCATCGTCACCGAGGCCGAGCACTACGCCCTCCACTGCGACCAACTGCCGGAGGCTGATCCGGTGCTGCGCTCCATGGTCATGCAAGGGACCCACGCGGCCCTGTCGTCGGTGCGCCGTGATGAGCGCGGACGCTTCGACGGCCTGGCGGCCGGCCTGGCCTACAGCGCTCCGGCGCGGACCTATTACCGCGACGGCTACTGGACCCTGCAGCTGCTGCTGAAGGCCGCGCCCGCTGTGGTCCATGCCCAGATCGATCTGCTGGCGGCCGGCGTCCAGCCCGACGGCGAGGCGCCGAGCGGCGTCATCGTCTCCGGGCCGGAGATGGCGCATGCCTGGGAGGCGTTGCGCACCACGGTGTTCGGCTTCGACTGGATCCACAAGCGCCGGGCCGACTGGTGGAGCGACCACTTCGACTCACCGCTCTTCTTCATCCTGACCCTGGGCGACTACGTCCGCGCGACGGGCGATGTGGAGCCCGTGGACCGCAACTGGCCCTTCGTGAGGGCTATCTACGAGCGCTATGTCGCCCTCTCGCCGGGGGGGGTGCCGCTGAAGCCGCGCCACGATCGCGACTGGGCCGACAATGTCTATCGCTCGGGCCTGGTGAGCTACGACATCGGCCTTTGGGTCGGGGCGCTTGACGCCATCGTCGAGCTGGGCGCCGTGCTGGATCCGGAACTGGCGGCGCGGGCGCGGGCGACGGCGGTGGAGGCCCGGGCTGCGGTGGCGGCGCAGATGAAGCGGCCGCATGGCGGGTATCCGGACTACCTGGACGTCCCGGCCGGCGTCGCCGAGGACCACCTCACCCTCGACAGCCTGACCCTGCTGCGCCACGACGCCGTGCCGGAGGCTGACGCCCTGGAGGTGCTGGAACGGGTGCGGTTGGATCTCGAGAGCCGCCACAACGACCGCCAGGGGTTCGGCGACTGGGGCATGCTCTGCGCCTATCCCCCCTTCAGCCGGCGCGGCGACCTGAGGTCGAAGACGGTGTTCCCCTTCCGCTACCACAACGGCTCTGACTGGCCGTGGCTGGACGGGCTCTATGCGGGAGAGCGGCTGCGACGCGGCCTGCCGGGCTGGCGCTATCCCATGGTGCGGTGGTGGGAGTTCTGCCTAAGCCAGGGCTGGATGGGCGCGGTGGAATACTTCTCGCCGCCCTGGGGGCGGGGGTCTCTGCTGCAGGGCTGGTCGAGCTTGCCGGCGGCGGTGGCCCTGGCGCACCGGGAGACGGTGCTGAGGGGCGATGCGGACTAGTCTCCCTTCCCCCTCGATGGGGGAAGGGCGGGGATGGGGGTGGGGGCAGGGGGTTTGGCGAAGTTCAGGATTGGCGCCGAGCCTACTGCGCTCTTCGCCCCAACACGGAGCGCGCACCCCCACCCAACCCTCCCCCATCGAAGGGGAGGGCATTGAGCTATTTACTCACCGCCAATGCGAAATACTCCCGGTCGAAGAGGCGGTAGTAGAGCCAGGCGGGCAGCTTGTCGTAGCCGGGCTGGACGTCGGCGATGACCCTGGCCTGGCTGGCGTGGACGTCCAGCAGGCGGCGCTTGACGGCGGCGAAGCGGGCGATGGGGACGGAGAGTGTCGGGGCGGGGAGACCGGCCTCGAGGTCGCTCGGATAGTTGTCGCGGAACGCGGCCACCAGCTTGAGGGCGAGCTTGATCAGCGCCCGGGGCAGGGTCGCCTGGTAAAGGCGGCGAATGTAGTTGTCCTCCTGCGCCAGCTCTCGCGCCCAGCGACCCGTCGCCACGTGATCGGGGTGGCCGTAGTATCCGATCTTCTCGTCAAAGCTGATGAGCACGCTCGGCTTCCAGTGATCGATCCGCTGACGGAGCATGTCCTTGACCGCCTCGCCGTCGGTGGCGGACAGGCCGCCGTCGGGCCAGTCGAAGACCTCCACCGCATGGGCGCCGAGGGTCGCGCCCGCGGCCTGAGCCTCAAGACCACGGACCCGTGCGAGGTCTTCGCGGCTATAGCCGGTGTCACGGGCGGCCTCGCCCCGGGTAAGGTAGATCAGGATCACCTCAGCCCCTTCGCGCGCCATGGCCGCAAGGGTCCCGGCGCTGGTGATCTCGTCGTCGGGGTGGGCCCAGATGGCCATGACGGTCTGGCGCCCGCCCGGAACTATCAGGCTGCGGGCCCTGGGAACCGCGCCGTCGTTCAGCCGATTGCGGACCAGCAGGAAGGCGACGCCCAGCAGGACCAGCAGGACGACAGCGAAACTCACGGCCGGAAGCAGTCCACCAGTTCGGCCAGCCAGGCCTTGAGGTCGTCCTTCTGTTCGCTCGGTGTCTTGCCGTGGCGGACCACCACCAGGTCAAGCTCGGGAACCACCACGGTGAACTGGCCCTCGTGGCCATTGGCGGAGAAGGAGCCGGGGCCGCCGAGGCCCAGCCACCAGTGGGCGCCGTAGGCTCCCTCGGTGACACCCTCCTGCTGGAAGGTGGGCGTGCGGGCGTAATCGGCCCAGCCCTCAGGCAGCAGGCGCTGGTTCTCCCACACCCCGCCGCGCAGGTAGAGCAGGCCGAAGCGGGCGAAGTCCTGGGCGGTGGCGAAGCAGAAGGACGAGCCGATGAAGGTCCCGGCCGGGTCGAACTTGGGAACCGGGCTGGACATGCCGAGCGGCGCGAACAGCCGGTTGCGCATGAAGGCCTCGAAGTCGGGGCCATAGGCGTCCAGCGTCCTGGCCAGGACGCGGGCGACGATGTTGGTCGTGCCGCTGGAATAGGACCAGTGGCGGCCGGGGGCGTAGAGCAGGGGCTTGTCGGCGGCGTAGTGGGCCACGTCGTCCTTTCCCACGCCCCACATCATGGCGATGGTGTCGGACGGCTTGTCGGGCTCATAGACCTCGGAAAACTCCAGGCCCGAGGACATGCGCAGCAGGTGGTCCAGGGTGATGGCGCCGCGTGGGTCGCCGCCGTCGCGCCACTCGGGCACATCGGCGGGCGCATGGATGTCCAGCCTGCCGTCCCCCACCAGCAGACCGGCAAGCGCGTGGGTGATGCTCTTGGCCTTGGACCAGGACATGCAGGTCTTGTCCGGCCCGTGCTCAGGGCCATAGCGCTCGAAGATCAGCCGGCCCTCCCGGATGATCACCACGGCGTGGGCCTCGCCGAAGGCCAGCTGGTCGAACTGCTCGGCCATCAGGTCGTCGAGGCGCAGGCGGTCGAAGCCGGGCGGGAAGAGGCCAAGCGGCCACTCCTCTGTCGGCCACGGGGTTCCGGCGGGCTGGGTGGGCAGGGGCGGCAGGGTCATGGGGAGAGACTGGCCCCAAGCCGCCTGCTTCATCAAGAGTTAGAACTGCATCCGCAGCTTCAGCGCCGCGGCGACGTCCCGGTAGCGGTCGCCCTGGCGGGTTTCGTATTCGACGCGGATCGAGCCCCTCTCGAAACTGGCTTCCAGGCCGACGGCGGCGCGGGTGAGCTGCTTCGGCAGCTGCGTCTGCACGGTGAAGTCCGGCGCGGCGGCCGGCGCGCTCTCCAGCCGGGCGGTGACGTCCCAGCTGTCGGTGGAGAACCGGGTCACCCCGACATTGGCGTACGGCCGCAGCACCAGGCCCCTGGCGGTGGGGTGGGCGGCGCCGATCTCCAGATTGGCCGTACTGGAGGTGAAGGACTGGTCGCTGTCCTTAACGATCAGGTTCAGGCCGGGCGCGCCGCTTTCGCGATAGCCCCTGAGGCCCAGGTGATAGGCCTCGCCCTCGATGGAGGGCCGCAGATAGAAGCTCCGGCCCTGGGCTGTATAGGCGGCGCGCAGGCGCAGCGAGGCGAGGCTTGTCTCCGGGTGACTGTTGGCGGCCCCCTGGCCGACGGGGAAGTTGACCGTCCGGGAGAGGTCGGCGCGGCTGTGCTGGTAGCTGCCGGCGGCGGCCAGCAGCAGGGGACCCATCTCGCGCTTGATGACCGCGCCGGCCTGGACGCGGCGGGTCCGGGAGCGAGCCGGGGCGCCTGAGTCGAAGCGGCTGTCCTCGATGCCGAGGGACAACCCGCCGAACCAGCCGGGCTGGCTGAGCGCGAACTGGCCGCCCGCCTGGAGGCGCATGGCGTGCTGCTGGTAGCCGGGCTCGGCGGCGCCGGACTCCATGCGGCTGGAGCCGCCGCCGGCCCTGGCCCAATAGCAGGCCCCCTCGTGAAGGACGTCGCTGGCGCCGTCGCCGCCGGGGCAGCTCATCAGGCCGCCGATGAAGGTGAGGGACGACATCAGCGGCGTGACCCCCTGGGTCGGTCCGGCGCCGGGGTCCAGGCTGTCGACCCGGGCCACATAGGCGGGCCGGTTCTTCTGATAGGCCAGGTCGTCCAGCAGCGGCTCCTGGGCGGGCGTGCCGCCGGCGGCCCAACTGGCCTGGATGTGCCGGGTGATGGCGACCTGGTTGGGGCTGAGGCCCGCCAGCACGAAGTCCACCTTGTCGGTTCCCACCTGCAGCTCGGTGGCCGTGGTCCTCAGGCCGTAGTCGATCACCAGGGTGTCGCTGGTGTTGGCGGATATGCCGCTGTCGGCCAGCGACGCCGCGCTCAGCATCGTGACGTACTTGCCGGGGATGAGGTCGAGCACATGATAGGGCTCAAGGATCACGTGGCCCGCGAGGGTGGCGGCGCCGGAGACATTGATCCGGTCGGCGGCGCCGGCGTGGTAGCGGGCGTCGATCTTCAGGCCGCCGGTGGCGCCTTGCGTGAAGTCCCCCAGCAGGGCCGTGGTCGCCAGGACCCCCGCCCCACCCGGGGAAACCAGGCCGGCGTTGGCGAAGGTCCCGCCGTGGAGGGCGATGACCCGGGCGCTCTCAACCACGCCGGCCGCGCGGTTGGTGAAGCTGTTGGCGCCGCCCCCCAGGCCGATGTCGCCGATGACCTTGCCGGCGTTGTCCACCGCGTCGTCGCCGTCGGAGCCGAGGATGGCCAGGTCGGACTTGGCGGTGACCGAGCCGCCGCTGATAGTCAGGTGGTTGTTCGCCCCGCCGGCCATGAAGATCCCGGCCCCGCCCTTGGCGCCGCCTGCGATCGCGCCGCCCACGGTGATGTTGATGTCGCCGCCGCGGCCGTTCGAGCCCGCGCCGCCGACGCTCTGGGCCAGGATGCCGTGGGCGCCGTCGCCGAAGGCCTTGAT
>JAZKFM010000426.1:0-5291 GCA_040386415.1 Pseudomonadota bacterium
CAACCTTGCCAAGGTTGGGGTCGAGAGTTCGAATCTCTTCGCCCGCTCCAATTTCCTGATGATCCTGGCGGTGGATGGCTCTTGGGGCTGACCGGCTGCGGCGGGTCAGAATCCCGTATCCAGGGCGGCGCTTCCGGCCTATATGGAACGTCTCACCGCCCGGCCGAAAGGCCGGGCGCCTTCGTTTCCGGGATTGAGCTCCAAGGCCTGACATGACCCAGATTTTGATGCCCAAGGCCACCGCCGTCTGGCTGGTCGACAACACCTCGCTCACCTTCGACCAGATCGCCGATTTCTGCGAACTGCACCCGCTGGAAGTGAAGGGGATCGCCGATGGCGAGGTCGCGCGCGACATCAGGGGCGCCGATCCGATCGCCAACGGTCAGCTCAGCCGCGATGAACTCGACGCCGCCGAGAAGAACGACAAGTACCGGATGAAGGCCCAGAAGAGCCGGCACGCCGAGCTGCTGAAGCCGGTGAAAAAGGCCCCGCGCTATACGCCTGTGTCGCGCCGCCAGGACCGCCCCGACGCCATCGCGTGGTTCATCCGCAACCACCCCGAAGTGCCCGACAGCCAGGTCGCGCGCCTGCTGGGCACCACCAAGGCCACGATCGACCAGGTGCGGAACCGCCAGCACTGGAACTCGGCGAACATCAAGCCGGTGGATCCGGTGACGCTGGGCTTGTCCACACAGCTCGAGCTGGACGCCCTGGTCCGGAAGGCCGCCGACAAGAAGGCCAAGGACGACATCCGCCGTGGCGTGGTCGAGCCGGAAGGCGCCACCCTCCGCCCTGCTTCGGAGACCGGCGTGGCGCAGGACGACGAGATGCCTGAACCGGCCTACGTCGAGGTGGCGGACGGAGACGACGAAGAGGATTGAGCCGGCCTCGCCGCTGGCGGGGGGCAGACCGTGTCAGGGCCGACGGTCGAGGCGGCGAGCCGCCTAGTGGAGGCTGCCGCGGAGGGTCTCGATCTCCTCCTTCAGCCTGAGCTTCTGGCGCTTGAGTTCCCTCAGTTTGAGGTCGTCGGCGGAGGGTCTGCGCAATTCGTCCTGGATAGCCTGTTCGAGGGACTGGTGGCGGGATCCGAGTTCGCGAATCCGGGCATCTAACGCCATGGCGAGAAGCTCCTCCTGTTGGGACAATCCGCAGTAAACGCCCGCTTCCCGCGGCTGTCAGATCACATATGTTTGCATTCGGCCCGCTCGAACGCGGCGCGGGCCTCAGCAGTTGGGGACCCCGCATGTCGAAGACGGAGAGGCCGCGGCTGATCGTCGGGGTCTCCGGAGCGTCGGGGATCGCCTATGGCCTCCGGGCGCTGGATGCGTGCCGGGAGCTGGGCGTTGAAAGCCATCTGGTGATGAGCCGCTCCGCCGGCCTGACCCTGGCCCAGGAGACCGAACTGAGCCTGGCCGACGTCCAGGCGCGGGCCGACGTGACGCACAGGCCTGGAGATGTCGGGGCGGCGATCGCGTCCGGCTCGTTCCAGACCCTGGGGATGCTGGTCGCCCCCTGTTCGGTGCGGACCATGAGCGAGATCGCCACCGGCGTGACCGCTTCGCTGCTCACCCGGGCGGCGGATGTCACGCTGAAAGAGCGTCGCCCCCTGGTTCTGATGGTGCGTGAGACGCCGCTGCACCTGGGCCACCTGCGCACTCTGGTGCGGCTGGCCGAAATGGGCGCCATCGTGGCCCCACCGCTCCCGGCCTTCTATGCGAAACCGCAGACGCTCGCGGAGATGGTGGATCAGTCGGTCGGTCGGGTGCTCGACCTGTTCGGCCTGGACTGGCGGCCCGTGAAGCGCTGGGGTGAGGATATTGGGCCGGTGAGCGCCCCGCCTGCGGATGGAGACCTGGGCTGAGATGGGCGTATGGGCTTGGGCGCTGGAGGTCTATGGCCGGCCAGGCGTGCCGCACGCGACACTCAAGCTGCAGGACGCGCACGGTCAGAATACCTCGCTGCTCCTCTGGGCCGTTTACGCCGAGGTGACGGATCGCGGCCTATTGGCGGAAGCCGCGCGAGCGGCCCGGGCCTGGGACGAGGCCGTCCTGGTTCCGTTGCGCGAAGCGCGCCGGGCGCTGAAGCCGCCGCTGCCGCCCTTCCCTGACGACTCTCGAGAAGCGCTGCGCGAGCAGGTGAAGCGGCTCGAACTGGACGCCGAGCGGCTGTTGCTGGAGACCCTCGACTGTCTTGCAGGAGCGGCGCCGGGACCGGAGCCGGAACGCGGCGGCTGCCGACCTCTCGACGCGCTGACGGCGGCCTCCGAGGCCTGGGGCAGCGCGGGGCCGACCACCGCATTGGCTGAACTCGCGACGCTTCTGGAGTAGGATCGACGGCGCATGGATTATTCCACCTTTACCGACGAGGCCCTGGAAGTTCGGCTGCGCGACCTGCGCCAGGACCACGCGGACCTGGACGCCGCGATCCAGGCCCTTTCGGCCGCGCCCCTGCCCGACCTCGTTGTCATCGGCCGCCTCAAGCGCAAGAAGCTCGCGCTGAAGGACGAAATCGCCCGCATCGACGACTATCTGACGCCCGATATCATCGCCTGAGCGACGGAGCCGCGGCTCATTCCGCCAGCTTCACCAGCATCTTGCCGGCGTTGTCGCCGGTCATCAGGCCGATCAGGGCGGCTGGCGCGGCCGCGATGCCGTTGCGGATCGTCTCCTGGTACTTGATCTGTCCGGCCTTGAGCCAGCCGGCCATGTCGCGCTGGAAATCGCCGTAGAGGTGCATGAAATCGGTGGCCACGAAGCCCCGCAGCATCACCCGGGAATAGATGATGTTCGACAGGTTCGACACGCTGGAGTGGCCGGAGTTGTAGCCCGAGATGAAGCCGCAGACGGGCACGCGGCCCAGGGTGTTCATCCGCCGCAGCGCCGCTTCCAGGTGATCGCCGCCCACGTTGTCGAAATAGACGTCGAGCCCGTTGGGCGTGGCCTCTTCCAGCGCCTTTCGGATGGGCTGGGCCTTGTAGTTGATCACCGCGTTCAGGCCGACCTCGTCGCGGAGCCACGTCGCCTTCTCGTCCGAGCCGGTGGAGCCCACCACATAGCAGCCCTTGATCTTGGCGATCTGTGCGGCGACCGAGCCCACGGCGCCGCCGGCGGTGGAGACGAACACCTGCTCGCCGTCCTTCAGCTGACCAATGTGCAGGAGGCCGCCATAGGCGGTGAACCCGGTGCCGCCCAGGGCATGCATATGGACCGTGAGCGGCAGGTCCGGGTCGGGGTTCAGCTTCGTCAGGCCCTTGCCGTCGCTGGTGAAATATTCGCGGAAGCCGAGCCGGTTGTTGACGAGATCGCCCACCGCGAAGGCGTCACTCCGCGACTGCACCACCCGGCCCAAGGCGCCGCCCATCATGGCCTCGCCAAGGGCCTGGCCCGCGGTCAGGCGCGGGCGCATGGCCGGATCGACGGACATGTAGAGGTTCTGCACCATCACCTCGCCATCGGCCGCGTCGGCGACGTCGCGTTCGATCAGCGCGAAGTCGCTCTCGGCGGGCATGCCGCCCGGGCGGGTGACCAGATGGATTTCACGGGACTTCGGCATGGAGGCTTCCTCGATGATGTCTTGTTGGCGCCAGATCTAGCACCGCTACCCGCCCGGCGCCTCATCCGTGGACGGTCAGGGAAGCGCGTCGCCCCAGTCGAGGCGTCGGACAAGGGCGTGCGCCGGCCGGTCGCGCTTGCCGACAAAGCGCTGCTCGAGCCCGGCGGGTGTGCATAGCTTCAGGTCGATGCCGGGCTTGCCGGCGCGGGGCCGCGCCAGGATCCTTGCGCCGGCGCGATCGCCGGCCACGACGGGCCGGGCGGCGAGCAGGAAGGCGAATTTCTCGTCCTCGAAGGGGACCTCGGCGGACTTGGCCAGACGGTGGTCGCGGCTGCGCGGGAGCCGGACGCTGAAATGGCACCAGTCCGGCGTGGTCAAAGGGCACGTAGCCTGATGGGGGCAAGGCGCCAGGATCGCCGCCCCGGCCTCCAGCAAGATGTCGCGGGCGGCGAGGATGCGGACGTAGCCGTCCGGTGTTCCGGGCTCCACCAGCGCCAGGATCCCGTGGGTCGCGGCCCAGAGGGAGGTCACCAATGTCGCCTGGCGCCCCGGCGCGATCTCGGCCAGGGCGTAGCTGGCCAGCACCAGGTCGGCGGCGGGCAGTTCGGCAGCCAGCAGGTCGCCGCGACGGATTTCCGCCTCTGCCAAGGGCGTATCGGCCGCAAGGCGTCGCGCGAGGTCCAGGAACGGAAGGCTGGCGTCCAGCCAGGTGACGGATTCCAGCCCCGGCCAAGCCTCTCTGGCCGCCCAGCTGCCACCACCCGGGCCTGACCCGGCGTCCAGCAGGGACGTTGGCGCAAACCCCGGGGCCCGGGTCGCGGCCTCGGCGAACACGCGGGCGCAGGCGGCATAGGTCGCGGGCATGCGGGCCAGGGTGTAGGCCAGGGCGTCGTCCACACCCCTGATCGCGTCAGCCGACGTGCGACCGGCGCGGTAGGCCGCCGTGGTCGCCGCGGTGCGTTCGGCCAAGTTCCGTCGCGAGGCGCCCGACAGCTCGCGTTCGATGGCGGCGCGCAGCGCCGGCGGCGGCTCGACCATCCCGGTCAGCCCAGCGCGTCTTCCCGTGTCCGGACGAAATGCTCCGCGGTTGCGGGGTCCTCCAGACCGGACGTGTCGCCTGCTTCGCCCGTCGTGGCGATCCGGAGCAGCACGGGGCGCAGGACCTCGCCTGCGGGCGTGCGGGGCAGGACGCCGAACTGCACGGCGGCCGGGGCGGCGTGGGGGCCGATCTCGCGGCGCAGGAAGCCCTTGATGTCAGCGCCAAGCACGTCCGTCGGCGCGATGTCCGCCTCCGGCGTCACGAAGGCCCATAGAGTTTCGCCCTTGCCCGGGTGCGGGACACCGACCACCGCGGCCTCGGCAATCGCGCTGTGCTCCCCCAGCTTCGCCTCGATCTCGGCGCAGGACATCACATGGCCCTGGACCACCACCTGATCGTCGCCGCGGCGCGCGGCGCGGTTCTCGACCAGATCGTCGACTACGGCAGGATCGGCGAGGGTGGAGGTGTCCCCCAGGCTGCCGAGGTCGTCCTCGGCGATCTTGCGCAGGATGCGGCGCATGATCTTGCCCGAGCGGGTCTTCGGCAGCCCCGGTGCGAACTGGATCACATCGGGCGCAGCGAACGGCCCGATCTCACGTCGGACCCAGCCGCGCAGGTCGGCCTGCAGCGCCTCGGTCGGCGCCACCTCGACCTTCAGGGTCACATAGCAATAGATGCCCTGGCCCTTGATATCGTGCGG
>JAZKFM010000427.1:0-3060 GCA_040386415.1 Pseudomonadota bacterium
CGTCCACCGGCGGGTCGGAAATCAGGGTGTCGCCGTGCAGGATGTGAACCGGTCCGTCCCCGGCCCCGATGGAGTTGAGGGCATAGACCACCGCCTCCCCCAGCCTGAGACCCTCAGGGATTGGGACGATCTCCACGGAGAGCTCGGTTAGCCGCGCGCGGTCGTGGGGGGAGACCGCGTAGGCCTCGGGGAGGACGAGATGCACGGTCCCGGCCCCGGCCAGGGCGGCCATCTGCAGTTCGTACAGTTTCTGCACCCCGACCGGCAGCATTGACGGCGGCAGGGGCCCGAACTCGGCGGCCAGTTCCTGGCCCACCACCGCCCTGGACATGACCAGCCGGACGGTCACGGCTCGGCGTCGATCAAGGCGCGGAGCTGGTCATAGGAGAGGGCCACGAACTCGCTGGGCCGCACCGCCTTGTCGTCGATGTAGAAGCCGTCGGTTCCGCACCAGGGCTTGCCCACATGCACCTCGTCGTAGGGCACGTCATGGGCCGCCAGCCAGTCGAGGATCACCGGCAGGGTGTTGGCGTTGATCAGGCCGATCTGCCCGCCATAGGTGCGCATGTTCCGGGCGCTGGCGATGATGATCTCGAAACCCTGCGCCCGGTACGCCCGCAGCCGGGCGATCAGCGGCAGGTTCGGCTCACGCTCGGCATAGGGGCGGCCGGGGTCGTCCAGGGCGATCGTGCCGTCGAGGTCGAAGACCAGCCGTTTCATGCCACCAGATGTAGGACGATTCGAGAGCCAGCCCCGGCCCGGCCCGGAACCTCGCGCCCCGGCGCCGGTTTGCTCCTTCAGTTCGCCTCTGAACGGAAGGAAACCCCATGCGTGGATGGTTTGTCGCCGCGGCCTCCGTGGCCACCCTCATTTCGGCCGCCCCGGCCCTCGCCCAGTCTCGGATCGGCGTCGCCGACCGACCGGCCCCAACCCCCACCGACGCCCCGTCCTACGTGGACGAGGCCTTCGCCGCCGACGCCTTTGAGGTCACCGCCAGCCGGCTGGCCCTCTCCCGGTCGCGAGACCCCGCGGTGAGGGACCTGGCCCAGCACATGATCGACGACGCGGCCATGACCACCAACGCCCTGCTGACCGCCGCCGAGGAGGCCAACGTGCCGCCGCCGGCCTCGGCCTCGGGCGACGATGTGAAGGGCGCCATGCTGGACGCCCTGACCCAGACCACCGGCCGCGATTTCGACGACACCTACATCGCCCAGCAACGCCGGATCCACCAGGAGCAGCTCGCCCTGCACCAGCGGTTCGCCGCCGACGGAGACAGCGACATCCTGCGCGACTACGCGGTGGACACCGCCGCCCGGGCGGCCGACCAGCTGGAGGCGGTGAACAACGTCCGCTAGACCTGAGGGGGGCTTATCCCCCTCCCCCTAGCGGGGCAGTTTGCTCGCGCCCATCAGGAAGGCGTCCACGGCCTGGGCGCACTGGCGGCCCTCGCGGATCGCCCAGACCACCAGGGACTGGCCGCGCCGCATGTCGCCGCAGGAGAAGATGTTGGGCGTCGTGGTCTTGTAGTCGGTGACCGGGGCTTTCACGTTGCCGCGCGGGTCGATCTCCACCCCGGCCTGCTCGGTGAAGGCGTTGTGCTTGGGTGAGACAAAGCCCATGGCCAGCAGGACGAGGTCAGCCTTGATCTGGAACTCGCTGCCCTCGACTTCCTTCAGCACCTGGCGGCCGTCGTCGCCGGCCGCCCACTCCATCCGCACGCACTCCAGGGCCTCGATGCGGCCGTTGGAGCCGATGGCGCGCTTGGTGGCCACGGCGAAGTCGCGCTCGCAGCCCTCTTCGTGGCTCGACGAGGTGCGCAGCTTCAGCGGCCAGTTCGGCCAGGTCATGAACTTGTTCTCGCGCACCGGCGGCTCGGGCATGATCTCGAGCTGGGTCACCGAGGCCGCGCCGTGGCGGTTGGAGGTGCCGATGCAGTCGGAACCGGTGTCGCCGCCGCCGATCACCACCACATGCTTGCCGGTGGCCGAGATGGCGCCGGTGGGCGCCGCGCGCAGTTCGTCGTCGCCGGCGTTGCGCTTGTTCTGCTGGACCAGGAAGTCCATGGCGAAATGGATGCCGTCCAGCTCGCGGCCGGAGACCTCCAGGTCGCGCGGGTTCTCGGCGCCGCCGGCCATCACCAGCACGTCATAGTCGTCCAGCAGCCGCTGCACCGAGACCGAGACGCCGATCTCCATATTGGTGCGGAAGATAACGCCCTCGGCCTCCATCTGCGCCACGCGGCGGTCGATGAGGTGCTTCTCCATCTTGAAGTCGGGGATGCCGTAGCGGAGCAGGCCGCCGATGCGGTCGCTCTTCTCGAAGACCGTGGTGGCGTGACCGGCGCGCGCCAGTTGCTGGGCGCAGGCCAAGCCCGCGGGCCCAGAGCCCACCACCGCGACCCGCTTGCCGGTGCCGCGCGGCGACATTTCGGGCTTGATCCAGCCCTCTTCCCATCCCTTGTCGACAATGGCGCATTCGATCGTCTTGATGGTGACGGGGGTGTCGATGATGTTCAGGGTGCAGGCCGCCTCGCAGGGGGCGGGGCAAACGCGGCCGGTGAACTCCGGGAAGTTGTTCGTCGACTGCAGGTTGTCGAGCGCGATCTTCCACTGGTCGCGATAGACCAGGTTGTTGAAGTCCGGGATCTGGTTATTCACCGGACAGCCGGTGTGGCAGAAGGGAATCCCGCAGTCCATGCAGCGCGCAGCCTGCTTGTTCAGCACGTCCTGCGGCAGCGGGTGGACGAATTCCTTCCAGTTGCGAAGGCGGTCTTGCGGCTTCTCGTAGCCGCGATCCTGGCGCTCGATCTCCAGGAAGCCGGTGGGCTTGCCCATGGTGCGGTCTCCTGAAGCGTGTTCGCGCCAACTGTGCCACGGATAGGGCGCCGAGCGCGAAATCCAACGTTTGTTGCAATTCCGTGTTCCAGAACGGATTGGTAGCGGGAGGGGCCATCCCGAACTTGTAACTCCGCGCCGTCAAAGCCACTGTCGAGCGGATTTCCGCCAGCGCGTCGCCCTCAAGCTGCGCGCCAGTCTGGCGATAAGCCCACGACATGCC
>JAZKFM010000427.1:3070-3580 GCA_040386415.1 Pseudomonadota bacterium
CGCCCGGCGATAATCCTTGGGCATGACCTTCACGAAGGAGGTCAGGCAGATATCCCAGTTGTCCAGGATCTCCCGGGCCCGCGCGCTGCCCGTGTAGAGCAGGTGGCGTTCCACCAGGATCTTCAGGCGCTCGGCGTCGTAGGCCAGCATGTCGCCCATGCCATTGTTCTCCACCGAGATGGAGCGCTGGCTGGGACGGCCCGGATCGTCGGCGCCGCCGCTGGCCGGCGCCACCTTCTCGATGTCCACCATCGCGGTGTTGCACAGCGGGGTGAAGCGGCCCTTGGGATCGTAGACATAGGCGATGCCGCCCGACATACCGGCCGCAAAGTTGCGCCCGGTGTCACCCAGCACCACCACCACGCCGCCGGTCATGTACTCACAGCCGTGGTCACCCGTGCCCTCCACCACCGTGACGGCGCCGGAGTTGCGGACGGCGAAGCGTTCGCCGGCCACGCCCTGGAAATAGGCCTCGCCGGCGATGGCGCCGTACAGCACCGTGTTGCCGAC
>JAZKFM010000428.1:0-4104 GCA_040386415.1 Pseudomonadota bacterium
GCAAGGACGCGACCCTGACCGGCCGCACCGAGGTCTGGTCCGCCGCCATCCACCAGATCGAGAAGCGCCCGTGGACCGGCTACGGCTACGGCGCGGTCTGGGACGACACCAGCCGCTGGGGGCCGCTGCCCAAGATCGTCAAGGAGGCCGGCTGGAAGCCGCACCACTCCCACAACACCTGGATCGAGCAGTGGCTGGGCATCGGCCTGTTCGGTCTCGCCGCCTGGGGCCTGCTGTTTCTGCAGACCTTTGTGCTGGCCGTGGTGGCGGTGTTCCGGGACAAGGGGGCCTATCTCGCCCTGCCGTTCCTGATCGTCTATGGCGTGACGTCTCTCACCGAGAGTGTCGCGGTGCTGTACAACGACTTCCGCTGGGTGATCTTCGTGGCCCTGGCGGTGAAGCTCTGCTGGCCCGACCGCGAGGTCAGGACCTAGATTCCGAGACGACGGGCGCCCTCGCGGACTGTCACCACATCGAAGCCGTCGGCCACCGCCTGATCCAGCAGCCGCGCCAAAACCTCGGGCGTGCAGCCCCAGGGGGAGGGGGCGGGCCGGACGTCGTGGGTATAGAGGATGAGCCAGGCGGACCTGGCCTTGGCCTCGGCCAGCCACTTCCTGGCCACCGTCTCCCCCTCGGGCCCCTCGATGCCCACCGCGGGCAGCTGGTTGAGGTCGGTTCCCTTTTCAACGAGCCCATGATGCAGCGCCCGCAGGGTGGAGAACCGCTTGGCCAGCGCGCGCTTGGGACCGCCCGCGACGTCGCCGTAGGGATAGGCGAAGCTCACCATCTCGCCCAGGTTCCAGCTGGCCACGGCCTCGGCGTTGCGCGTCACGTCGGCCAGGGCGGCGGCCCCCGAGGCCTGGCCGCAATCGAGGTGGGAATAGGTGTGACAGGCGATCTCGTGGCCCGCCCTGGCCAGGCGTTGGTAGTCCACTGGGTCTGCACAGACCCCCATGGGCGCCTCCGTCCCGGCCAGTCCCGCCGACACATAGTAGGTGCCGGCAAGCCCGCGCGTTTCGAGCAGGGCCGCGCCCGCCACCGCGGAGGTCAGGGGGGCGTCGTCGAAGGTGAAGGAGACCATGGGCCTGGTGGGCGCGGTCGCCAGGGGGCGGGTGTTGACCAGCCGCACCAGCCGGCGGCGGAGCTTGCCCTTCAGCGACCTGTCGGCGCTGTAGGCCTCGGCATAGGTTCCCATCAGACGGCCTCGGCGTAGAGGGCCGCACGGTAGAGCCGCATGGCGAAGGCCCGCGATCGCATGGGCGCGGCCTCGGTGAGCGCGTAGGCCTTCAGCATCGGGCGCCAGAGCTTGCGCAGCGGGGCGCGCTTGAGAACCTTGGCCACCTTGTAGCTGGGATAGCGGCTGATGGCGGCGTGGTGGCTGGCCACGACCCGGGCGAAATTGCCGGCCGACTGCTCGTACTTGTCGGCGAGCGTGCTGGCGGTGTCGAGGCCCAGGTGGGTGGCGGTGTTTTCCACGTGCAGGATCGGCCAGCGGCTGGCGACCCGCATCCCCCATTCCACATCCTCCCAGCCCCAGCCGGCGAAGCCCTCGTCGAAGGATTCGCCGGCGAACACATCGGCGCGGACCAGCAGGTTGGAGGTGAAGATCTTCTCGGGCATCAGGGCCCGTTGGGCGGCCGGCTGGCAGTCGGACTGGCCGGCCATGGCCCGGTGCAGCGCGTGGTCCGGACGCGGCGGCGCCTGGTCCAGGGAGAAGCCCCCGAAGGCGACGGCCGGGTTCTCGGCGGCGATCAGGCTCAGCCAGGTGGCGATGAAGGTGGGCGTGTCGGGCAGCATGTCGCTGTCCAGAAACAGGTAGTGGCCGGCGCGCGCGTGGGACACCAGTCGGTTGCGGCCCTTGGAGCGGCCTTCGTTCTTCGCCAGCCGGATGAAGCGGGCCGGGAAGGGCAGGGCGGCGACGGCGGCCTCCACCCGCGCCGCCAACTCGGGGTCATTGCTGCCGTCGTCGAGGATCACCAGCTCAGCGTTCGCCGACTCCCGGGCCAGGGCCGCCAGCAAGGGCGTCGGATCATCGCCTTTGAAGGGGGTCAGGATGGAGAGGGCCGGACGGCCCTGGGGCCAGTGGGGGTTGTCGAACAGGACTTCGGTCATGCGGCGCTCCGGGCGCGGAAGGTGCGAAGGGCGTCGCGGCCGCGGCTGCGCAGGGCGCCGGCGTCGATCAGGGCGATCACCGCGACATAGATGGCGCCGCCGGCGGCGGCCTTCAGGGCCAGCTCAAGCAGGCCGCCATAGGCCGGGATGCGACTGACGGCCAGCGCCATGAGCGCGCTGGCGCCGACCGCCTGAAGCAGGGTCAGCCAGGGGATCGGCAGATTGACGCTGCGCCGGCCCAGCAGGGCCGAGGCCAGCAGACCCAGGCCATAGCTCGCCGGGGTGGACCACAGGGCGCCGTCGAGGCCGAAGCGCGGGATGAGGATCAGGTTCAGCACGACATTGGCCGCCGCCGGGACCGCCATCGCGACCAGCAGGAAGCCGGTCTTGCGGCCCAGGGTGAAGGCCTGGTGGAAGTAGTAGGTGGTCAGGCCCGCCAGCAGGCCGGAGAAGGCGATCCAGGGGGTGACGCGCCCGGCGCCGACGGCGAGGTCTTCGCCGATCATCAGCTGGGCCAGGGGCTGGGCCACCAGGGCCAGGCCGGTGGCCGCCGGCACGGTGAGCAACAGCATGAACTGGGCCTGTTCGCGGGCCGCTTCGGCCAGGGCGGGGCGGCCCCCGCGCTCCAGGGCCATGATCAGGGCGGGTCCGCCCGCGGCGCCGAGCCAGATGAAGACGACGTCCAGGCTGCGGTTCGCGAGGCTGTAGCCGGCGTGGTAGACGCCCACCGCGCTCTCATCAAGGAAGGCCGACAGCAGGAACCGGTCGGTGGACGACAACACCAGGGCCAGGATCAGCGACAGGGCGACCGGGACGCCGTAGGCGGCGTAACCGCCGATGCGCTGGCGCTCGACGCGACCGCCCGCCTGCTGGCGGTGCTCGCTGGCGACAATGAATGGCAGGCAGGCCAGGGACGCCAGGGCCATCCCCACCAGGGGCGCGGCGCCGCCGAGGCCCGCGAAGGCGAAGGACGCTCCCAGCAGGAAGCCGCCAAGCGTCTGGCCCATGTCCAGCAGGGCGGCGCCCTTCACCTCGCCGGCGGCGCGGCGGCGCTCCTGGGCGATCTTGACGAAGGTGCGCGGCGCCACGGTGGCCAGGCCCGCCAGCACGGCAAGCTTCAGGCCCGGGGTCATGGGCAGAACCAGGGCGATGAGCGCGGCCACGGGCAGCACCGCCAGCAGCAGGAGCCAGGCGCGGTAGACAGTGGCCGTATGGTCGGCCCCGCCGTCGCGTACGGATTCCCCGGCCCAGAATCGGGCCATGGCCGCCTCGTTCCAGGTGAAGACCGCGGTATGGACCAGGGCCATGACGGAGAGGCCCAGGGCGTAGTCGCCGAACTGGGCCGGGGTCAGCAGGCGGGTGAAGGCCACGAGGGTCAGCAGGCCGACGACGCCTTGCACCACATTGACGGGCAGGTAGCCGATCACCCCTCGCCAGAACATCGCCACCACCTCTTCGACCGATCGCGCCAATGTGCCCGACCAGGCGGTTTCAAACGGTTAAGCCCGTTGACCTCAGCGGATGTTTTCGCGGTCGCCCAGCAGACAGGGGAGGGTCATGACGATGATGTAGAGGTCGAGCAGGAACGACTGACGCTCGATGTACTCCACATCCAGGGCCACCCGGCGCTTGACCAGCTCAGGTGTGTCCACCGGACCGCGCGAGCCATGGATGGCCGCCCAGCCGGTCATGCCGGGCTTCATGCGGTGGCGGTGGGCGTACTCGGCCACCAGGCGCGCGGATTCGATGTCGCCGGTCATCATGCCCACCGGATGGGGGCGCGGGCCCACCAGGGACATCTCCCCGGTCAGCACGTTGAAGATCTGCGGCAACTCGTCCAGGGAGGTCTTGCGGATGAAGCGACCCACCCGGGTGACGCGGTCGTCGTCGGCCTGGGTCTGGCGGACCTTGGTCTGCGGCGCGGACTGCACCCGCATGGAGCGGAACTTCCAGACCACGATCTCTTCGTTGTTGAAGCCATGGCGGCGCTGG
>JAZKFM010000428.1:4114-5463 GCA_040386415.1 Pseudomonadota bacterium
GGTGCGGCCGCCCAGGCCCGTGCGGCGCTGGCGGAACAGGGCCGGGCCGGGGCTGTCGAGCTTGATGGCCATGGCGACCAGCAGCATGACGGGAGCGGCGACGGTCAGGGCCGCCAGGCCGATCAGCAGGTCTTGGGCGCGCTTGACGATCGCCCGGCGCTCGTCCATCGGCGCGCCCGAGATATGGGCGAGCGGCACATCGGCGATCCGGCTGATGGCGGCGGCTTCGTGGGCGGCGTCCTCGCCGTCCAGCAGCAGGCTCACCTCGTTGGGCAGGACCCCCAGGCGCTCGATCATCTGGCCGACCCGGGCGCGGGCCTGGGACGGCACCGTGATCACGATGCGGTCCACATAGGGCATGATCCGGTGCGCCAGCAGGGCGTTGGTGTCGCCCAGCACCGGCACGCCGCGGATGCCCGCGGGGCTGCGCGCCGCGCGGTCGTCGAAGACGCCGAGGATGTTGGCCTCGCGGCTCAGCAGGGTGGCGACGATCAGGCGCTCGGCGGCGCCCGTGGCGCCGACCACCACGATATTCGGGGTCAGGCGGCCGCTGGCGCGCCAACGGCGCACGCAGAGCCACCAAACAATGTGCAGCACATAGGTCGCCGCGAAGGCCGCGGGCGCCCACAACGCCATCGCCTGGCCCAGCGAGGCCATCGGAAGGAAGGGCAGCAGCAGGGCGAAGGCCCCCCCGGCGCCCACCGCGAACGCGCCGGTCACGCGCGTCAGGTGGAAGGCGAGCTCCTCGCGGCGGTTGAAACCGTAGGCGCGGAAGATCGACAGGCTGAGCAGGACGGTGAGCGCCCCGGCGCAGGCCGCCGAGATCCCGGCCACTCCCACCGCGCCGATGGCGTGGGCGATCACGCCGGTCGCCACCAGCATGACCATGTCGCCGAGCTGGAACATGCGGGCCACCACGCGGCCCTGCAGCCGGGCGCGGGTGGGGATCAGGGCCTGGGGCCTGAAGGGGCCCCGCCGGTCCTCGGTCGCCTCGCGCTCGGCGAGCGGCAGGTCCGCCCGAGGCTCGGCCTCGCGCGCTCTCGGCTCAGGGCCGGGCGCCTGGCTTTCCTTGCGTTGAAACTGGACGACGGAAGACATGGGAGAAGGCGCCGCGAACACACAGATGGGAAGCTGCAATGTGCCGCAGGGGTCTGATCGTCGGGTTAACGGGGCAGCGCGTTCCCCGAACGGCGCGCTTTGGGAGCTGCCCGGACGAAACCTTTCGACCTCGATTGCCAGCCGCATGCGAAACAGCTATCGGTCCCGCCCTTGATGGTGACGTGGCCGAGTGGCTTAAGGCAACGGTTTGCTAAATCGTCATACGTGAAAGCGTATCCAGGGTTCGAATC
>JAZKFM010000429.1:0-2189 GCA_040386415.1 Pseudomonadota bacterium
GAGGCGGGCGCCGCCTTCGGCACCGGCCACCACGGCACCACCGTCGGCTGCCTGCAGGCCTATCATGACCTGCTGAAGGCGCACCGCTACCCACGGGTCCTGGACGTCGGCGCCGGTACCGGGGTCCTGGCGATCGCGGCGGCGCGGACCGGCACGCCCATCGCGGTGGGCACCGACATCGACGCCCCTTCGGTGCGCATCGCCGCGGAAAACGCAGTGCTCAACAAGGCCAAGGTGCGATTCCTGCACGCCTCGGGGCTGGGCCACGCTTCGGTGCGGGAAAAGGCGCCCTACGACCTGGTGTTCGCCAACATCCTGGCCCCACCCCTGGTGGCCCTGTCCCACGACATCAGGCTGGCCCTGAAGCCGGGCGGGATCGCGATCCTGTCAGGCCTGCTACGCACTCAGGAACGCCGGGTCCTGGCGGCCTATCGCTCCAAGGGCTTCACCCTGGTCCGACGCATCCACCGCGACGCCTGGGCCACCCTGGTGATTAAGCGGAACTAAGCGCTTTCAGGCGAAGTGGAAGCCGGTTCGACGCACGGACAGCGCGCCAACGAGAAATCTGACGCGCCAAGCGCGGCAGGAACCGCCCCCAGGGATCGGCGTTCTCAAGCGCGACGGTGGTCTTCACCACCGATTTCGAGGACGCACCCATGAGCAATCCCAACGACCCCTACGTCGAACGCACCGTCGTCGAGCAGCCGGCCACGGTCCGCACCGAATACACGGCCGCTCCCGCCGCCCGCGGCTCCGGCGCCGCCGGCTGGTGGATCGCCGCCATGGTGGCCGTGGTCGCCGTCGTCGGCCTGCTGTTGATGTTCAACAACAACCCCGACTCGACCGACCTGCAGGCCGCCACCGAGGCGGGCCGCAGCCAGGCGATGATGGAAACCGCCACCGCCCAGGCGCAGTCGGCGGCTCAGGCCGCCAGCGAAGCCTCAGCCAACGCCGCATCCAGCATGGCCGCCTCGACCCAGGCCGCCGCCGACAGCGCCCGTAACGCCGCCGACCGCACCGCCGAGGCGGCGCAGGACACCGCCGCCGCCGCGTCCGAGGCGACTCAGGAAGCCACCGACGCGCCCCAGTAGGCGCATGGACGGGCGGTCAGACGATCTGTGTGACCGCCCCGTCCAATCCCATCAGGCCAAGCTCCACCTCCATATGGGGGTGTTTCGTCGTGACCTGGGAGCGCAGGGCGTAGAGCTGCTTCACGTGGCTCTTGAGTTCGGTCTCGGCGTCCTTCACCGCACTCTCTCCCAGAACCAGCTTGTAGGCGCCGCAGTCGCGGTGATCGATGACCATCAGGCGATGCACCTGGTGTAGCTGCACCGCCAGATCCAGGTGAGTCCAGAACACCTCGTTCCAGACAGGGTACTTGTCATTCAGGGCGCCCAGCGACGCCCCGGCCAGCACCACATGATCGAATTTGTGCTTCAGGCCACGGGCCGTCATGTAGTCGTCGATCTCGCTGTTCAGACGATAGTCCATGCAGGTCAGCAGCAGGGCTTCGCAGTGGCCGGCCGCCCGCGAGACCCCGGGCCTGAGACCGCTGTTCAAGAGAACCCCGCCCCCCAGCGCCATGGCGCCCATGACGCCTCGACGGGAAAGCTGGGGCCAACTGGCATGCTTGGAACAACAGGTCATGGCGGTCTCCGATCGCTTCTGCCTGGCACCTTGCAGCGCGACGATTAACTAAACCCCCACGGTCAAGCTCAGGCGACGATGGGGCGGGCCTCCAGGGCCGCGATCCAGTGTCGCAGCCGCGCCTTGAGCCAGTCCTCCCTGCCGATCGGGGTGAGGTCCTCGCCCAGGCCTTCGACCACCGCATAGGCGAACGACGCCTCGCCGTGCGCCGTCCAAGCCGCCTGCATCGCCTTGTTGCGGTGGGAGCCCAGCCGCAGGCTCATCAAGGATGAATTGGCCGCCCCGTCCAGGTTGCGGCTCATGCCGACCCAGGTCTCCCCGGTCGCCTCGCAGCGCAGGCTGAAGATGCCCAGGGGGACCTTCCGCTCCTTGTACTCCCGGGCGATGTCTCGGCGGCGTTGCTTGTCCACGGCGTGATCCTTGGGTTGGAGGCGGGCCTTGTAACGCGCAGGCCCGCCCTCCGTCAATTCTACCCGGATGTTAATGTCGGTTAGCCGCCCGCCATTCGTCGGCGAGCAGGGCGTAGACATAGCTGTCGCGCC
>JAZKFM010000429.1:2199-3499 GCA_040386415.1 Pseudomonadota bacterium
GGTGTCCTTCAGCAGATGGCCCTCCCGGCGCATGCCCACCTTCTCCATGATCGCGTAGGAGCCGTGGTTGCGGGCGTCGCAGGTGGCCCAGATGCGGTGATGGCCGAGTTCCGTGAAGGCGATCCGCGCCATGGCCCGGGCGGCCTCGGTCCCATAGCCCTGACCCCAGGCCTCGCGGCTGTAGCAGTAGCCGAACGAGCTGTTCTCGGTGTTGGCGTCGTGCAGGGACACGACCCCGATCATGACGCCGGTGGCCTTCACCTCCACCGCCAGGTCCAGTTGCTCGCGCGGCCAGGCCTTCTGGCGCTCCAGGTTTCGGTCCAGCACCTGGCGGGTGACCTCCAGGGTGTTGGGGCCCCAGGTCATGTAGCGCACGACCTCGGGGTCGGTGGCGTAGGCGTGGATGGGATCGAAGTCCGCCTCGCGGAAGTCGCGCAGCAGCAATCGCTCGGTTTCGATGGGTAGCCAGGGCGGGGTGGTGGTCATGGAACGCTCCGATTTGAAGAAGATCGGACGGGTTCTCTGGTCTGTCGGACCCCGGCCGATGGTGGCGGGGTCTGGTTCGAGGCGGCCCTGACTTAGGGCGTGCGCGTCCGAACGACCCCGATGGGACCGTTGGAATTGGAGCAAGCGAGGGCCTGGGCGCGAACCATGGGCAGTTTGTAGCCGAGCTTGCCGCCAAACCGCAAGCTTGGGCCCTTTGCGAGCCCCCGCCGAACGGCTTACATGCGCCCATGCGTCAGACCTTCGAAGAAACCACCGACCGCTCGTTCGGCCCCCGCCACGTCCCCCTGATCCGCCAGGCCATGGCCGCGCAGGGGTTGGACGGCTTCCTGGTGCCGCACGAGGACGAGCATCAGAACGAGTACCTGCCCGAGGCCAACGACCGGCTGGCCTGGGCCACCGGCTTCACCGGCTCGGCGGGCGCCGCGGTGATCCTCAAGGACAAGGCCGCGGTCTTCGTCGACGGCCGCTACACCCTGCAGGTCCGCGACCAGGTGGACGAAGCCACCTTCGAGATCCGCGACCTGGTGGAGGGCGGCGTCCCGGCCTACCTTGAGACCGCCACGGCCAAGGGCCAGGTGGTGGGCTACGACCCCCGCCTGCACAGCCCCGACGCCCTCGACCGCCTGAAGACCGCCATCGCGCGGGCGGGCGCTCAGTTGAAGCCCGTCGCTGCCAACCCGCTGGACCAGGCCTGGGGCGCCGCGCGTCCCGCCCAGCCTGTCGCCCCCGTCGTCGCCCAACCCCTGGCGTATTCCGGCGAGGACTCCGCCGACAAGCGCGCCCGTATCGGCAA
>JAZKFM010000430.1:0-8661 GCA_040386415.1 Pseudomonadota bacterium
CGGTCAGGAAAAGCTGCGGCCGCAAACCGGCTGGGCGCCGCTGGCCTTCGCCACCGACTGGATCCGTCCTCCGCGGCAGCAGAACTCCACCTCCTTCTTCTACGCCCACTCCGACCAGTGGCGTTACGAGACCGTCGCCATCGACGAACTGCTTTCGCCGACGGCCCCCGACGGGCCCTGGAAGGCGTCGATGATTGACTTCAACGTCCGGGCCGAGCGGATGGGCTGGCTGCCCTCAGCTCCGGCGCTGAAGACCAACTCGCTGGATCTGGCCAAGGCCGCCGAAGCGGCGGGCGTCGACCCCAAGACCTACACCCTGGACGGACTGAAAGACCGCTCGATCCAGCTCTCCTGCATGGACCCGGACGACCCGGCCAACTGGCCGCGCAACATGTTCATCTGGCGCTCCAACCTGCTGGGCTCCTCGGGTAAGGGCCACGAGTACTTCCTCAAGCACCTGCTGGGCGCCTCTCACGGCGTCCAGGGCAAGAACCTGGGCGAGGACGGTCGGCGCAAGCCCAACGACGTCGTCTGGCATGACAAGGCGCCGGAGGGAAAACTCGACCTGCTGGTCACGCTCGACTTCCGGATGTCCACGACGGCCGTCTATTCCGACATCGTCCTGCCGACCGCCACCTGGTACGAGAAGAACGACCTCAACACCTCTGACATGCATCCCTTCATCCACCCGCTCAGCGCGGCCGTGGATCCGGCCTGGGAGTCGAAGTCGGACTGGGAGATTTTCAAGGCGATCGCCAAGACCTTCTCCGAGGTCTCTCCGGAGGTCCTGGGGGTCGAGCAGGACGTCGTCCTCACCCCTATCCAGCACGACAGCGCCGCCGAACTCGCCCAGCCCTTCGACGTGAGGGACTGGTCCAAGGGCGAGTGCGAGGCGATCCCCGGCAAGACCATGCCGCAGATCACCGTGGTCGAGCGGGACTATCCCAACACCTACAAGCGCTTCACCGCCCTTGGCCCGCTGCTCAAGGCCACCGGCAACGGCGGCAAGGGGATCAGTTGGAAGACCGACCACGAGGTCGACCTGCTGACCGCCCTGAACGGCGCGGTGCTGGAGGAGGGGCAGACCCTGGGCCTGGCCCGCATCGAGACCGACATCGACGCCTGCGAGACCATCCTGATGTTGGCGCCGGAGACCAACGGCGAGGTGGCGGTCAAGGCCTGGGAAGCCCTCGAAAAGCAGACCGGCCGCGAGCACACCCACCTGGCCCTGCCCAAGGAAGACGAGAAGATCCGCTTCCGCGACCTGCTGGCCCAGCCGCGCAAGATCATCACCTCGCCGACCTGGTCGGGCATCGAGAGTGAGAAGGTCTGCTACACGGCCGGCTACACCAACGTCCACGAGCTGATCCCGTGGCGGACCCTGACCGGCCGCCAGCAGCTCTATCAGGATCACCTGTGGATGCGGGCTTTCGGGGAGGCGCTCTGCGTCTACCGTCCGCCGATCGATCTGAAGACCACCTACGTCATGGGTCAGAAGCCCAATGGCGAGAAGGAGATCGTCCTCAACTTCATCACCCCCCACCAGAAATGGGGCATCCACTCCACCTACTCCGACAACCTGATGATGCTGACCCTCAATCGGGGCGGCCCCGTCATCTGGGTGTCCGAGACAGACGCCCGGAAGGTCGGGCTGGTGGACAACGACTGGGTGGAGGCCTTCAACGCCAACGGGGCGCTCACCGCCCGGGTGGTGGTCTCCCAGCGGATCCGTGAAGGCACCACCTTCATGTATCACGCCCAGGAAAAGATCGTGAACACGCCGGGATCCCAGATCACCGGCAAGCGCGGCGGCATCCACAACTCGGTGACCCGCACGGTGCTCAAGCCGACCCACATGATCGGCGGCTACGCCCAGCTCGCCTACGGCTTCAACTACTACGGCACGGTCGGCGCCAACCGCGACGAGTTCGTGGTGCTGCGCAAGATGACCAAGGTCGACTGGTTGGAAGAACCTCTCAACGCCAAGGATTTCGCTCAATGAAGGTTCGCGCGCAAATCGGCATGGTGCTGAATCTCGACAAGTGCATCGGGTGTCACACCTGTTCGGTCACCTGCAAGAACGTCTGGACCAACCGGGAGGGCGTTGAGTACGCCTGGTTCAACAACGTCGAGACCAAGCCCGGCGTCGGCTTCCCCCGCGACTGGGAGAACCAGAAGCGGTGGAACGGCGGCTGGACCCGCAAGGCCAACGGCAAGATCGAGCCGAAGATGGGGGCCAAGTGGCGCATCCTGGCGAAGATCTTCGCCAACCCCGACCTGCCGGAGATCGACGACTACTACGAGCCCTTCGACTTCGACTACGCCCACCTGCAGACGGCGCCGGAGATGAAGGCCTTCCCCACCGCCCGGCCGCGGTCGAAGATCACCGGCCAGCGGATGGAGAAGATCGAGCGCGGTCCCAACTGGGAGGAGATCCTCGGCGGCGAGTTCTCCAAGCGATCGGAGGACTACAACTTCGAAGGCGTCGAGAAGGAGATCTACGGAGCCTTCGAAAACACCTTCATGATGTACCTGCCCAGGCTGTGCGAGCACTGCCTGAATCCCACCTGCGTCGCCGCCTGTCCCTCGGGCGCCATCTACAAGCGCGAGGAGGACGGCATCGTTCTGATCGATCAGGACAAGTGCCGCGGCTGGCGGATGTGCGTCTCGGCCTGCCCCTACAAGAAAATCTACTACAACTGGGAATCCGGAAAGTCGGAGAAGTGCACCTTCTGCTTCCCGCGCATCGAGGTCGGCCAGCCGACCGTGTGCTCGGAAACCTGCGTCGGGCGCATCCGCTATCTCGGTGTCCTGCTCTATGACGCCGACCGCATCGAGGCCGCGGCCTCAACCCCCGACGAGCAGGACCTCTACCAGGCCCAGCTCGACGTCTTCCTGGATCCCAGCGATCCGGCGGTGATCGCCCAGGCGCGCGCTGACGGCGTGCCTGAGGCGTGGCTCGACGCAGCCCGCAAGAGCCCGGTCTACAAGATGGCTCTCGACTGGAAGATCGCCTTCCCGCTGCACCCGGAATACCGGACCCTGCCCATGGTCTGGTACGTGCCGCCCCTCTCGCCGATCCAGTCGGCGGTGGCGGCGGGCGCCCTGGAGATGGACGGCGACATGCCCGACGTCCACTCGCTGCGGATCCCGATCAAGTACCTCGCCAACCTGCTGACCGCCGGCAAGGAGGCGCCGGTCCAGCTGGCCCTCGAACGCATGCTGGCCATGCGCGGCTACATGCGGGCCAAGACGGTGGAGGGGGTGATCGACCACGCCCTGGCCGAACGGGTCGGCCTGACGGCGGCGGAGATTGACTCCATGTACCGGTACCTGGCCATCGCCAACTACGAAGACCGCTTCGTCATCCCGTCGGCTCACCGCGAGACCGCCGAGGACGCCTACGACATGCGCGGCGGCTGCGGCTTCTCCTTCGGCAACGGCTGCTCGGGCGGCCGCACGGAGCTGGGCCTGTTTGGCCCCAACAAGCGCTCGCGCGCCAAAACCCCCATGGAGGTCTGAGACATGGCCCGCACCTACAAGGCGCTCGCGCTGCTGCTCACCTATCCCAACCGCGAGCTGCAGGCCTTTGCGCCCGAGGCCGTGGCCGTGATCGAGGCCGAGGCCATGCTGAGCAAACCCCTGGTCCAGGCCCTGCGCAAGCTGGCCGCCGAGATCACCGGGGACGACATCTACGACCTGCAGGAGCGCTACACCGAGCTTTTCGACCGCACCCGGTCGCTGTCCCTCAACCTCTATGAGCACGTGCACGGTGAGAGCCGCGACCGCGGCGAGGCCATGGTGGCCCTGCTGGAGCTCTATCGGGCCCAGGGCCTCGACCTGGCGGCCAACGAGCTGCCGGACTTCCTTCCGGTGTTCCTGGAATTTCTCTCGACCCTGTCTGACCCCCAGGCTGCGTCCCTGCTGGGCGAGGCCAGCCACGTGCTGGAGGCCATGGGCGAGCGGCTCAAGACCCGCGGCAGCGCCTATCGCGCGGTGTTCGGGGCCCTGGCCCGCCTGGCCGACACCCAGGCCGATCCGGGCGTCCTGGCGGCTCTGCTCAGCGAGCCGGAGGAGAACCCCAACGACCTGGAGGCCCTCGACAAGGCCTGGGCCGAGACCGCCGTCACCTTCGGCCCGTCCGATTCCGACTGCCCCAAGGCCAGCGCCCTGGTCGAGGCCATGACCGCCGAACCGCCGCGCGCCTCACGTCGCGCCGGCGCGACGGCCTGAGGAGCCCCTTGCGATGCAACTGCTCAATCAAATCCTGTTCGGCGTCTATCCCTACATCGCCCTCGCGGTCCTTGTGCTGGGGTCGGTGATCCGCTTCGACCGTGAACAATACACCTGGCGCTCCGGCTCCTCGCAGCTCCTGCGGCGCAAGCAGTTGGTGCTGGGATCGGTCCTGTTCCACGTCGGCGTGCTGACCATCTTCGCCGGCCACTTCGTCGGCCTTCTGACCCCTATCTGGGTGTTCGACGCCCTGGGGGTGCCCCATGGCGCCAAGCAGATCCTGGCCATCGTCGCGGGCGGCTTCGCCGGAATCCTGTGCCTGGTCGGCGGCCTGCTGCTGCTGCACCGGCGCCTGTTCGACCCGCGGATCCGCCACACTTCCAGCTTCGGCGACACCGCCATCCTGATCATCCTGATGGTCCAGCTCTGCCTGGGCCTTGCCACCATCCCGCTGTCCCTGGGCCACCTTGACGGTGGGGAGATGCTGAAGTTCATGAGCTGGGCCCAGGGGGTCTTCGCCTTCCAGCCCAACGTCGCCGACCACGTCGCCGATGTGCACCCGATCTTCAAGGCGCACCTGGTGCTGGGCATGACCATCCTGCTGGTCTTCCCGTTCACCCGCCTTGTGCACATGCTCTCGGCGCCGGTCTGGTACCTCAACCGGCGGGGCTGGCAGCTGGTGCGGTCTAGGCGTCCGCTGCCGCACCGCCGCGACAACGCCGCTCCGGTCTATCCGACCAAGCCCGGCGTGCAGCCCGCCGCCCTCAGTGCGAAAACCGTTGCGGTCCGACCCGCGCCCCTCAAGGCCGCGGAGTAGCCGTCATGATCGCCACAGCCGCGACGGCCACCATCGTCGTCGAAGGGGTCGAGATCCCCGAGTTCCTCATCGCCGAGGAGGTCCAGAACCATCCCAGCCTGTCGGCCGGCGAAGCCCGCGCCGCCGCCGGCAAGGCGCTGGCGGTCAAGGCCCTGCTGCTGCACCGGGCCGACGAGCTGGGCCTGACGCCCCGGCCCATCAAGGATGAGGCCGGCCGCGAGGAGACCAATGAGGAAGCCCTGATCCGGGCCGTCCTCGATGCGGAGATCGACATCGAGTCTCCCAGCGAGGCCGAATGCCGTCGGGTCTATGACACCCAACGCGCCCGCTTCACCAGTCCGGCCCTGCTGGAGGCTGCCCATATCCTCATTGAGCCTAAGGGCGACGACGCCGAGGCCCTGGAACAGGCCCGCCGGAGCGCCCAGGGCATACTGGACCGCTGTCTGGCGCAGCCGTCGCAGTTCGCCCAACTGGCCAAGACCCTGTCGGACTGTCCCTCGGGCAAGCTCGGCGGCTCGCTTGGCCAACTGGGTCCCGGCGACGTGGTGGGGGAGATCGAGCGCGCGCTGGGCGGCCTGAAGGCCGGGGACATCTTCCCGCGCCCGGTCGCCTCCCGCTTCGGCTGGCACATCCTGAAGCTCGAGCGGCGGATCGAGGGGCGAGAGCTGCCCTTCGACTATGTGGAGGACAAGATCGCCCTTCACCTGGAGAGCCGCGCCTGGACCGCCGCGGCGACCCGCTACGTCTCCGACCTGGCCGACCGCGCCCGCGCCCAGGGCGTGGCCTTCAGCCTCAGCCGCGACGGCCGGTTCGCCACCGGCTCCCTGTCGCTGGGCGAATTGCTGTCCCAGGGGGGCTCGGCCGACGAGCTCGAGGCCTGGCTCGACGCCACCGACCCGGAGCTGGCTGACCGCGTGAGGGCCGCGGCCCTGGCCGACAAGCTCGACGTCACCAGCTTCGTGCGCCGCGCCGTGGCCCATTTCGTCGACAACGCCGGGGACGAGAGCTGGACCCACCTGATCTCCGCGGCCCAAGGCGCCAAGGACCCCGCCATCGCCGCCATGGCGTCCCTGCTGAGAACCAAGCTGACCCCCAAGGCGCGCACCTACACCATCGTTCGGAGAGTCTGAATCATGCGCCTTCTTCCCGGCCTCCTGGGCCTCGCGTCCCTGGCCGTTCCATCCCTGGCCTGCGCGGCCGAAGCGCCCAAGGGCCTGATCCTGGAATCCCGCCTGCGATACGAGACCGTGTCCCAAGACGGCTTTTCCAAGGACGCCCAGGCGGTCACCCTGCGCACCCGGCTGGGCTATGAGACCCCGGCCTTCCGCGGCTTCAAGGCCCTGGTCGAGGGGGAGAACGTCACGGCGCTCTCCGACCGCTACAACAGCAGCACCAACGGCAGGATCGCCTATCCCCTGGTGACCGATCCCGAGACCACGGAGCTGAACCGCGCCCAAATCTCCTGGACGGGGACGCAAGGGGAGGCGGTGATCGGACGCCAGCGGCTGATCCTCAACAACGCCCGCTTCGTGGGCAATGTCGGTTTCCGCCAGAACGAGCAGACCTTCGACGCGGCGAAGCTGGTCTACCGGCCATCTCCCAAGGTCAGCGTGACCTATGCCTATATCGACAAGGTCCACCGGATCTTCGGCGAGGACCATCCGCAGGGAAACTGGCGAAGCGATTCCCACCTGGCGCAGCTGGACGCCAAGACCAGCCTCGGCCAGGTCTCGGCCTATGGCTATCTGCTGGACTTCGCCAACGCGCCCACCCAGTCGAGCGCCACCTGGGGCGCGAGGCTCACCGGTTCGCGGCCGCTGAACGCGGGCCTCAGCGCCACCTATGAGGCCGAGTACGCCCGCCAGACCGACTATCGCAACAGCCCCACCAGCTTCGACCTCGACTACATCGCCCTGTCGGCCGGGCTGAAGACCAAGACCAACGCCGTGGCGCTCGGCTTCGAGCAGCTGGACGGCGACGGCCGGCGCGGCTTCTCGACGCCGCTGGCCACCCTGCACGCCTATCAGGGCTGGGCTGACGTCTTCCTCACCACCCCCGCCAATGGCGTGCGGGACCTGAGCCTGACCGGCAGTTCGGTGCTCAAGGGGCCGCACGGCAAGCCGCTGAAGATCCAGGCGAGCCTTCACCAGTTTGACGACGCCGGCGGCGGCGCGGACCTGGGTCGAGAGCTCGACGCCTCGGTGTCCATGCCCCTGACCGCGAAGCTGGGCGCCGAGCTGAAGGTTGCGGCCTTCCAGGGCGACCGGCCCGCCTTCCCCGATCGGACGAAGATCTGGCTGACGCTCGAATTCAAGCTCTGACCCAAGGTCGAGAGGAGGCGGTGGTGAAACAAACGACCGAGATCGAGGAGGTCCCCCTGGAACTGCTCGCCGAGCCTCTCGACTGGTTCTTCGCGGAACATTATCGCCACCGGCAGCTCTGCCAGATGATCGACGAGGTCTGCGCGGCCACGGTGTTCGACGGCGACAAGATCGCCAAGGTGGTGGCCTTCCTGAGCCACGACCTAGCCCTGCATGTGATCGATGAGGAAGAGGATTTCTTCCCCCTCCTGCGCCGACGCTGCCAGCCGGAGGACGAGGTCGAGCGGGTGCTGGGCATGCTCTCGGCGGAGCACCGAGCCGACATGACCAGGGCTGCTCAGGTGAGCGACCTGCTCAAGGCCTGCCTGCTGAAGGAGACCGCCCCTGGCCTGGATCCGGCCCGGCGCAAGATCCTCTCGGAGTTCGCCAGCCAGGAGCGCCGGCACCTGGGGCTGGAGAACGCCGTGATCCTGCCCATCGCCCGGTTGCGGCTGGATGCCGATGACCTGGCGACCCTGGGTCGGCGGCTGGCCGCGCGCCGCGGCCGCGTCCTTTCCGAGCCGGGCGCATGACCCAGGCCCTGTTCCGCCGCAACCTGGTCTGGGCGGCGGCCAGGGCGCGGGATGACCGGAACTACTTCCCCGACCTGGCCCGCCAGGAAGCGCCGGACTATCTGTGGATCGGCTGCGCCGATAGCCATCTGCCGGCCCATGACCTGACAGGCCTGGCCCCTGGTCAGCTCTTCGTGCACCGCAACCTCGCCAACCTGGCGCCGGCCCAGGACGCCAACTTCCTCTCGGTGCTGCAATACGCCCTGGAGGTTCTCAAGGTGCGGCACGTGATCGTCTGCGGCCACTACGGCTGCGGCGGGGTGCGGACGGCCTTGAGCGGCGAGCGCCATGGCTTGGTGGACCACTGGCTGCAGCCCGTGCGCAGCCTGTTCTGGCGCCATGCCGGGGAGCTGGAGGCGATCCTCGACGTCGAGACCCGCGTGAACCATCTGTGCGAGCGTAACGTGGTGGAGCAGGTGATCAGCCTGGCGGGCAATCCCCTGGTGCATGACGCCTGGCGTCGCGGCCAGTCGCTGACGATGCACGGCTGGATCTACTCCATCCATGACGGCCTGCTGCGCGACCTGGAGACGACCGTCGCCGACCTGCCGCAGGCCCGCCTCCTGATCGGCGCACCGGCCAATGGCGACCCCCGCCGCAAGCCCGCGAGGACAAGATCATGACGGGCGTCGCCGTGGTGCTGGCCGGGGGCGAGGGTCGTCGGATGGGGGGCGGCAAG
>JAZKFM010000431.1:0-8967 GCA_040386415.1 Pseudomonadota bacterium
GCCGGCGTAGCCAATATCGGGGTCAATCCCACCATCGACGGGGAGATCGCGCCGCGCCTCGAGGTCTGGCTTTTCGACTTCGACGAGGACATCTACGATCAGGTGATCGAGACCGACCTGGTGGCCTTCCTGCGCGACGAGGCCAGGTTCGACGGGCTCGACGCCATGGTCGCCCAGATCCGCACCGACGCCGCCCAGGCGCGGGCCCTGCTGCTGCCGGAGATGTGACCGCCTCCCTCCAGGCGCGACACCCCTGGACTCTTGGTTAACAGATGGTTTTTCCTGTCGGCCGGGACTGCGAGGGGCCGATGCCGACCCAGATCAAGGGAATGAAGTACGCCGCCTTCGCCGCGGCGCGTCGACCCCGCCGCAAGCGGCCGCCGTCCTACGCCTTCGCCCCGGGCGCCACCTTCGCCTATTCGGAACGGCCGCCGCAGCCGCCAGCCCCCCTGGCAGGCCCCGGCGGCGACGCGGGCCTGCTGGACGCCTATTCCCACGCCGTGGTGAGCGCCGTGGAGCGAGTGGGCCCCGCCGTGGTCAGCGTCCATCCCTGGCGCGGACATGAGGGCCCCGAAGGGGTGGGCTCAGGCGTGGTGATCGCCCCCGACGGCCTGATTCTCACCAACAGCCACGTGGTGCGCGGCGCGGCCGCCGCCGAAATCATCGGCCTCGACGGCCGGGTGTTCCGCGCCCAGGTGATCGGCGACGACCCGGACACCGACCTGGCTCTGCTCCGCATCGAGGGCGGGGCCACCCTGCCCTACGCCAGGCTGGGGGACTCCAAGGCCATGCGCCGGGGCCAGTTGGTGATCGCCATCGGCGCGCCCCTGGGGTTCGAGGCCACGGTGACCGCGGGGATCATCTCGGCCCTGGGCCGCTCCCTGCGCGGCGAGCGCGGCCGGCTGATCGAAGACCTGATCCAGACCGACGCGGCGCTCAATCCCGGCTCCTCGGGCGGGCCCCTGGTCAATTCGGCCGGCGAGGTGGTGGGGATCGCCACGGCGGTGATCGCCGGGGCCCAGGGCCTTTGCTTCGCGGTGGCGGCCAACACCGCGGCCCTGGTGGTGGGCGAGTTGATCAAGCACGGCAGGGTTCGGCGGGGCTCCATCGGGATCATCGCCCAGCAGGCGCCTATCCCCCGCGACCTGGCGCGCGCCGTCGGCGTGGACCAGCCCTTCGGAGTCTGGATCGCCACCTGCGAGGTGAACGGGCCCGCCGCCCGGGCCGGCCTGTTGCCCGGGGACCTGCTGGTGGCGGCGGAGGGGGCGCCCCTGACCGGACTGGACGACCTGATGCGGGCGCTGGGGACCGACACGCTTGGCCGGCCCATGGACTTCGAGGTGATCCGGCAGGGCCGGCGCCTGACCCTCGCCGTCACCCCGCGCGAACGCCGGCGCTGAACCAAAGGGCTCGCCCGACGCGGCGCCCTCTGCTATCTCGGCGCGCTATGACCTTGGTTCGGACATTGTCGCGAATTACCCGCCCGGCGTGACGCCGCCGGACGAAGCTCCAGCGCGCGCCGGGATCACCCGCACACTCGTTCCGAACACCGCTGGAAAGCCCCATGGCCGACGACGCTGACAAGCCCGCGCGCGACTATCGCGAAACCGTCTTCCTTCCCGACACCCCGTTCCCGATGCGGGCGGGCCTGCCGGTCAAGGAGCCCGAGATCCTCGCCCGCTGGGCCAAGATCGATCTCTACAACACCGTGCGTGCGGAACGGCAGGCGGCGAACGCTCCGCTGTTCGTGCTGCACGACGGCCCGCCCTACGCCAATGGCGCGATCCACATCGGCCACGCCCTGCAGAAGACCCTGAAGGACTTCGTGGTCCGCTCGCGGTTCGCCATGGGCTTCGACGTCGACTACGTGCCCGGCTGGGACTGCCACGGCCTGCCCATCGAGTGGAAGATCGAGGAAGAGCTGCGCGGCCAGGGCCGCCGCAAGGACGAGGTCTCCAAGGCCGAGTTCCGCGAGCGCTGCCGCACCTACGCCGCCAAGTGGATCGACGTGCAGCGCGACGGCTTCAAGCGCCTGGGCGTCGTCGGCGACTGGGAGAACCGCTACGCCACCATGGATTATTCCTCGGAGGCCGCCATCGTCGCGGAGTTCCACAAGTTCGTCACCTCGGGCCAGCTCTACCGCGGCTCCAAGCCGGTGATGTGGAGCCCCGTGGAGCGCACGGCCCTGGCCGACGCCGAGGTGGAGTATGCCGATGTGAACTCGCCCACCATCTGGGTGAAGTTCCCGGTGGTGGAGGGCAGCGAGGCCGCCCGCGGCGCCAGCATCGTCATCTGGACCACCACGCCGTGGACCATCCCGGCCAACCGGGCGATCAGCTACAACAACGACATCGCCTATGGCATCTATCTCGTCGAGGCCATGGAAGAGGGGCTGGAGTTCGAGCCCTGGGCCAAGGCCGGCGACAAGCTGATTGTGGCCGACAAGCTGTCGGGTGACGTCTTCAAGGCCGCCAAGATCAGCGCGACCCGCCGGATCGAGACCTTCGACCCGCTGGGCGTCACCGCCGAGCATCCGCTGGCCGGCCTGGATAGCTATTACCAGTTCGCCGTGCCGCTGCTGGACGGCGACCATGTGACCGACGACGCCGGCACCGGCTTTGTCCACACCGCGCCGGGCCACGGGGCCGACGACTATCTGGTCTGGCTGGCCCACGGCCATCGGGAGATTCCAGAAACCGTCGATCCGGACGGCGCCTATTATGAGCACGTCGCTCTGTTCGCCGGCCTCAAGGTGCTGGAGACCGAGGGCAAGAAGGTCGGCAAGTTCGGCCCCGCCAACGGCGCGGTGCAGGAGAAGCTGATCGAGGCCGGACGCCTGCTGGCGCGCGGCCGGGTGGAGCACTCCTATCCCCACTCCTGGCGCTCCAAGGCGCCGGTGATCTTCCGCAACACCCCGCAGTGGTTCATCCGCATGGACACCGCCATCGAGGACGAGCTCCACGACGGCAAGACCCTGCGTGAGACGGCCCTGGACGCCATCGAGGCCACGACCTTCCACCCGGCCGGCGGCAAGAACCGCATCCGCGCCATGGTGGAAAGCCGCCCCGACTGGCTGATCAGCCGCCAGCGGGCCTGGGGCGCGCCGCTCGCCATGTTCGTCGACAAGGAGACCAGCCAGCCCCTGGTGGATCCCGAGCTCAACAAGCGCATCGTCGACCTGATCGCCGCCGAGGGGGCCGACGCCTGGTTCACCCGGCCGGTGAGCGACTTCCTGGGGAACCACGACCCCGAGCGCTACGAGAAGGTCGAGGACATCCTCGACGTCTGGTTCGATAGCGGCTCGACCCACGCCTTCACCCTGGAGAACCGCGAGCACACCCGCTGGCCCGCCGACCTCTATCTAGAGGGCTCCGACCAGCACCGCGGCTGGTTCCAGTCCTCGCTGCTGGAAAGCTCGGGCACGCGGGGCCGCGCGCCCTACGACGCCATCCTCACCCATGGGTTCACCATGGACGAGAACGGCGAGAAGATGAGCAAGTCCAAGGGCAACACCGTCGATCCCGAGGTGGTGATCCGCGAGTCCGGGGCCGAGATCATCCGGCTGTGGGCCTCGATGATCGACTATTCCGACGACAGCCGGATCGGCAAGACGATCCTGGCCACCACCACCGACGCCTATCGCAAGCTGCGCAACACCGTCCGCTATCTGCTGGGCGCCTTGGCCGGCTTCGACGAGAGCGAGCGCGTGGCGCTGGAGGACATGCCGCCGCTCGAGCGGTTCATCCTGCACCGGCTGCACGAGCTTGATGGCCAGGTCCGCGCCGCCTACGACGCCTACCTGTTCCAGGACGTCAGCCGGCCGATCACCGAGTTCTGCCAGGTGGAGCTGTCGCAGCTGTTCTTCGATATCCGCCGCGACGCCCTCTACTGCGACCAGCCCACGGCTCTGCGTCGCCGGGCCGCGCGCACCGTGATGGATGCGGTGTTCGAGCGCCTGACGGTCTGGCTCGCGCCGCTGATCCCCTTCACCATGGAAGAGGCCTGGACCACCCGGTTCCCCGACGCGCCCTCCAACTGCCTGCGGGTCTTCCCGGAGACCCCGGCCGCCTGGGCCAATCCGGCTGAGGCGGAACGCTGGGCGAAGATCCAGTCGGTCACCTCGGTGGTCACCGGCGCCCTGGAGGTCGAGCGCCGCGAGAAGCGGATGGGGGCCGCCCTGGAAGCTGCCCCCGTGGTCCACATCTCCGACGCCAGCCTGTTGGCCGCCTTCGAGGGCCTGGACGCCGCCGAGCTGTTCCGCACCAGCCAGGCGACGCTGGTGGCCGGCGACGGTCCGGCCGGGGCCTTCCGCCTGGCCGAGACGCCGGGCGTGGCGGTTGAGCCGATCAAGGCCGAGGGTCGAAAATGCGCCCGCTCCTGGCGTATCCTGCCCGAGGTGGGGTCCGACCCGCGCTATCCGGAACTGTCGCTGCGGGACGCCGAAGCCGTCGCCGCCTGGGACGCTGAAAGGGCCTGAGCATGAAAGCCATCTCGAAATACGGCTGGGCGGCCTACGTGCTGGCGGTGACCGTCATCGTCCTCGACCAGATCTCCAAGCATCTGATCCTTGGCCTGCTGGGAACCCAGGCGGGCTCGAGCGTGCCGGTGGGCGGGCCGTTCAGCCTGACGCTGGTCTGGAACCAGGGGGTGAGCTTTGGCCTGTTCAGCGCCGAGCATGACCTGGTCCGCTGGGCGCTCACCGCCTTCTCGCTGATCGTCGCCATCTTCCTCGCCAACTGGGCGCGCACCGCCCTGCGCTGGCCGATGGCCCTGGGTCTGGGCCTGGTGATGGGCGGCGCGATCGGCAACGCCATCGACCGCGTGCGCTTCGGCGCCGTGGTGGATTTCCTGGACTTCCAGCGACTGGGGTTCTTCCCCTGGGTGTTCAATGTGGCCGACGCGGCCATCACCATCGGCGTGGTCTTCCTTTTGCTTGATTCAACCCGCAAAGAGGCGGCCGCCTAAACGCGTTGGCGGCGATTGCCGTTTGCGCTATCTGACTTGTCCATCTTCGGCCGGGGGCGGCCTATCGGAGCCTGTAGTTCATGAGCTTGACCCGAGTGATCGTCGCGACCGCCCTGATCGGGATGGTGGGTCTCACCGGCTGCGCCTCGTCCCGCAAGGCGTTGGGCATGACCAAGGTGACCCCCGACGAGTTCCGCGTGGTGTCCAAGGCCCCCCTGGTGGTGCCGCCCGACTATTCCCTGCGTCCGCCGGCCCCGGGTGAACCCCGCCCGCAGGAACTGCAGCCCGAGAGCGCCGCGCGCAACGCCCTGCTGGGCCGCCGCGACGCCGAGGCCCGCACCGAAGGCGAAAAGCTGCTGGTGGCCAAGGCCGGCGCCGACAAGGCCGATCCGCTGATCCGCTACGTCGTCGACGACGAGGGTGGTGACCTGGCCCACAAGGAAAAGAGCTTCGCCGACCGTGTGATGTTCTGGAAGGACGGCAAGGCCAACGCCGCGGCGACCGCGGCGGCGGGCGACAACGTCGCCGCGCCGATCGACCCTGCCTCGGAAGCCGCCAAGATCCGCGAAGTCACCGGCGACAAGCCCGTGGTCATCGCGCGCGAGAAGAGCACCCGGATCAAGCTGCCGGGTCTTTAGGTCCCGGACGGATCGCCTGGAGCGTCAGGAAGGCGCCCACCAGGAAAAGCAGGAAGATGAAAGCATAGGTCGTCCCAGCCTCGCCCAGTTGCGGGCTGCGCGGCGAGAACATGCGTACCAGGCCTGCGGTCAGGGCCACCCAGCCCAGCAGCGTCACCACCAACGTCCAGCTCAGGCGCCAGACATTGTGGGTCCGGATGATCGCCAGGCCCGCCACGAACAGCAGCACGCCGTTGAGATAGACCAGGGTCGGGTCCGCCGGGCTCCAGATGTCCAGGTTCAGGGCCTCGGAGGTCGTGATCGCCATGATCGTCGGCCCGGCCAGCCCGGCGATGTGTCTCGGATCGGCCATGTCATCACCCTTGGACCTGCGGTTGAGGTCCAGTGACTGGCGCAGGCGGGGACGCATCGCCTTGACGCCGATCAAGGGGCCCTAGTCCTCCCCCGGCGTCTTCACCTCGAACCCTTGCGACTGCAGCTGATCCAGCACGCCGCCCTGGGCCAGCAGCGGGCGGAGCGGCACGACGGCCACGGCGTGGCCTGGGGTCTTGAGCGCACTGACGATGGCCGCGGACTGGTCGGCCTTGAAGCGGCGGTCCAGGGCGAGCGCCCCGGGCGCCGAGGCCAGGCATTTCTCGAAGCCGCGCTCGGCGGCGAGCGCGCCGCGCACGTCGCCCTGGGCCCAGGCCTGGGCGGCGCGGCGGGCGGCGGCCGGACCGGCCTCGGCTTCGTCCAGGGCGTCGTCGAGGCAGGCCTGCTGCGCGGCCGCCGGCGTGCGGACCACCTGACCCAGCAGGCTTCCGGCGTCGTAGCTCTTCTCCTCGACCTTGATGCGCCGCGCCTTGGCCAGGCGCCGCACGGTCTTGGCGGGATCGGCGGCGGTGAGCTGGCTGGCCTGGCGGTAGTCGTCCACCAGGATCAGGCCCGCGGCGAGGCCGTTCCTGGTCGCATAGCGTTCGGGCGGCTTGCCGCTGGCGGTGCGGACCGCGACGAAGCGGGCCTTCAGCGCCGCCGGCAGGGTCGCCTCATAGGGCGTCTTGGACCGCAGGCGCAGCAGATTGATCGCCGCGCCGGGCGCGCTGAACAGGCCGACACTGACCTGGTTGAAGGGCAGGATCACGCGGTTCGCGCCCTGCAGCCGGCGGGTGAGCACGCTCTGGTCCCAGGCGAGCGACTTGGGCATGACCGAGGGGGCGCCCAGGACATAGACCACGGTGTCGGCGTCGGAGACCCGCCACCAGGCCGGGCCTGGCAGCAGGGCGGTGACCACCAGCTCCTCCACCAGGACTTCGTCGGGGTCCGGCGTCTGGGCCGTGGCGGGCGCCGCCAGCAGAAGGGCCGCCAGGGCCAGCGACCTTGCGAACCTCATCTGCGGAGTCTCCCTGGAATCGTCCTATACATCGGGCTTGAGGATCTAGGCTTCACCATGACCATCCGCCGCCTGCCGCCCGAGACCGTGAACCGCATCGCCGCCGGCGAGGTGGTGGAGCGGCCTGCCAGCGCGGTCAAGGAGCTGGTGGAGAATGCGCTGGACGCCGGGGCACGCAGCGTCGAGGTCCAGGCCGACGGCGGCGGCCTGACCCGCATCCTGGTGGCCGACGACGGCGATGGCCTGGCGGCCGACCAGCTCCCCTTGGCCATCGAGCGCCACGCCACCTCCAAGCTCAGCCCTGACGACGCCGGGGACTATGACCTGCTGCACATCCACACCCTGGGCTTCCGGGGCGAGGCCCTGCCCTCGATCGGCTCGGTGGCGCGGCTGTCGATCTCGTCCCGCGCCAAGGGGCAGACGGACGCGCATTCCATCCTTGTGGAGGGCGGCGCCATGGGGGCGGTGTCCCCCTCCGGCTTCCCCGGCCCGCACGGGGCGCGGGTGGAGGTGCGTGACCTGTTCTACGCCACCCCCGCCCGGCTGAAGTTCATGAAGTCCGAGCGTTCGGAGGCCATGGCGATCGCCGAGGAGATCAAGCGCCAGGCCATGGCCCATGAGGCGGTCTCCTTCGCCCTGGACCTCGACGGCCGCCGCACCCTGCGCCTGCCCGCCGAGAGCAAGGGACCGGACGGCCGTCTGGCCCGCCTGGCCTCGATCATGGGCCGCGAGTTCCAGGACAATGCGCTGGCCATCGACCAGGAGCGCGACAACATCCGCCTGTCGGGGTTCGCCGGCCTGCCCACCTACAATCGCGGCAACTCGGCTCACCAGTACCTGTTCGTCAACGGCCGGCCGGTGCGCGACCGGCTGCTGCAGGGCGCCCTGCGCGGGGCCTATGCCGACTTCCTGGCCCGCGACCGCCATCCCCTGGTGGCGCTTTATCTGGAGCTCGACCCCAGCCAGGTGGATGTGAACGTCCACCCCGCCAAGGCCGAGGTGCGGTTCCGCGATCCAGCGATGGTGCGCGGCCTGATCGTCTCAGGCCTGCGCCACGTCCTGGCCGGCGCCGGACACCGGGCCTCGACCTCGGTGGCCAGCGAGGCGCTGAGCGGCTTCCGGCCCGGCTACGTCCCGCAACCCTCGGCGGAAGGCTTCTCGGCCTGGCGCATGGGCGGCTGGGCGCAGGCGGCGGCTCAGGCGATCCCCGGCCTGACCGAGATCTCGGCCCGGTCGGAGGTTCAGTACGAGCCCTCGAGCTACGCGCCCGGCCCTGGCCTGCACGAGGCGCCGGCGGCCTCGGTGGTGTTCGATCCGGTGGACTTCCCCCTGGGGGCCGCCCGCGCCCAGGTGCACGAGACCTATATCGTCGCCCAGACCCGCGATGGGGTGGTGATCGTCGACCAGCACGCCGCCCATGAGCGGCTGGTCTATGAGCGGATGAAGGTGGAGATGGCCGGCGGCGGGGTGTCCCGCCAGGCCCTGCTGCTGCCCGAGGTGGTGGAGCTCGATCCCGCCGAGGCCGAGCGGGTGGTGGCCAAGGCCGACGAACTGATGGCGCTCGGCCTCGCCGTGGAGGCCTTCGGCCCCGGCGCGGTGCTGGTGCGCGAGACCCCGGCCCTGCTGGGCGAGACCGATGTCGCCGGCCTGGTGCGCGACATCGCCGATGACCTGTCGGAGAACGGCCAGGCCCTCGCGCTGAAGGAACGGCTGGAGGAGGTCTGCTCCACCATGGCCTGCCACGGCTCGGTGCGGGCTGGACGGCGGCTGTCGGCGCCGGAGATGAACGCCCTGCTGCGCCAGATGGAGGCCACGCCCCATTCGGGCCAATGCAACCACGGCCGGCCGACCTATGTGGAACTGAAGCTGGCCGACATCGAGCGGCTGTTCGGGCGGCGGTAGTAGGTGCTCCCCCGCTGGGGGAGCTGTCGGCGAAGCTGACTGAGGGGGACTTTGACTCTCGTTTTGCTGAGCTAGGTGTCGACTACGTCGAGG
>JAZKFM010000432.1:0-1731 GCA_040386415.1 Pseudomonadota bacterium
TTCTGTTGGAGGTGGCCGAGGCCCAACCCACCATCAAGCGGCGGCTGCGCATGGAGCTGGCCGGCGAGGTCGGGCCGGAGGACCTGGCCACCGAGATCGCCAAGCGACTGACGGCCATCGAGACCCGGCGGTCGCGGGTGCACTGGCGCAAGTACAAGGAGTTCGTCCGCGACCTGTCGCTGCAGCGGGCGATGATCACCGGCAAGATGGGCGAGAAGAAGCCGGCCCTGGCGCTGGAATTCCTCTGGCGTTTCCTCGACATGGCCGAGGGCGTGCTGCGCCTGACCAAGGACGAGAAGGGCGAGGTGGAGGCGGTGTTCCTGGCCGCCGTCGAGGACCTTGGGCCTCTCGCGGTCAGCGCCAAGGGCTCGACGACCGCCCTTGCCGAGCGCGCCTTCCAGGCCCTGGAGACCGACGAGGACGAGATCTTCGTGCGGCTGGTGGAGATCATCCTGCCGGCCCTCGACGCTGAGGGGATCGCTCGGCTGCGGCAGCTGCTGGAGGCCGCCATCGCCCGGCGCGGCCGCGCCAAGCCCGCCCTGCGGGCCGCGGTTCAGACCCTGGCCGACGCCCAGGGCGATGTGGACGGCTTCATCGCCACCATCACCGCCAGCGAGGCCCTGCAGCCCTGGACCGGCGCCCAGATCGCCAGCCGGCTGACCGCCGCAGGCCGTGCGCCCGAGGCCCTGGCGGCCCTGAAGCGCTCGGCGCCGCCCGCCTTCGCCGACGTCGCCCGCTCCCAGGCCCGTGTGGTGGCCTCCGCGCCCAGCCTGAAGGCCTGGGGGGACGCCTATCTCGACGCCCTGGAGGCCGACGGCCAGGCGCAGGCCGCCCAGGCCGTGCGCTGGACGGCCTTCGAACAGCGGCTGTCGGCCGACCGCCTGCGGGCCTATCTCAAGCGCCTGCCCGACTTCGACGACGTGGTGGCCGAGGACAAGGCCATGGCCTTCGTCGCCAGCTTCAAGAGCTTCCCCGCCGCCCTGCGCTTCTTCCTGGCCTGGCCGGCGGTGAGCCAGGCCGCCGCCCTGGTCCTGGCCCGGAGCGAAGAGGTCGACGGCGACGACTATGAGGGGGTGGAGGCCGCGGCCCTGGCCCTGGAGGGGCGCTATCCCCTGGCCGCCTCGCTGCTCTACCGGGCCATGATCGCCCGGACCCTGCGGTTCAACCGCCGCGACCGCTTCGCCGACGCCGAGCGCTGGATCGCCGATCTGGGAACCCTGGCGCCCCAGATTGCGGAGTTCGGCGAATTCGAAACCCATTCCGACTTTGTGGGTCGGGTGGGACGCCATCCACAGGACTGAGCGACAAGGCGCCGCAAACGCCCGGATCGGGCCTTGCAGCGGGCGGTTTCGTGGCGCAGAAGCGCGCGCATGGCGATGCAGAAACGACGGATTGATCGCGCTCAGCGGTTTCGGGCGCGGCGGGTCTGGTGGGAACGCCACGGCTCCTTCGCGCGTGGACTCCTCACCGGGACCCTCCTGACCCTGCTGGCCGTCTGGCTCACCAAGATCGCGATGGCGACCTTCTAGCTCAGCGCGCCCCCACGCGGGGCGTGTTGTATTCCAGGCCCAGCATCGCCAGGCGCGCTGTCGCCGGACCGTAGCGCTTGCCTATGGCGGCAAGACTTCCATCAATTTCCGCAGCCGCCGTTGGGTGCGCCGCCAGGACGTGGCGTCCCGCCCTGGGCTCCGCGTCGGGCAGGATGGCCAGGCCGCGGCGCGAACGCACGGC
>JAZKFM010000433.1:0-8932 GCA_040386415.1 Pseudomonadota bacterium
CGACACTGACAAACACGACTATCCGGGGTTGCGTAATGACAGATCTCTCCGCCGATATCGCCGCCCTTCCCGACAAGAGCCTGCTTGTGCTCGACGACGATGCGCCGCTGCGAACCCGGCTTGGCCGCGCCCTCGAACAGCGGGGCTTCGAGCCGGTGCTGGTGGGCAGCGTCGCCGAGGCCCTGGCCGCGGTGCGCACCTTCGCCCCGGCCTATGCTGTCCTCGACATGCGGCTTGAGGACGGCACCGGCCTGAAGGTGGTGGAGGCCGTCCGCGACGCCCGCCCCGACGCCAAGGTCATCATGCTCACCGGCTACGGCAACATCGCCACCGCCGTGGCCGCGGTGAAGTCGGGCGCCATCGACTACCTCTCCAAGCCCGCCGACGCCGACGACGTGGCCCGCGCCCTGCTGGCCCGCAAGGACGAGAACCCGCCCCCGCCGGACAACCCCATGAGCGCCGACCGCGTTCGGTGGGAGCACATCCAGCGGGTCTACGAACTCTGCGGCCACAACGTCTCGGAAACCGCCCGCCGCCTCAACATGCACCGCCGCACCCTGCAGCGCATCCTGGCCAAACGCGCCCCGCGCTGACGCCAGTCGCGCCCCTTCACGTCATCCCGGCCGCAGCGAAGCGGAGAGCCTGGATGACACTGTTTGAGTGCTCAGGCCTCCAGCAGCGTCCCCTGGCCGCCGGCCGCCCGCAGCGCCGCGAGGCGTCCGAAGGCGATGGTCGGCGCCTCGCGCAGCACCGCGCCGCCGAAGCCGTCGCAGACCACCAGGCCCGGCTCCTCGGGCAGGATCTCCCGGGGAAACTCCGGCGCCACGGCGAAGGCGAAGGCGTCGCAATAGGGCATGTACTCATGCCACTTGCGGTCCACCCGGAAGTCCTCCAGCCCCGACTTCACCTCGATGATCAGGATGTGGCCCTTGCGCGACAGGGCCATCAGGTCGGCGCGCCGGCCGTTGGGCAGGGTCACCTCCGCCAGCGGCGCATAGCCCAGGTCGATCAGCAGCCGAGCCGCGCCCCGGGTGACGGCGGTGGTGATCTGCGGGCGGGTGACGGTGACGATGACGTCCATCGCCAAGTCTTGTTCCGGCTTCGTTCCGGAATCAAGAGGTTGTGGCCTCAGTTCCGCGCCGGCGCCGGGAATTCCAGGCGGCTGACGTCGTAGCCCAGCTGCTTCACCCGGGCCACGGCCTGGGCCTTGGCCTGGGCGCTCAGGGTCGGGCGCTGGGACATCAGCCACATGTAGTTGCCGTTCGGCGTGCCCAGGATCAGCCAGTCGGCCTTGTGGGCCAGCACCCAGTACTCCTGGCTCAGCATGCCGCCGAAGAAGCTCATCTTGATGCGGGCGTTGGTCTTGGGGTCGATGACCTTGGCCTTGGCCTTCCACTCGGTGGGCGGCGCCGTCAGCCCGCCCTTGTGACAGGCCTGGACCACCGAATAGCCCTCGCCGGTCCGCACCCAGTCCGACGTGCCGCCCTGGCAGTTCTTCTGGGTGCTGTTGGGCATGCGGGCCACCTCGTACCAGCGGCCGGTCATCTTGGTCAGCTCGATCTTCTCGGCCGGCGGCGAGGGCGCGGCCAGGGCGGGCGCGGTCCCGATCAGGGCGGCGGCGGCGGCGATGAGCAGGGTGGCCAAGGAACGCATGGTCGTCATCGCTAACCGGTACCCGTCGATTGTGAAATTTAAAACGCCCCCGGCGCGAACCGGGGGCACAAGACGTTCAACAGCACGAATTTGACCATTGCACGGCAGCTAAGCCGTACAGAACGCTGGCGTTTCCGCAGGCGGCAGGCGCCGCCTAAGCCTTCTGAGCCGTCACCCAGCGCCGGACCCGGGTCTCCAGCACCGGCAGCGGCAGGGCGCCGGCCCCCAGCACCAGGTCGTGGAACCCCCGCAGGTCGAAGCGCGCCCCCAGGGCGGCCCGCGCCTCCGCCCGCAGGGCCAGGATCCGCGCCTGCCCCACCATGTACGACGTCGCCTGCCCCGGCATCACGAAGTAGCGGCGGATCTCCGAGCTGATCTTGCCGGCCGGCTGCGGCGAGTTGGCGGTGTAGTAGGCGGTGGCCTGCGCCTCGCTCCAGCCCTTGGCGTGGATGCCGGTGTCCACCACCAGCCGGATCGCCCGCCAGATCTCGCGCCCCAGCCGACCGAAGTCGCTGTAGGGGTCCTGATAAAATCCCGCCTCCTTGGCCAGCCGCTCCACATAGAGCCCCCAGCCCTCGAGATAGGCGCCGTAGCCGTACTGGGTGCGGAACACCGGCAGGCCGGTCAACTCGGCGGCGATCGAGATCTGCATGTGATGCCCCGGCCAGCCCTCGTGATAGGCCGTGCCCTCGATCTCGTAGATCGGCGTGGCCCGCACATCGGCCAGGTGGACGTAGAACACGCCCGGCCGCGAGCCGTCCGGCGCCCCGGACGAATAGTGCGCCGCCCCGCCCGGCTCCTCGCGGAACGCCTCCACCCGCCGGACCACCAGGTCCGACTTCGGCAGCCGCCCGAACATCTCCGGCAGGCGGGCCTTCATGGCCGCCAGATGCCCCTCGGCCAGGGCCAGATAGCGGGCCCGGCCGGCCTCGTCGCCCGTCACATAGAACCGGTCGTCGCTGCGCAGGTGGACGAAGAAGTCCTCCAGGGTGCCTGAGAACCCGATCCTGGCCTTCAGCGCCTCCATCTCGGCCCGGATGCGCGCCACCTCCGACAGGCCGAGCGCATGGATCTGATCGGCGGTCATGTCGGTGGTGGTCTGCTGGCGCAGCATGGCCTGGTAGTAGGCGCCCCCGTCCGGCAGGGCGCCCGCCCCCTGCGGCAGGGCCGAGGCCTTCTCCCGATCCGCCGCCAGCCAGGCGCCGATGCGGTCATAGGCGGGCTTCATGGCGCCGGTCATGGCCTCGGCGACGGCCTTCACGCCCGCCGCCTCCTGGGCCGCATCGATCCTGCCGGCCGCCCGCAGCTTGCCGGCCTTGGCCTTGGCGTCGGCGAACAGGGCCGAGTCGGGCCCGGAATCGAAGGGCGCCCCGGTGGTCAGCCGCTTCACCTCGCCCGCCGCCTGGTCATAGGCGAAGCGCGGGGCCCGCACCCCCTTGGCCGCCGAACCCTGCGCCTGGGCCAGCCGCACGTCCAGCGCCGGCCCGATGGCCGCCACCCGCGCGGCATAGGCGGCGAGGTCGGCCGCGCTATCGACCCGGTGCTGGTTGATGATGAAGTTGGGCAGGCTGGTGTGGGGCCCATTGCGGTCGAAGACATAGCCGTGCCCCCGCCAGCGATAGGCCTCCTCGGCGCGGGCCAGGGCGAGCACCCACATGTCGTAGGAGGTGCGGCCGTCCTCCGAGAGCCCGGCGACCGGGAACCGCCGCTTCATCTCCGCGACACTGCTCCGTCGCCAGTCCAGCCGCGCCGCCAGCGCCGCCTCGCTCTGGTCGGTGAGCTTGTCGTTGTCGGTCTTGCGCCCGATCCGCGTCAGCCGCTCCGGCTCCAGGGCGAGCTCCGCCTCGAAGGCCGCGTCGAGATAGGCGGTGAGGCCTGCGTCGAGGCCGCCGGCCGCCGCCCGCGCCGAGCCCGCCGCCGCCGCGCCGGCGATCCCCAGTCCAAAGTCACGCCGCGAAAGCCGCATCGGAAACTCCTGCCAAACCCGTGGGCCCGACCCTAGCGGGGGAACCGGCGGCGGAACAGGCGCGCGCTCGCGCAGCCGTGGTTTGACTTCGCCGGCGCCCGGCGCCTGAATGGGGCGATGTTCTCCCGGCCAACCTTCCGGCGTTTTCGCCACCACGGCGGCAGCCTCCTCGCAGGCTCCTAGCCCCGGATTCCGACGCGCTCGCCCGCGAGTCCGGGGCCTTTCTGAACACTCTGACCTTCCCGCCGACCTCATCGGCCCGCGCCGCCGTGCGCCCGCCCGGAGACTTCCCATGCCGTCCAAGACCCGTCCGCCCATCCAGCTCAGCGAAACAGACGCCGACCGCCTGTTCCTGCTGCTCGAGCACGCCCCTGCCGACGCCGGCGGCCTGCGCCAGGAGCTGGAGCGCGCCCAGGTCCGCGCCAAAGTCCCCGACACCGTGGTGGCCATGAACTCCACCGTCGAATTCCTCGACGACGCCCACGGCGCGACCCGCACCGTGCAACTGGTCTATCCGAAGGAAGCCGACATCGCGGCCAACAAGGTCTCGGTCCTCAGCCCGGTCGGCGCCGGCCTCATCGGCCTGAAGGCCGGCCAATCCATCCAATGGCCCGACCGCGACGGCCGCCTGCGCGCGCTGCGCGTCCTGAAGGTCAGCCGGGGGTAGAGGCCGGACACAAGCCAGGCGCCCTTCTCCCCTTGCGGGGTCGAGAGCGGCGTTTCGCCAAATCGTTGGCGAACCGCATAGCCGGGCTAGAGTAGCCCGGCTCGCTCTCGACGGTGTCGGGCGCAGGCCCGACGGATGAGGGGTCGCGCCGACCTCTCGGGTTGGGGCTTTTCAAGAATTGCGGAGGGGGGAGCGTAACCCCTCATCCGACCCTGCTCCGCAGGGCCACCTTCTCCCGCAAGGGGAGAAGGAAGGGCGACGCCGGTACGGCCCTACGCCCCCTCCTCCGCCAGCGTATGCGCCACGATGGCGTTCGCATGCCCATGCCCCATCCCATGGTCAGCCTTCAGCATGGCGACGAGCTCCATGTGCTTGGCCGGCATCCGCCCCCGCACCAAGGCCTTCCACTCGGCGATCGGCCGCCCGTAGGTCTTCTCGATGGAGGGAAAGTAGGACGCGGGGCCCTTGATCTTCTCGTCTGGCATGGGGTGGTCCTCGTGGTTGGTGCTCAGAGGACGAACGGAGAGTGGGCCGCCCGACAGTGGCGCATGGCACTCATGTCTCTCTATTCCCAAGTGACGCTGCGATTGGTGCGTGGGGACACACTTCGGCACCACCAGCTAGGCCGGAAGCAGCACCAAGGGCCGCTCTTGGCCGCACATCACCGTTTGTTAACAGGCTCAAGAGCAAAATCACGTCCGAGGGCTTGCCAGGCGCGACGAATGCTGGCGATCCTAAGAGGCACGACGGCCCCCGGTGTTGGATTTCCGAGGGCCGCGCTCCATGTCCCACCCTTGTGGAGGGGGCAGCGGGTAGTGAGACGGGCGTCGTCTTTAAGTTGGTAGCCTGGCGACGCCTGTCGCTACATGCAGTGGCCGTACGTCCACTGACCGCATGATATGGGGGTCGATGCTAATGACTCGTCAACGGGGGGAATGGACGCGTCCCCAGGCTTTTTCGTTAACGAAGTCTCCATTTCCGCCGCAAGGCCTTACGCTGCAAGGGATTTCGCCATCAAGGGATCGCGCCATCTTAGCGGAAATGTTCACTTTTTGTTCTATTCCTACCCTCCCCATATGTGGATTGCGGTGACTGGATTACGGTGACAGCGCATGAATTCGCATTCGGCGATTCAGCCGTTGCCGCCGTAACCCGTCCGTCCGCTCTACTGCTGCGGCAGATTTTTCTGAGCTAGCGCGATGATCGTCCGCCGCTCATCCTCACTGCACTTAGCTTCGGTGCAGGCGCGTTCGACGGCCGTCGTCACCGCCCCCGCCATGATCCTCTTCAGCAGTGGCTGCTGCTGGAGCATCACGTCCCGCATCATGGCCGGCATCTTGGCGCGGATCGCCTGCGCGCTGGGGCTGAGGCTCCAGGCGAGCATGTCGCGCAATTCCGTCTCGGTCAGATTCTTGGCGTAGATCATCGCCGTCTGGTCGATCAGCTGGGGGAGCGCCTTGATCTCCTCCTCGACGATGTAGGTCATCATGGCCTGCGAGGCCTGGACCGCCTTGGGATTTTGGCTGGGCATGGCGTCTTTCGTGAGCGTCGCCATGGTGGTGAACAGGGACCGCAGCTGGCTCTCCATCGCCTGCGCGCCCCCATTGGCGGCGAGAATCTGGCGCGAAAGGCTCAGGCGTGTTGCGTTCGCTTCGTCCGGCTGTTGAGCCTGGGCGGAGGAGGCCAGCATCGCAACCGCAACAGCAGCCCCGATCAGGATCGATTTCATTCCGGCACTCCCCCACAGACGGCGTAGATTACTCTGCCGGTGATCAGCTCACGGGACAACCACGGATGGTTTCGAGGCCCAAGCTCCCGCCCTACCCCCTTCTCGCCGCCTCGATCCTCGCCACGTCGATCTTGCCCATGGTCATCATGGCCTCGAACACCCGCTTGGCCGCCGCCGGGTCGGGGTCGCTCATGGCCTCGTTCAGCACGCGCGGGGTGATCTGCCAGGAGAAGCCCCAGCGGTCCTTGCACCAGCCGCACTGGCTCTCCTCGCCGCCGTTGCCGACGATGGCGTCCCAGTACCTGTCGGTCTCGGCCTGACTTTCCGTCTCCACCACGAAGGAGACCGCCTCGTTGGGCTTGAAGAGGGGGCCGCCGTTGAGGCCCATGAAGGCCTGGCCCAGCACGGTGAAGGCCACCGTCAGCTCGGCGCCGGCCTTGCCGTCGGGAAAGTCGCTGGGCGCCGTGGCGGCGGGTCCGACATGACTGTCGGGGAACAGGCCGGCATAGAACTCGGCGGCCTTGCGGGCCTCGCCGTGGTCGAACCACAGGCAGGTGGTGAACTTGGCCATCGTCGTGCTCCTGAGTGTTTCTGATCCAAGGACGAACGGCGCGCGCGGTTCCCGACAGGCCGAGGTCTAGCCCTCTCCCCACATCCGCAGAAGATTGCCGATGGCGTTGTCGAGGCGCAGGCGGGAGTCGCCCTCGGGCAGGTCGTCCCGCGCGCGCTCAAGCTCGAACAGCAGGTCCCGCTGGTCGGCGCGCCGGACCTGGCTCTGCACCCATCCCACGCAGGCCAGCCGCACCCCGTCGGTCACCGGCGTCACCTCGTGCAGCTGCCCGGTGGCATAGAGCAGCACCGACCCGGCCTCCGGCCGGAAGCTGCGCTCGCCGTCCCGCCCCAGCAGCCGCAGCGCGCCGCCGTCATAGGCGGCGGGGTCGGAGAGAAACACCGTGAAGCTCAGGTCCGTCCGCAACGGCCAGCCATGCTCGTCAGTCATCGCCGCGGCGTCGGCGTGCAGGCCGTAGCGCTGGCCCGGGACATAGCGGGAGAACATCAGCCGCGACCACCGGGCCGGCCGCGCCAGGGCCCGGAAGGTGCGATGGCCCTCAAGGGCGCGCCTCACCGAGGCGGCGAGTTCGGCGACCTGGGGATCGTCGCCCCGCGCCTGTTGGTTCAGCTTGACCCGGCGCGCGTCGGGACCGGCGGTGGCCCGTCCGTCGAGGTAGGGCGCCTCGGCCAGCCCCTTGGTGATGCGCGCCACCTCGGCGGCGCCCAGGACGTCGGTCAGCACGATCATCGCATCCTCACGTCACGCCGCCCGTTCGCCCACGGGGCCTCTGCAAGACAGAGCGCCCTGGAATCGCCGCGCGCGTCCACCATATTGGGACCTGCGGACCGGGCCCCTCTGGCGGCGCACACTGTGCGTTGTGATGTCGGACGCAACACGTTCAAGCGTGAGGCCCCGTCTGTCCAAGCGGTTCGCCTCAGTCGACGAAAGAGGAAACCGCAATGCCCCTGCTCCTATGTCCCAACGACAACAGCTCGATGAACACGGTGGACCGCGCCGGCGTGCAGTTTGACATGTGTCCGACCTGCCGAGGCGTGTGGCTGGACCGCGGCGAGCTGGAGAAGCTGCTGGCCGGCGCCGTCGACGACGCCCCGGCCGCGCCGCCCCAGGCGGCCTTCCGCCAGGCCCCGCCCCCCGCCCAGCCGCCCGGCCAGCCCTGGGGCTACGGAGAGCGAGGCGAACGCGGCGAATATGGGGAGCGCGGAGAGTACGGCGAGCGCGGAGAGCGCGGCGAGTACGGCCACGGCGGATACCACAAGAAGCGCTCGATCTTCGACATCTTCGACTGACCCCGGGCGGCACGACGCAAGACGCCCGCCGGGGGGACCGGCGGGCGTTTCGCGTTCAGCCTTGAGAGAAACCTACTCCGCGGCGATGGAGATCGGCTGGCCGATCCGGTCCTTGAAGTTGATCTCCTGCAGATAGGCGATGCCTTCCTCGGCGATGTCGTCGCCGACCATGCGGTCGCCCTCGGCCTTCAGTTCGTCGAGGTCCACATAGATGGCGTAGAAGGCGCGCGTCCGCTCGGTGATGATGCCGGCGTTCAGCAGGGTCTTCACCAGCACGCGGAAGATGTTGGACTGCTCCTTCATGCTCTCGCGGCGGGTCTCGTCGTTCATGTTGGCGGCCATCTCGGCGATGACGCGGTCCGGATCGAGGCCGAACTCCTCATAGAGGTCGCGCTGCTGGGTGGGGGCCACCAGGTTGAACAGCAGGGTCTGGAAGCAGTGGGCCGCCCAGGTCTCGATGATCTCGTGCTCGGCTTCCGACAGGTGCGGGATGGTGCGGTCGGCCCAGATCTTCCCGAACTTGTGGTGGAAGGCCTCGTCGGTCATCACCAGCTGCATCAGCTTCTTGCCGAGCGGGTCGTTGATATTGTTGAAGAAGGTGGCGAAGGCGCCCATGGCCAGGCCCTCCACCAGCATCTGCATGCCGATGATCTTCTTGTAGACCTCCGGGCTGCCGATGATGTCGATCAGCAGGGCCTTCAGGGTCGGGCCGGCTTCCACCGGGCGGCCCCAGCGGGCCTTGATGTACTTGGCGAAGGCCGTGACGTGGCGGGCCTCTTCGCGGGTCTGGTTGGCGGCGTATTCCTGCGCCCCCTGGTCCAGCAGCACGTGGCACAGGCTGGCCGACAGGTTCAGAGCGCCCTGCTCGCCGTGCAGGATCGAGGAGAACGACCGCAGCGCCGACTGGTTGGCGAACCGCACGCGGGTCTTCCAGTCGCTGAGGTGGTTGGAGACGTAGTCGGTGGACAGGGAAACGATCATGTCCTCCGGCAGGAGCATCTGGTTTTCCATGTCGAAGGGCTCGTCGAAGTCGATGTACTTCTTGTCGAGCGGATCC
>JAZKFM010000433.1:8954-11903 GCA_040386415.1 Pseudomonadota bacterium
GCATGGCCTCGAAGTCGTCCGGGGCCACGGCCTCGTAGATGATGTCCTTGGTGATGTTGCCGTCGGCGGCCATGGGCTCGTCTCCTGGGGTAGGCGCATTGGCGCCCGGTTTCCTCTTGAAGAGACGATCACCCGCAAACCTTGCGGAGTCAATAAAGGTGACGGGGGCGTCATTTTCAAAACAACTTCCGCTCATCCCCGCGGAAGCGGGGACCCAGGCTTTTTCTCCCGGCTGGAATCCGCGCACGGGCTTGGGCTGATCGAACCTCCCCGAACCAAAAACACCTGGGTCCCCGCTTTCGCGGGGATGAGCGGTGAGGTGGGGTTCAGTCCCCCTCGATCGCGTCGATGTCGTCGTCGGACAGGCCGAAGTGGTGGCCGATCTCGTGGACCAGGACGTGGCTGACCAGTTCGGCCAGCGTCACGTCGCCGCGGTCGACCCACTCGTCCAGGATCGCCCGGCGGTAGAGAAAGATCATCGAGGGCTGCGGCGAGGGGTCGAACACCGTGCGCCGGCCGATGTCGACGCCCTGATAAAGGCCGGTCAGCTCGAAGGCGTCCTCGATCCCCAGCTCGTCCAGCACGTCCTTGGCCGCGAAGTCGTCGACCCGGAAGATCACGTCCCCGGTCATCTTGCGGAAGTCGTCGGGCAGGGCGGCGAAGGCGGCTTCGGCGAGCGCCGCAAGGTCGTCGAGGGAGGGGGCCAGGCCGCTGGCGTCGGGAGGGCTACTCATCAGGCATGATGATATGCGGCGCCTCGGGGGGCCGTGTCTCGAAGAGACCGATATCCAGCGGCTGCTGCGGCTTGACCGGCCGCATGGGGGTGCGGGCCAGCGCGTTGAGGGCCTGATAATCCAGGGGTTCGCGGGCCTTGCGCCGGGCCGCCCGGGCCTGGGGCCCCTCTGCGGCCCGCGCCGCCGAGGCCAGCCGCCAATAGCTCACCTGCAGCCGCCAGATGGTGCGGGGCGCCGGGCGGGCGGGCGGCCAGCGGCGGCCGTCCTTCAGGCTCGGCTGCGCCGGGGGCGGCGGCCGCCCGTCGATCAACTCGGCCAGCCGGCAGAAGCGGTCCTCAGGCGCCGGCGCCACGACCCGGCCCGGCCGCTCGTCCTCCACCCGGCCGGCATGGGCGTCCAGCGCCGCCTCGCGGCTGGCATAGGGCGGGCCCACGGCTTCCGTGACGAAGACCACCTCCTGCCCCGCCAAGGCCTGCGCCTCGCGTTCGCGCGCCGCCCGGGCAAGCGGCGCCTGCAGGGCGGCCTGCGCATCGGCGGCCACCGGATAGAGGATCGCGGTCATGGCTGGATTATCGCCGAACGGGACGCGAACGCCTATGTTCATCCTGATGATTCGGCAGGCAAAAGGACCGGCGCCCCAGGTGACGCGATGAGCGAGCTGGACCTGATCCTGGCCGCCGCCGCCGGCGCCGTGCTGCTGGCCATCTGCGCCACCCTCTGGGCGCTCGCCCAGCGCCGCCAATCCGACGCCAAGCTCGAGACGATGCGGGCCAGGATCGCCACCCTTGAGGCCGGCGCCGAAGCCGCCCAGGCCTCGGCCGAAGCCTTCGATTCCGCCCTGCTGGCCGTCGAGGACGGCCACGCCCTGCTGGCGTCCGGCGAGGAAAGCCTGGCGGCCTGCATTTCGGCGCTCGGCCTCAGCGACAGCGATCCCCAGCACGTGGTGGCCGCGCTGATGCGCGCCGACCCCGACCATGCCCGGCGGCTGCGCGCCCTGTTCGAGCGCGGCGAGGCCTGCGCCTTCGAGGTCCAGGGCCCGGGCGGCATGGTCGCCGTCGAGGGCCGCGCCGCCGGGGCGCTCGCCTGGCTGCGGCTGTCGGCCGTGATGGGGGAGGACGCCGGCCTGCCGACCGCCCCGCGCTTCGCCGCCTTCCTGGACGCCCGCGCGACGCCGGCCTGGGTCGCCGCCGCCGACGGCAGCCCGGTCTGGGTCAACGCCGCCTGGCTGGCCGCCGTCGACGCCGCCACCCTGGACGACGCCGCCGCCAAGGGGCTCTCCTTCGACAAGGCCGCCGACGCGCTCGCCGCCGAGGCCGCCAACCTCGGCCAGAAGCGCGAGGCCCTGCGCTGGTCGTCCTTCGCCGGACGTAGGCGAGCCTTCCAGATCACCGCCCAGCCCCTGGAGGGCGGCGGCGTCGGGGTCTGGACCGAGGACGTCTCCGAACTGGAGGAACTGCGCGAGGCCCTGAAGCGCCACGTCGAGGCCCACGACGAGACGCTCAACCACATCGCTGACGCGGTCGCCATCTTCTCCAAGACCAAGCGGCTGATCTTCCACAACACCGCCTTCGCCGAGCTCTGGGGCCTGGAACCCGCCTGGCTGGCCGAGCGCCCCACCCACTCCGAGGTGCTGGACCGCCTGCGCCAGCGCCGCCGCCTGCCCGAGACCGCCGACTACGGCAAGTGGAAGGCCGCCGAGCTCGACCGCTACGAGGCCCTGGACGCTTCCCCCGACGACATGTGGTCCATCCCCGACGGCCGCACGCTCAAGGTCGGCCGCCAGGTCCACCCCCTGGGCGGCATCGTCCTGCTGTTCTCCGACATCACCGGCGAGCTGCGCCTGAAGGCCCAGTACAACGCCCTGATCCAGGTGCAGCAGGCCACCCTGGACAAGCTCAACGACGCCGTGGCGGTGTTCGGCGCCGACGGCCGCCTGCGCCTGCACAACGAGGCCTTCGAGCGCTTCTGGAACATCACCCCCCAGCAGCTGGACCAGGCCCACGACTTCGAGGGCGTGGTCGAGCTCTGCATCCCGCGCCTGCACGACATGGGCTTCTGGCGCGAGCTGAAGGGCCGGGTCGCCGACACCGATCCCGCCGCCCGGGCCCCCATCTCCGGCGAGGTGAAGACCAGCGACAGCCGCATCGTGGTCTATCAGTCGCGCCCCCTGCCCGACGGCGCGACCCTGATCGCGTTCGGCGACGTCACCGACGCC
>JAZKFM010000434.1:0-285 GCA_040386415.1 Pseudomonadota bacterium
GCCTTCGACCGGCCCACCAATGTCGTGGACGGCAATGTCGAGCGGGTGATCTCGCGGCTGTTTGCGGTGGAGGCCCCGCTGCCGGACGCCAAACCGGAGCTGAAGCGGCTGGCGGAGACCCTGGTGCGGGATGAGCGGCCTGGTGACTGGGCCCAGGCCCTGATGGATCTGGGCGCGACGATCTGCAAGCCGAAGTCGCCGCTCTGTGATCGTTGCCCGGTGGCTCTCGACTGCGCGGCGCTCGCCACCGGAGCGCCCGAGACCTATCCGCGCAAGACCGCCAAG
>JAZKFM010000434.1:295-2355 GCA_040386415.1 Pseudomonadota bacterium
GGCCCTGCCCACCAGCGATTGGCGCGCCGACCCGTTCTCCGACGTGGAGGCTCTGGCCGCAGCGCCGGGCGAGGCCTCCTGGCGGCATGTCGGCGAGGTGGAGCACGGCTTCACCCACTTCACCCTGACCCTGAAACTGCTCCGCGCCGAGGGCGACGCCGAGGGCGTGATCTGGTCGCCGCGGCGCGATCTGGATGGCCTGCCCAGCGTGTTCCTGAAGGCGGCGCGGGCGGCGCTGAACAACCTGCTCTAGGGCTTCCCCGTTTCCGCCTTGGCCTCCGCCACCGTCGCCGCCCGGGGGAACAGGAAGGTCAGCGTGATCAGCGCCGTCAGCGACATGGCCAGCGCCGCCGCCGGGATGGCCGGCACCCCGTAGGTGGCCAGCGCCGCGCCGCCCACGGTCGAGCCCAGGGCCTGGCCCACGGAGATCACCGAGCCGTTCAGGGCCAGGGCCACGGGGGCGCCGCCGGTGACCTGGATCAGGCTGGATTGGATCACCGGAGTGATCGAGAACAGCGCCGTGGCCGCCAGGAAGATCCCCAGGGCCACCAGGGCCGCGCTCGGCCAACCGGCGGGCAGGACCTGATGGGTGGCGGCGAAGTGCACGCTCATGGCGGCGGCCTGGATCATGAAACCCTGCAGGATCCAGGACCGGCCGGCCCCGCGGTCGGCGGCCCGCGCCCCCAGCCACAGCCCGGCGATGGAGCCCACCCCGATCATCGCCTGGAAGGCGCCGACGCCCGCGCCCGTGACTCCCGCCCCAACCCGCACGATGGGGGCGATGTAGAGGTTCAGGGTCATGTTGGCGGCGAAGGTCAGGAAGGTGGTCAGGTAGAAGGGCCAGATGATCGGCAGCAGCACCTTCACGGTATCGCCGCCGCCCTCGCGCCTGGGCGGCGCCGGCACCTTGGGCAGGAAGAACACCACGGCGGCCAGGGCGAACAGGGACAGGCCCGCGGCGAACAGGAAGGTGGCCCGCCAGTCGAAGACCGAGCCGATGATGCTGCCCAGCGGGATGCCCACCACGAAGGCGAGCGTCATGCCGCCCGAGACCATGGCCAGGGCGGAACCCCGGCGCTCGGGCGGAACCAGGGCCGCGGCGGCCACGCTGGCGGCCGGTCCCGACATGGCGCCGGCGAGGCCCGCCAGGGCGCGCAGCACCATCAGAACTTCGAAATTGGGAGTCAGGGCGCAGGCGATGTGCAGGGCCGCGCCCAGGGCCAGGGCCGTCATCACCATGATCTTGCGGTCCACCCGCGCAAACAGCCAGGCCGCCACCGGCCCCAGCACCGCCGAGGTCAACACGAACACGGTCTGCAGCTGACCCGCCACGGCGGTCGTCACGCCCAGGTCGGCGGCGAGACTCTCCAGGAGGCCGGCGAAGATGAAGGCGCCCGACCCGAAGGCGAAGGTCACCAGGGTCAGGACATAGATACGCGGGTTCATGGACCCGAGCTTAACCGGCGCCGACCCGACCGCCAGACAATTTGGCGGCCGGTGTGATTTTGCGGATCAGGCCGCCAGCTGCGCCATGGACGAGCGCATCTTCATCCGCAGGACGTCGATGGGCGCCAGGCCCTTGTCGGTCTTGAAGTGCCAGTAGGTCCAGCCGTTGCAGGCCGGCGCCGACTGGATCATGGCGCCCACCTTGTGGATGGAGCCGGCCATGTCGCCGATCACCAGGCTGCCGTCGGCTCGCACCCGGGCCGAGCGCTCGCCCTTGGAGCAGTAGAGGGTGTCGCCGGGGCGCAGCATGCCCGACTCCACGATCTGGCCGAAGGGGATGCGCGGTTCCTGGCGCTTGGAGCCCATGGTCTCCAGGTCGGCCTCGGTCAGGGGGACAACCTTGGCGATCCGCTCGCGGGCCAGGGTCGCGTACTGCTCCTCGCGCTCCAGGCCGATGTACTTGCGGCCCAGCTGCTTGGCCGCCGCGCCGGTGGTGCCGGTGCCGAAGAAGGGATCCAGGATGATGTCGCCCGGCTTGGTGGACGCCAGGATCACGCGGCGCAGCAGGGCCTCGGGCTTCTGGGTCGGGTGGGCCTTGACCCCGTTCTCGTCCT
>JAZKFM010000435.1:0-1415 GCA_040386415.1 Pseudomonadota bacterium
TCTCCGCGCCCGAGAAGCCCCAGTCGGTGAGCGCCTCGGTGTCGTGGGCGCCGGTGGCGGGCGGCGGGCCCTGGATGGCGCCGGGCGTGGCCGAGAAGCGCGGCGCGGGGGCCGGTTGGATGACGCCGGCCACCTCGACGAAGGTCTGACGGGCGACGTTATGGGGATGCTTGGGCGCCTCATCCAGGTCGAGGACCGGGGCGAAGCAGACGTCGGTGCCGCCCATGATGGCGGTCCACTCGTCCTGGGTTTTCTTGGCGATCACCTCGGCCAGCTTGGCGCGCAGGCTGTCCCACTCGCCGCGCTTCATCTGACCTGCGAAGGCAGGGTCGGTAATCTCTGTCTTTTCAAGCAACAAGGCGTAGAACTGCGGCTCAATCGAGCTGATCGAGATCCACTTTCCGTCCGAGCACTGGTAGGTGTCGTAGAAGTGGGCGCCGCCATCCAGCATGTTGGCGCGGCGGTCGTTGGTCCACATGCCGCTGGCCTTGAAGCCGTAGAACATGGCCATCAGCGAGGCCGCGCCGTCGCTCATGGCCGCGTCGATCACCTGGCCCTTGCCGGTCTCCCGCGCGCTGATGATCCCCGCCATCAGGCCAAAGGCCAGATAGAGGGCGCCGCCACCGAAATCGCCCACCAGGTTCAGCGGCGGGATCGGCTTGTCCTTGGTGCCGATGGCGTGCAGGGCGCCGGTGATGGCGATGTAGTTCATGTCGTGGCCGGCGGCGTTGGCGTAGGGGCCTGTCTGACCCCAGCCGGTCATGCGGCCGTAGACGATCTTCGGATTGCGCTTCAGCACCACGTCGGGCCCGAGCCCCAGGCGCTCCATGACGCCCGGCCGGAAGCCCTCGAACACCGCGTCAGCGCTTTCCAGCAGCGTCAGGCAGGTCTCGATGGCCTGGGGGTTCTTGAGATCCAGACCGACGGAGCGGCGGCCGCGCGCGGTCACGTCGGCGGGGGAGCCCCTGCCCTGCCCCTTGCGGTCGATGCGCACCACGTCCGCGCCGAGGTCCGACAGCAGCATGCCGCAGAACGGCCCTGGCCCGATCCCGGCGAACTCGATGATCTTCAGTCCGCTCAGCGGTCCCTGGCGCATGGTCTCAACTCCCAATCGATTTTGCGGGAGTTTAGCGCCAATGACGTGCGGTCAGCCAAGCGCCCTAGCCGCCGCCGGGCAGCGATTGGCCGTCGTCGATCGTGATCAGGGTTCCGGCGATGGCCCGGGCGGCGGGACCGCAGAGCATCATGAAGGCGGCGTCGAGGTCGCTCGCCTCCATCAGGCGGCGGCGCGGGAAGCCCTTGAGTTGCTTCTGGCCCCCCTCGGTGCTCCACCAGAAGGCGTTGATGTCGGTCTCGATGTAGCCGGGCGCCAGGGCGTTGACCGCGATCCCGCGCCGCGACCACTCACGCGCCAA
>JAZKFM010000435.1:1425-4177 GCA_040386415.1 Pseudomonadota bacterium
GACCGACGCCTTGGAGGCGTTGTAGGCCGCCAGGCCCGGCAGGACCGTATGGCTGGCGATGGAGGCGATATTGACGATGCGGGCCTGGCCGGCCTCGGCGGTCCCATTGGCGAACATCAGCCGCGCGGCGGCCTGGGCGGCGAAGAACACCCCGCGCACGTTGACGTCGAAGGTGCGGTCCCACTCCTCGATGGAGAGATCGAGCGCCAGCCCCTCCCCGCCGACCCCGGCGTTGTTGACGAGGATGGACACCGGTCCCAGGCCCGCCTCGATCTCGGCGAAGGCGGGCGCGATGGAGGCGGCGTCAGCGACGTCCAGGCGCAGGGCCATGGCGCGGCCGCCCGATCCGGCGATCTCACCGGCCAGGGTCTCCACCATCTCCAGCCGCCGGGCGGTCAGGGCGACGGAGGCGCCGGCCCCGGCCAGCAGCCTGGCGAAGTGGCTTCCCAGCCCGCCGGACGCTCCGGTGATGATGGCCGTCTGGCCCGAAAGCGGCTTGTCCATGGCGATGCTCCACACCCTTGACCTGCGCGTCCCTGTCGCGGTCGCGCGCCTCTGTATATTCTGCCTTCAGCCCGATTCCCGCCTATAAGCGGCAGGTCGGCTGTCTTGTTGTTTCAAAGGTTGAGGAATGGCCCTGGGCGTCCATGCGCGAGTTCTGATCGTCGCGCGCGATGACGCCCTGGCGGGTCCGCTCGCCGAGGGGCTGGACCGGCTCGGCTGGCGCACCGTCACCGCGCGTGGCCCCTATGCGGCCATCGCCGCGCTCAGCGACCTGCAGGTGGAAGCCGCCATCGTGGACCTCGCCAGCGGCGGCCACGAGGCCCTGACGCTCGCCAAGCGCCTGAAGGCCGCCTGCGCCCCGCGCCGCCTGCCGGTGATCGCCATCGGCGCGCCGGGCCCGGAACTGGACGGCCTCAACTTCGACCTCACCCTGACGGCCCCGGTCCACCCGGCCCAGGTGGTGCTGCGCCTGGAGACCCTGGTGCGCATGGCCATCGCCGAGGAGGAGTTCGAGCTGCGGCTGGAGACCTTCAGCGAGCGCGGCCGGCGGCTGGAAACCCCCGAACCCGATCCCACGCCCTTCCGGGTGCTGGCCATCGGCGAGCCCGCGCCGCAGTTCCTGGCCCTGTCCAACGCCCTGACCGGTTCCGGCGCCGAGGTGGTGGGCGCCTTCACGGCCTATACGGCCTTCGACTACCTGCACGAACGGCCCTTCGACGCCGTGGTGCTGTGGGCCGGGGACAACAGCCAGGAGGCGCTGTCCATCGCCGCGGGCATGCGCCGCAATACGAGGCTCTATCACACACCGGCCCTGCTCTACATGAAGCAGGAGAGCTATGTGACCATGTCGGAGGCCTATCATCGCGGCATCTCCGACGTGGCCTCGCCCGAGACTCCGGAGACCGAAACCGCCAAGCGGGTCATCGAGCTGGCGCGCTCCTATCGCCGCCAGACCACGATCCGCAAGGCGCTGGAAAAGGCCCGCGCCTCGGGCTTGATGGACCCGGCCACCGGCCTGTTCACGCGGGATCTGTTCGCCACCCATCTGGGCCGCCTGGCCCAGGCCTCGCGCCTGCGCAACCGGCCGCTGTCGGTCTGCGTGCTGAAGGTGTCCGAGAGCCTCGACGTGGGCGCCGCGCGCCAAGGCGGCTGGCTGGACCGCGCCATCCCGCAGATCGGCTCGATGATCGGCCGCCTGGTGCGGGTGGAGGACACCGCCGCCCGCCTCGGCCCCGAGGTCTTTGCCCTCGCCCTGCCCGCCACGCCCCAGGCCTCGGCCCGGGCGGCGGGCGAGCGCATCGCCGCCGTCATCGGCTGCACCGCCTTCGAGGCCGGCGACGGCAAGGCGCCCTTCGTGGTGGAGTTCGACATCGGCGTCGCCGAGGTCAGCCTCGCGGCGGGGGTGGGCAAGGCGCTGGAAGAGGCCGCGGCGCGGGCCGTAGAGCGGGCGGGGTAACCCCTCTCCGCTCATCCCCGCGAAAGCGGGGACCCAGGCTTTTTCTTTCCGTCGAAATCCTGGGGCGATTGAACAGCGCGAACTCATAGAAACCAAAACACCTGGGTCCCCGCTTTCGCGGGGATGAGCGGGGTTGTGGTGACTTAGGCCGCGACCGCCGCCCCAGCCAGCTTCGCCAGTTCGCTCAGCACCCGCTCGGCCGCATTGAGCCGCTGCTCCGGAGTTTCCCACTCGCCGCGCACCACGACCTTGTTGTCGGGACGGACCTTCCAGGCGACCTGGTTCTTGGTGACGAACTGCATGAGGCCCATGGGGTTGGGGAAGTCCTCGTTGCGGAAGGTGACCACGGCGCCCTTGGGCCCCACGTCGATCTTGGCGACATTGGCTTCGCGGCACAGGCCCTTGATGGCCACGACCTTCAGCAGCTGGCCGGCTTCCGGCGGCAGGGGGCCGAAGCGGTCGATCATCTCGGCGGCCAGGGCCTCGCGATCGCCGGACTTCTCGGCGTCGGACAGGCGGCGATAGAGGGACAGGCGCACGTGCAGGTCGGGGACATAGTCCTCGGGGATCAGCACGGCCGCGCCGGTGTTGATCTGCGGCGACCAGCCCCGGTCGGCGGCGCCCTCGCCCTTGCCGGCCAGTTCCTTCAGGTCGTTGACCGCGTCCTCCAGCATCTGCTGGTACAGCTCGACGCCGATCTCGCGGATGTGGCCCGACTGTTCCTCGCCCAGCAGGTTGCCGCCGCCGCGCTGATCCAGGTCGTGGCTGGCCAGCTGGAAGCCGGCGCCCAGG
>JAZKFM010000435.1:4187-4566 GCA_040386415.1 Pseudomonadota bacterium
GACTGCAGCACCTTGAGGCGGCGCTCGGCCGAGACGGTGATCTGCTTCTCGGCCGGCGTGGTCATGTAGGCGTAGGCGCGCGCCTTGGCCCGGCCGACCCGGCCGCGCAGCTGGTACAGCTGGGCCAGGCCGAACATGTCGGCGCGGTGGATGATCAGGGTGTTGGCGGTCGGGATATCCAGGCCGCTCTCGACGATCGTGGTCGACAGCAGCACGTCGTACTGGCCCTCGTAGAAGGCGCTCATCACGTCTTCCAGCTGGGTCGGCGCCATCTGGCCGTGGCCGACCACGTAGCGGACCTCCGGCACTTGCTCCCGCAGGAACCGTTCCAGCTCGGTCAGGTCGGAGATGCGCGGGACCACATAATAGGCCTGGCCGC
>JAZKFM010000436.1:0-586 GCA_040386415.1 Pseudomonadota bacterium
AGTTGCCGCGAGAGGTCCGGATCGTCTTCGACCAGTAGGATGCGCATGGAGTCCCTCCAGAGCGTGACAGCCGAAAGGGGAAGCCGGTCTCGGCGCCCGTCACGCTCAAACTAGAAGCCTAGCCGCCTTCGCGCGACAGAATCTGACCGCTCTCGGCGTCGACGATGAAGATCATCACCCGCCCGTTGGGGGTCTGCCACTGAACGAAGTAGGCGGGGCGGCCGGAATAGTCGCCCATGGTGGTGTTGAGCTGGCGGCCGGGGGTGCGCGCGGCGATGCGGCTGATGACCTGGGACAAGGGCACCTGACGGCCGCCGCGAACGGCGGCGCGCGCCTGATCCTGGTCGCCACGGGCGCCGTAGGACGGACGCCCGTAGTCCGGATAGCCCTGCGCCTGGGACGCCACCGGAGTGAGCGCGAGGAGAAGGACGGCTATGGCGAGTGAACGCTTCATGCCCAGAGGATTAGAGCCCCGCGACTGAACCCAGCCTGAATGGAGGGTTTATGCAGGCGGTGCGGCGCTCTGTCACGCCGAAGCCGCGCGGAAGGCGAACACAGCCGACAGAGCCGCCGCGTTGCTCGCCGT
>JAZKFM010000436.1:726-12266 GCA_040386415.1 Pseudomonadota bacterium
AAGGGCGCCCCCTGCCGAACCGGGCCGATAGCGTAAGCCGGCGAGACTCCCTAGAAGAGGTTCGAAGAAGCGCGCCATGTTGGCATGCCCACGGTGCATATGCCCCCAGACGAGTCCCCAACCGGCATCGAGCAGCTGCTAGACAGCCCTGACCTCGCGCTGGCCCTCGGAAACGATCGTTTCAAGCAGTTCCTCGACCAGGTGCCGATCGCCGTGGCGGTCTCGGAACTGACCCCTGTGGAGCGGGTGATCTACGCGAACCTGGAGTTCGAGCGGCTGTCGGGCCAACTGAACACCACCGTGCTCGACCACGGCTGGCAGAGCCTCCCCGGCGAGGCGGCGGCGCCCATGGCCCCCAGGTCGATGGGCGAGGCGATCGCCAAGGGACGCGACTATCTCGGGTCCTTCAACATGCCGCACGGCGATGGCGAGATGATGGTGGACGCCTGGTCCAACGTCATCGAGGACGACGAAGGCGCGCCGGCCTTCCGGCTGGTGGCGCTGATCGCGGCCGCCAAGCGGGACCCTTCGACGCTCACCACCCTGGAGGAGCAGGTCCGGGAGAAGGACACCCAGCTGCTGGAACTGCAGCACCGGGTGAAGAACAATCTGCAGATGATCACCGCCCTGATCCGGGTGGAGGCGCGCGGGGTCACCGACCTCTCCACCGGCGAGGGTTTTGACCGGCTGGCCGGGCGGGTGGAGGCCCTGGGCCTGTTGTATCGCGCCCTGGGGGATTCAGCCGGCGAAGGCGTCGTCGATCTCGGCATCTATCTCAGTGAGATCGCATCGGCCGTGATGCGCGCCCATGCCGTCGAGGGCATCCATCTCGATCTGCAGGTGGACACCTGGCTGGTCTCCCTTGATGTCGCCATGCCCACGGGCCTGGTGGTCAACGAACTTCTGACCAACACGCTCAAGCACGCGTTCCAGGGGCGGGACGGCGGGACCATCACCCTGCACAGCACCAGCGAGACCGGCGGCGGCTGCCGCGTCCTGGTGGCCGATGACGGGGTGGGCCTGCCCGAGGGCTATGTCTGGCCCAAGCCCGGCAAGCTCTCGGCCCTGATCGTCCGCTCCCTGCTGCAGAACGCCAGGGCGCACATGAACGTCACCTCCTCGCCCGGCCAGGGCATGCAGGTGGAGATCACCTTCGACTGGGCCGACGCGGCCTGAGAGTTCGGCCGGGTCGACGCCAATCAGGCGTCGGGTCAGGCGGGCGGCGCCCCGCCGGTCACCAGGTAGTAGGCCACCCCCGCCGCGGCGCAGCCCAGCAGCAGGGGGATGACGCCCACCTTGAACCGGAACGCAGCAACCGCGGCGGCCAAGGACAGCAGCAGGCCCGGCAGGTTCACCGACGCCAGGTTGGGGACGTCGAGCGTCATCGGACCGATCTGGACGGCGGCGACCTGGGCGAACAGGACGTGGAGCGCGAACCAGATGGCGAGATTGAGGATCACCCCCACCACAGCGGCGGTGATGGCGGCCAACGCCGCGTTGAGCGCCCTGGCGCCACGCAGGGCTTCGACGAAGGGGGCGCCAAGGAAAATCCACAGGAAGCAAGGGACGAAGGTCACCCAGGTGGTGAGGATGCCCCCCAACACGCCCGCGGTGAGCGGGTCCAGGCCGGCGGCGTTCCTGTAGGCGCCCATGAAGCCCACGAACTGGGTGACGATGATCAGCGGGCCCGGCGTGGTCTCGGCCATGCCCAGGCCGTCCAGCATCTCGCCGGGCTTGAGCCAGCCATAGGTCTGCACCGCCTCCTGGGCGACATAGGCCAGGACGGCGTAGGCCCCGCCGAAGGTGACCACCGCCATCTTCGAGAAGAACACCGCGATCTCGGAAAAGACGCTGTCCCATCCGAAGACGAGACCGATCCCTAGGACGGGCCCGAGCCACAGCAGGGCCAGGACGCCGCCGATCTGCAGCGCCCAGACCAGGCGGGGCCGCGCGTGGTCCGGCGTCTCCTCGCCCAGCACGGTGTCGGCGTCCGCCACCTCATGGGCCGCTTTCGGACCATGGCTGGCGCCGACGAGGAACGACTGCATCCCGGCCCGGCCGCCGACGAAGCCGATGATCCCCGCCGCGAGGATGATGACCGGGAACGGGATGTCGAAGGCGTAGATGCCGAGGAACGCCGCGGCGGCGAGCCCGATCATGACGGGGTTCCTGAGCGATCGGCCGCCGACCCGGATCACCGCCTGGAGAACCACCACCAGCACCGCGGCCTTGAGGCCGAAGAAGAGCGCGCTGACCGGGCCCGCGCCGCCGAACAGGGCATAGAGGATGCTGAGCGCCATGATCGCCAGGAAGCCCGGCAGCACGAACAGCAGGCCGGCTGCCAGCCCCCCCGCCGTCCGATGCATCAGCCAGCCGATATAGATGGCCAGCTGCTGAGCCTCGGGCCCCGGAAGCAGCATGCAGTAGTTGAGGGCGTGCAGGAACCGCCGCTCCCCGAGCCACCGTTTCTCCTCCACCAGAATGCGGTGCATCACCGCGATCTGGCCGGCCGGACCGCCGAAGCTGAGGGCCGCGATGCGCGCCCAGGTCTTCACCGCCTCGCCGAAGGGCACGGCGGGCGGGCGGACTGAGGTGTCGCTCATCGGGGCGCCCTCCGAACGGCCAGGGCCGCAATCGGAGGGATGAAGTTGAAGGATGATCGTCGGCCACAAGCCATGCGCCTGCTCCCTGCGGAGATGCGCGGTCGTTGGGCCAAGGCCTGTCCGGGACACCGCCCCCTCCCGGTCCCCTACGGCTAGGACAAGGCCGCGCGATTGGCAACGGGGGACCGCGCGTTGGACGCGGCTGGAAGGCGCCTTCTAGCGCCGGCGCGGCGTGTAGGGCCGCTCGGCGCGCCATTTCTCGGCGAAGGCTTCCAGCTCGGGATCGATGGTCTCGGGCAGCATCAGGACGATGCGAGCCACAAGGTCGCCGCGCTTGCCCTTGGCGTCCGACAGGCCCCGGCCCTTGAGACGCAGGGATGACCCGCCGCCCTTAGGAACCGAGACATTGACCGGGCCATCGGGGGTCGGCGCCTGGACCTTGCCGCCGAGGATGGCGTCGGGGATCGAGACCGGGAGGTCCATCACCAGGTTGTCGCCCTCGCGCCGGAAGATCGGGTGCGGCCGGATGGTGAGCTCGATGAAGGCGTCGCCCGGCCCCGCCCGGCCTGGCGAGCCCTGCCCCTTGAGGCGCAGAGTCTGGCCCTCCTCCGCCCCCTTGGGGATGGAGACGTCGATGGTGCGGCCATCGGAGAAGGCGATGCGCTTCTTGGGGCCGTGGATGGTGTCTTCCAGGTCGATCTCGAGCTTGGCGCGCACGTCGGAGCCGCGCTGGGAGAAGCCGCCGAAACCGCCGCCCTGCCCGCCCTGTGCGCCGCCGCGCGCGCTGCGGCCGAGGATCTCGCTGAGGATGTCGTTGAGGTCGACGTCGGGTCCCTCGGCCTGGCCGCGCGGGCTCCAGCCGCCACCGGGATGGCCCCAGGGGCCGCCGCCACCGCCGCCGAAGCCACGGGAGGTCTCGCGCCCGTCGGCGTCGATCTCGCCGGCGTCGAACTTCTTGCGCTTGTCGGGGTCGCCGACGATGTCGAAGGCGGCGCTGACCCGCTTGAACTTCTCTTCCGAGGCCTTGTCCCCCGGATTGGTGTCGGGGTGATGCTTCTTGGCCAGCTTGCGGAACGCCTTGCGGACCTCGTCGGCGCTCGCGCCACGGGTCACGCCAAGTTCCTGATAGGGATCGCCAGCCAAGAGAGAAAAACCTTCCAGTTCGCAGGGAGAATGCGTGGCCCTCAATTAGGCTGTTTGGACCCGGGCGCAAGAGCAGATGTGATAAAAATACCACATGCGCGGGCCGGCGCCGAACCGTTAGCCTCCCCCCATCGTGATCGGGGCGCCATGAGCATCGTCAAACTCTTTCTCTGGCCTCGGGGCCGCATCGGCCGGCTCAGCTTCTGGCGCGGCCTGCTGCTGGTGTTGCTGGCGGCCTTCGCGGCGGACCTCGCCAACTATATGGTCGGGATGATCCATCCGTTGCAGATGCGCTTCTACCTGGCCCTGGCCTGCCTGTACGTCTGGCTGTGCCTGGCGGCCAAGCGCCTGGAGGACGCCGGGCGCTCACGGTTCCTGGCGGCGATCCCGGCGGCGCTGCTGATCGCGGGCCTGGCCAGCGTGGCCTTCCTGGTGGGGGCGCTGGACGGACGCGGGCCCGCGCCGACCACCATGATCGGGTTCTTCGGGCCGCTGGCGGGGATGGCGGTGTTCCTGGGCGCCACCCTGTGGATCGGGCTTTCCAAGACCAAGGCCTAGTCGTCGCCGCGCTCTTCCATGAGGTCGTAGGCGACATAGGCCATGGCGTCCTCGGGGTCCTCGAGCTCGTCCTCGCTGATGGTTTCGCCCCGGACGGAGACCCCGGCGCGGTGGACGCTCTCCGGATCGCCGGAGATCAGCGGGTGCCAGTCGGCCAGGCCCCGGCCCTCATTGATCCGCCGGTAGGCGCAGGACAGCGGCATCCACTGGAGCTGGTCGACGTTTTGCGGCGTCAGTTTTATGCAGTCAGGGACATATTTCTTTCGCCCGACATAGTTACTGCAGGTGCAGGTCCCGGCGTCGAGCAATCGGCAATGCACGCGGGTGGGGATGATCTCGCCGGAATCCTCATCCTCGAAGCGAACGAGGCAGCACAGCCCGCAGCCGTCGCATAGGCTCTCCCACTCCGGCCCCGTCATCTGGCGGAGTGATTTCGTTTCCCAGTAAGGTCTCGTCGCCATGCTATGGGCGTCCTAAACCAAAAGCGTCCCTGCCGCCCCTTGTTAGTTTGACCCGTGCCCGACTGGAATCTCGACCCCTACAAGTTCCCGGACTCCAGGCCGAGCCCGCAGACGCCGGGCGCGCCGGCGCGCGAGCCTGCGCCTGAACAGGCGGCTGACGAACACTTCCGAGCTGACCTGCCGAAGTCGAAAAAGGCCAGGGTGAAAAAGGAAAAGCCGCCCAAGGCCAGGCGCGGCGGCGGTTCCGGCGGGGACGGTTCCGGCTTCGGCGGCGGCGGACCGCGCAAGGCCAGGAACCTCAAATGGCTGTGGACCACCCTGGTGGTGCTGGCCGCGGTCACCGCCCTGCTGGTGCTGGGCGGCGCGGTCTATGTGCAGCAGGTCTATCTGAAGGACATCCCGGCCCTGCCCGAGCGCGAGGCGCTCTATGCGATCAACCGGGCCCCGGCGATCAAGTTCTTCGACAAGACCGGGGTGCTGATCGCCTCGCGCGGGCCCAAGTACGGCGACCGGGTGTCGCTGAACCAGCTGCCTGACTATGTGCCGCGCGCCTTCCTGGCCGCCGAGGACCGCCGCTTCTACCACCACGGCGCCGTCGACCCCTGGGCCATCCTGCGCGCCGCCCGGGCCAACTATGCCGCGGGCCGCGTCGTCGAGGGCGGCTCGACCCTGTCTCAGCAGCTGGCCAAGGGCCTGTTCCTGACGCCCGACCAGACGATGACGCGGAAGATCCAGGAGGCCGTCATGGCCCATCGCTTGGAGAAGATGCTGACCAAGGACGAGGTGCTTGAGCTGTACCTCAACCGTATCTATTTCGGGGCCAACACCTTCGGCATCGACGGCGCCTCGCGCACCTATTTCGGCAAGCCCGCCAGCCAGCTGAACCTGTCGGAAGCCGCCCTGCTGGCCAGCCTGCCCAAGGCGCCCTCGCGCATGGCGCTGAACCGCAACATGTCCGGCGCCCTGGAGCGCCAGCGCCTGGTTCTGGAACGCATGGTGGGCGAGGGCTGGATCACCGCCGACGACGCCGCCACCGCCGCGGCCCGGCCGCCGCTGATCAGCCCCAGCGCCTTGGCCAATGACGGGGACATGGGCTACGCGCTGGACTACGCCACCAACGAGGTTCTGAAGCTGGTGGGTCCCAACTCGCCCGACCTGATGGTGCGCCTGACCATCGACCCCAAGCTGCAGGCGACCGGCGCCAGCATCCTGCGCAAGGCCGTCGCCGGCGAGGGCAAGGCGGCCGGCGCGTCCCAGGCCAGCATGGTGGCGATCTCCTCCGAGGGCGCCATCCGCACCATGGTGGGGGGCCTCGACTACAACGCCAGCGTCTTCAACCGCGCGGTCCAGGCCAGGCGGCAGCCCGGCTCGTCCTTCAAACCCTTCGTCTACGCCGCCGCCCTGGAAAAGGGCGTCATGCCCACCGACGTGCGGATCGACGGTCCCGTGAAGTTCGGGGACTGGAAGCCCGAGAACTACGGCGGCGGCTATCGCGGGGCGGTGACCATCGACACCGCGCTGGCCCGCTCCATCAACACCGTGGCGGTGAAGCTGGCCCAGGAGGTCGGCGGCCCGGGCGTGGCCGAACTGGCGCGGCGTTTCGGCATCACCACCATCCCGGCCAACCCGAACCTGTCGGTGGCGCTCGGCTCCTACGAGGTGCCGCTGATCGAGATGGTCTCCGGTTTCCAGGTCTTCCAGACCGGGGGCGCCCGGATCACGCCCTACATGGTCGACGAGATCAAGACGGTCAGCGGCCAGCCGGTTTTCCTGCACCAGACCTCTTCGCCCGTGCCCGCCTACGACATCGCCCGCGCCAGCATGATGGTGAAGATGATGAAGAAGGTGATCACCGGCGGCACCGGCACCCGGGCCAATTTCGGCCGGCCGGCGGCGGGCAAGACCGGCACCAGCCAGAACTGGCGCGACGCCTGGTTCGTGGGCTTCACGCCCGACTATGTGGCCGGGGTCTGGGTCGGCAACGACGACGACAAGCCGATGAACAAGATCACCGGCGGGGTCATGTCGGCCTCGATCTGGCGCGAGTTCATGATGGTGGCGCACGACAAGCTGCCGGTCCGCGACTTCGACTGGCTGCTGCCCGATCCCGAGCCCGAGATGGAGGCCGATCCGCGCAACGACTTCTACGAGGGCCTGGCCGAGGAATTCTCCGCCGCCGCCCGCGACGCCCAGGCCGCGATCCCGCCGGAGCCCCTGGAACCCAAGCCGCCGATCGAGCCGCCGTCGATCGAGGAGATTCCATTCTAGGGCGGTAACGCTTGCTTCGCGCCCGGGCCTCGCTATGTCGAACGCCGCATGAAGCCGCCCATCCTCGCCCTGAAGTCCGTCCGTCTCGCCGACGGACCGAAAATGCTGTTCGACGGCGTCGACCTGTCGGTGGAGCCGCGGTCGCGCGCCTGCCTGGTGGGACGCAACGGGGCGGGCAAGACCACCCTGCTGAAGATGCTGGCCGGGCAGATCACCCCCGACGACGGCGAGCGCGCCGTGCAGCCGGCCACCCGCATCGCCTATGTGCCCCAGGAGCCGGAGATCGTCGGCGCCACCCTGCTGGACCATTGCACCGCCGGCGGCGCGCCGGAGCACAGGGCCCAGGCGGCCCTGACCGAGTTCGGCATCGATCCGGAGAAATCCACCTCGGGCCTGTCGGGCGGGGAGATCCGCCGGGTGGCCCTGGCCCGCGCCTTCGCCGAGGACCCGGACCTGCTGCTGCTCGACGAGCCCACCAACCACCTGGACATCCTGGCCATCGAGACCCTGGAGGCCGAGCTCGCCTCCAGCCGGGCGGCCATGGTCATCGTCAGCCACGACCGCGCCTTCCTGGAGCGCACCACCCAGCGCTGCTTCTGGCTGGAGCACCGCAAGGTGCGCCGCCTGGACAAGGGGTTCGCCGCCTTCGACGCATGGGTCGAGCAGGTCCTGGCCGCCGAGGCCGAAGAAGGGCGCAAGATCGACAAAAAGCTGGAGCAGGAAGAGCACTGGCTGCAGCGCGGGGTCACCGGTAGGCGAGCCCGCAACGAGGGCCGTAGGCGGGCCCTGATGGACCTGCGGCAGGTGAAGGTCGAGCGCCTGCGCGAGGTGCGCGGCGAGATGAACATGGGCATCGCCTCCTCCGGCCTGTCGGGCCAGCGGGTGATCGAGGCCCGCGGCATCGCCAAGGGCTTCGGCGACCGCACCCTCCTGAAGAGCTTCTCCACCCGCATCCTGCGCGGCGACCGGGTGGCCATCGTCGGTCCCAACGGGGCGGGCAAGACCACACTGGTGAAGATGCTGCTGGGCGAAATCGCCCCGGACGAGGGCTCGGTGAAGCTGGGGGCCAATCTCGAGACCGCCTATATCGACCAGGCCCGGGCCGACCTGAAGCCCGACATGATGCTGCGCGACGTGCTGACCCCGCTGGGGGGCGACCAGGTGATGGTGCGTGGCATGCCCAAGCATGTGAACGCCTACGCCAAGGACTTCCTGTTCACCGACGCCCAGATCCGCCAGCCGGTGCGCAGCCTGTCCGGCGGCGAGCGCAACCGCCTGCTGCTGGCCCGCGCCCTGGCCACCCCGGCCAACCTGCTGATCCTCGACGAACCCACCAACGACCTGGACATGGACACCCTCGATCTGCTCGAGGACCTGCTGGCCGACTTCGAGGGCACCCTGATCCTGGTGAGCCACGACCGCGACTTCATCGACCGGCTGGCGACGTCCACCATCGCCCTGAACGGCCGCGGCGACGTGGTGGAGACGCCCGGCGGCTGGCAGGACTTCCTGCGCCAGAACCCCGGCTACTTCGGCGCCATCGCCAGCCCGGCCCCAGCGCCTTCAGCGCCGAGGGCCGCCCCCAAGGCGCCCGAGCCGAAGAAGACCACCAAGCTGTCCTTCAAGGACCAGCACCGGCTGAAGGAGGCCGAGGGCCTGATGGCCAGCCTGCCGGCGAAAATCGCCAAGCTGGAGGCCGACATGGCCGATCCGGCCCTCTACACCCGTGATCCCGCCGGTTTCGACAAGCTGACCAAGTCCCACGCCCACGCCAAGGCCGAACTGGTTAAGGCCGAGGAGGACTGGATGACGTTGGAAGAGATGCGCGAGGCGCTGGAGGCCGGCCGCTAGCGCCTGATTCGCCGCGGCTACAGGTTAGCTGTGGATAGAATATGGCACTGATTTTTAAAGGAAATCGCCGCGAAATCCCCAAACCATCCACAGGTTATCCCCGGAGATCGGGCGCTCCGCCCACACCGGGGCGAGTCGCGGCGCTTGCTTCATAGAGGGTTCGGGAGGAAGGTCAAGGGGTCGAGAGGGACTGCGGCGCAGACGGACACGGAAACGGGTTCGACAAAGCGGGCGGAAGGTTCTCGGAGGATGGGAAGCGGCGCAAGCCGGGACCTAAATCTCCGCGGGACACCGGTCGGCGACGGAAACCTGCGGGTAACCCCGCGTTCGAAGTCGCAAACCGACCTTTGGGCACAGATCCCCCAACGGATCTGGATGAGAGGGCGACGCAGCGGGAAACCGCCGCGCCGCCCTCTTGCTATGGGGTCACCCATTTTGGTGCGGCATTCTGTCCCGACTTGGCACAGCTTAAACATTTCACCATCCGAATAGGGCATGATCCTGCGGCTTCGTAGGATCCTCGATGCTGGCCAAGCCTTCGCGCGACCTGACTCTGACGTTCAGCCTGACCGTTACTTTCGTGGCGGCCACGTTGTTCAGTCTCGCCCTGACCAGGGGCGAGGCCGGGGTCGCCGCCATCTGGCTGTCGAACGGAATCCTGGCGGCCATGTTCCTGCTGCTGCCGTGGCGCCTGAGCCTCTCGGCGGCCGCCGTCTGTTTCCTGATGAACTGGCTGGCGGGCCTGTGGCTCGGCAATCCGCTGGGGGTCGGCCTGGTCTTCCCGATGCTGAACTTCGCCGAGGCCTTCGCCACCGCCTGGCTGGCGCGCAAGGCCTGCGGCCAGACCATGCGCCTCACCAGCCTCAAGCGGGTCGCCCAGCTGCTGCTGTTCGCCATCGTCCCGGCCACGGCGGCCTGCTCGGTGGTGGCGGCCGACGTCCTGACGCTCTTTGACCGCAGCTTCAATGTGGTGCTCAGCACCTGGTTCTACGCCCACGGCCTGGGCATGGCGATCGCCCTGCCCGCCGTCCTGCTGATCGCGCGCTCGGACACGGTGCGCGACTTCCACCGTGAATGGCCCGAGCAGTTCGGCCTCTATTGCCTGATGGCGGCCGTCTGCGTGCTCGCCTTCCTTCCGGTGCGGTTCCCGACCCCGGTGATCATCTTCCCGATGATGGCCCTGATCGCCTTCCGTCTGGGCCCGCGCGGCGCGGCGGTGGCGGCGATGATGCTGGCTTCGATCTCCTCCAGCCTGGTGCTGGGCTCGCAGGAGACCCACACCGGCGCCACCTGGACCATGCTGGAGAAGACCCGCGGCATCCAGTTCCTGATCGGGGTCAACTTCTTCACCAGCCTGGCCACGGCCCTGGCCATCGCCGACCAGAAGCGGCTGAAGCGCCTGTGGGCCAGCCGCACCCGGGTGGCCCGCGCCGCCCAGGCGCGCGCGGTCGCCGCCGGCAAGGCCAAGTCCGAATTCCTGGCCACCATGAGCCACGAGATTCGCACCCCCATGAACAGCATCATCGGCTTCACCGAGGTGCTGATGAAGCGCAGCGACCTGCCCGAGGGGGCCAACCGGCAGCTGACCCTGATCGACCGGGCCGGCTCCTCCCTGCTGACCGTGGTCAACGACATCCTCGACTTCTCCAAGATGGAGGCCGGCGAGGTGGACCTGTCGCCTCGACCCGTCGAGCCCCGCGCCGTCGCCCAGGACACCCTGGCCATCGTCGCCGAGGTGGCCCGCCGCAAGGGGCTGGACCTGCAGTTCAACACCAGCGGCGAGGTCGAGCGCGCGGTGATGATCGACGACCTGCGGGTGCGGCAGATCCTGCTGAACCTGCTGTCCAACGCCATCAAGTTCACGGAGCGCGGCCGGGTCCGCCTGGACCTGGAGGTCACGGTGGCGGGCGCGATGTCCACCCTGCGCTTCGTGGTCACCGACACCGGGATCGGCATCCCCACGGAGCAGGTGACCAAGCTTTTCAAGCGCTTCAGCCAGGCCGACTCCACGGTCAGCCGCAGCCACGGCGGCACCGGCCTGGGCCTGGCCATCTGCAAGGGGCTAACGGATCTGATGGGCGGCCGCATCGGCCTGGACAGCGCCGCCGGCTATGGCTCGGTGTTCTGGTTCGAGATCGACGCCCCCCTGGCCGACGCCGAGGCTGCGCCCGCGACGAGCGGCATGCGCAAGATCGGCGAGCTGGGCGCCAAGGTGCTGCTGGTGGACGACCACCCGGTGAACCGCGAACTAGGCGCCACGGTCCTGACCCTGCTGGGCTGCGAGGTGGTGCTGGCCGAGAACGGCGAGGAGGCCGTGGCCGCCGCCCGTGACGGAACCTGCGACCTGATCCTCATGGACGTCCACATGCCGCGCATGGATGGGCTGGAAGCCACCCGCCTGATCCGCGCCCTGGGCGGCCCCTGCGCCGCCGTGCCGATCATCGCCATGAGCGCCGACGTCATGCCCGAGATGGTGGAGCGCTGCCTGAAGGCCGGCATGGTGGACGCGGTCGGCAAGCCGATCCAGATCGAGGCCCTGCACGCGGTCCTGGCCAAGTGGCTGGCGCACGCCCGGGAGGCGGCTGCCTAGGCACTACCCATCCTGGCAAAGGCCGGACCAGCATTCACCTCGAACCTTTGATCATAACCCCGTTCG
>JAZKFM010000436.1:12276-17474 GCA_040386415.1 Pseudomonadota bacterium
CGGCGGCCGCGCCGTCGCAAGAATTGGAACCACGAACCACACGAACCACACGAACAGGTGGGCCAACTCCGAGCGTCCGGCATGAAACTGGGCCCGGCCCCCGCCGGGATGAGCGGCTTTTGGGGGCCGTTCAGAGCCCCAACTTGATCGACCATCTTGGAAGCGGGGCCGTCACGCCCTAGGTTCGCGGTGATCGAAGTTGGGGAAAGATCATGCACGCCCTTCGCAGCCTTGCGCTCGCCGCCCTCGCGGTTCTCGCCGTCGCCTGCTCGCCGGCCAAGAAAGCCGAGACCGCGCCCGCCGCCGGCCAGCCCACCGTCATCAGGTTCGCCACCGACTGGCGCGCCCAGGCCGAGCACGGCGGGTTCTATCAAGCGCTGGCTACCGGGGAGTACGCCAAGCGCGGGCTGGACGTGCAGATCGTCCAGGGCGGTCCCGGCGTGAACGTGCCGCAACTGCTGGCCTCGGGCGCGGTCCAGGCCGGCATGGGCTCCAACAGCTTCATCGCGCTGAACATGGCCCAGGAGGGCGTGCCGGTCAGGGCCGTCGCGGCCATGATGCAGAAGGACCCGCAGGTGCTGATCGCCCACCCCGACCAGGGGATCGAGAAGATCAGTGACCTGAAGGGCCACCCGATCCTGCTGTCGGACGCCTCGGTCACCGCCTTCTGGGTGTGGCTGAAGTCCAAGTACGGGTTCAGCGACGACCAGATCCGCAAGTACACCTTCAACTCCGCGCCCTTCCTGGCCGACAAGCGCGTGGCCCAGCAGGGCTATGTCACCAGCGAGCCCTACACCCTGGAGAAGGAGGCCAAGATGAAGGCCAAGGTCTTCCTCCTGGCCGACGACGGCTATCCCAGCTACGCCACCATGATCCTGGTTCCGCAGAGCCTGATCGATCAGAACCCGGCGGCGGTGAAGGCCTTCGTCGAGGCCTCGGCCAAGGGGTGGAACGACTATCTCAACGGCGACGCGGCGCCCGCCGACGCCCTGATCCGCAAGGACAATCCGGAGATGGCCCAGGACGTGCTGGACCAGGCCCGGGCGAAGATGAAGTCCTACGGCATCGTCGACGGCGGCGAGGCCAAGACCGCCGGCATCGGCACGATGAGCGACGCCCGCTGGGCCGAGTTCTTCAAGATCGCCGCCGAACAGGGCGTCTACCCCAAGACCATGGACTACAAGAAGGCCTACACCCTGCAGTTCGTGGCCCCGGCCGCGAAGTAGCGTGCCGCCGCCCGTCGTCGCCCTTGAGGCCGTGGAGGTCGACTACGCCAAGCGCGGCCGCGCGCTGGGCCCCTTCAGCCTGAGCATCGCGCCGGGAGAGATCGTCGCCCTGGTGGGGCCGTCCGGCTGCGGCAAGTCCACGGCCCTGCGCCTGCTGGCGGGGCTGGAACAGCCGACGCGCGGGACGGTCAGCCGCACCGCCGGGCGCGGCGAGACCTCCGTGGTGTTCCAGGCGCCGACCCTGGCGCCCTGGATGTCGGCGCAGGCCAATGTCGCCCTGCCCCTGGAACTGGCGGGCGTGCCGAAGAAGGCCGCTCATGAGCGCGCCGCCCAGGCCCTGGCCCGGGTCGGCCTGGCCGGCGCCGAGGAGGCTCGCCCGGCCCAGCTTTCGGGCGGCATGGCCATGCGCGCCTCGCTGGCGCGCGCCCTGGTGACCGAGCCGCGGCTGCTGCTGCTGGACGAACCCTTCGCCGCCCTGGACGAGATCACCCGGCGGTCCCTGGCCGACGACGTGCTGAAGTTGTGGCGCGAGACAGGGCCCGCCATCGTCTTCGTCACCCACAATGTCGAGGAGGCCGCCTATATGGCCGCCCGCGTGGCGGTGGTGACCCGGGGTCCTGGCCGCATCGCCGGCGAGGTGAGCGTGCCCGGCCACCTGCCGCGCCTGATCGGCTTCCGCGCCACCGCGGAGTTCCGGCAGGCCGCGGAGGCCGTGTCGGACCTGCTGGTCAAGGGCTCGGAGGCGCTGGCGTGAACCGCGTACTGGACTTCCTGGCGCCCTTCGCCCTCATCGGCCTGCTGCTGGCGGGCTGGGAGATCGCCTGCCGGGTCACCGGCGTGCCGGCCTATTTCCTGCCCGCGCCCTCCGACGTCGCCGTGGCCCTGACCACCGACACCGCCAGCCTGATGCAGGCGGCCTGGAACACCCTGTCGGTGGCCCTGATTTCGCTGCTGATCGCCAGTATCCTGGCCCAGGCGATCGCCTTGCTGGTGGGCCTGAGCCCGCTGATCGACCGCGCGGTGCGGCCATTGGCCTCGGTTCTGCAGGTCACGCCGGTGGTGGCCATCGCGCCCCTGGTGCTGATCTGGGCGGGCATCGACCACCCCGAGCGCGCCATCGTGGCCCTGGCGGTGCTGGTGGCCTTCTTCCCGATCTTCTCCGGCGCGGTCACGGGGCTGAAGGCCGCCGATCCCGACCTGGAGCGGCTGTTTGACCTCTATGGCGCCAGCCGCCTGCAGCGCGTCCTGCGCCTTCGCCTGCCCTCGGCCGTCCCATTTCTGCTGGAAGGTCATAAGGTTGGCGCGGGGCTGGCGGTGATCGGGGCGGTGGTGGCGGAGTTCGGCGCGGGGTCGGGCGGGGTGCGCGGCCTGGCCTGGCGCATCCTCGACGCCGGCAACAAGCTGCAGACCGCGCGCATGATCGCCGCCCTGGTGGTGCTGGGTCTGATGGGGGTGGTGCTGCACGCCCTGCTGGAGCGCGCCGAGCGCGCGGGCCTGGCCTGGTGGCGTGGCCGTTAAAGACGCCCGTTAGCTCAGGGTTAAGCGACCGCGGCTAGCGTTGTCGGATGATGAACATCGGCCACGCCATCGCCGCCGTCGTCCGTGCGATCACGCCCGGCTCCCAGGAGGATGACCGGGACCGGTCCTATGAGCGTCCGGCCTATGAACAGCGGGCCCCCGCGCCGACCGGCCCGATGCTGGGATGGTCCAACAAGCGCGCCTATCCGACCACCGGCGGCCAGCCCGGGATGATGCAGCGCCCCGAGCCCCTGGCGCTCGCCGGTCAGTTCACGCGCGGCCGCCAGGCGGGGCCGCAGGATCGCGACCTGCCCCCGCCCCCCGGCGAGAGCAGCCGCGTGACCTACCAGCCGCCGGCCTACACCCCCTTCGTCCCCCAGGCCCCCTATCAGGCGCCGCGCCCGAGCGCGCCCGCGCCCGCGCCCTCCCTGGATCAACAGACCTCGTCCTCGCCGCCGATCTATGCGCCGCCGCCCTCAAGCCTCTATGGCGGCCCGCCGCCCCTGCCCGAGCAAGCCGCGGTCGCCGCCGGCCAGAAGGCTGGCGGCCCGCCGCCCCTGCCCGAGCAGGCCGCGGTCGCCGCCGGCCAGAAGGTGGTGGACGCCTCGGCGACGGCGCGCCACGTGGGTGGTTCGTCCAAGCTCTATTCGATGCACCGGGCCTATGGCCTGGAGCCCGACGTGATCCCCGCCGTCGAAGGCGGCGACCGCTATGTCTTCATCGGCCCCCCCGATGCGCCCGCCCCCAAGACGACCGACGGCGACGACGACAGTTCCGACAAAGCCGGCGACGGTCGCCCGTTCTGAGACCCCGATGACGCGCACCAAGCTTCACGACCTGATCGACCTGGCCCAGGAGCCCTCCAGCTCCCGGCGGCGTGAACTGCTGCGCGGCGTCACCGACCTGTTCTTCACCACCGACGAACCCCGCGCGCCCGGCGAGCTGTCCCTGTTCGACGATGTCCTGACCCAGCTCGCTGGCGAGATGGAGGAAGCCGTCCGCGTGGAACTGGCCCAGCGCATGTCAGGCGTCGATCCGGCGCCGGCCGGCCTGATCCGCAGCCTCGCCCGCGACCCCTCCATCGAGGTGGCCCGTCCGCTGCTGGAGGGCTCCACGGCGCTCACCGAGGATGACCTGCTGTCGGTGGCCCGCACGCGCGCCCAGGACCACCTGCGCGCCATCAGCCAGCGGCCCGTCGTCTCCGAGGCGGTCTCCGAAGCCATCGTGGAACGCGGCGACGACGAGACCCTGGGCACCCTGCTGGCCAACCAGGGCGCCGAGATGTCGCGCGAGACCCACGAGATGGTGGTGGACCGCGCCGCCGAGAACCCGGCCCTGCACGCCGCGGTCGTCGCTCGCAAATCGATGCCGGCCGACCTGCTGAACGAGATGTACTTCGTGGTGGAGGCCCGCCTGCGCGACCAGATCCTGGAGCGCAACCGCGAGATCGATCCCGACGAACTGGACGCGGCCCTGGCCGCCGGCCGCAAGACGCTGGCCGCCCGCGACGGCGCCCTGCCTGCCGACTATGTGGAGGCCGAGAAGGCCGTGCGCATCCTGCGCCTGCGCGGGGCCATGACTCCGCCGGTGCTGGCGGGCTTCCTGCGCAACCGGGAGACCACCAAGTTCCTGGTGGCCCTGTGCGAACTGGCCGACATCGATTTCCACACCGCGCGGCGGATCCTGGAGCGCCGCGAACTGGACGCGCTCTCCATCGTCTGCAAAGCGGCGGGCTTCGACCGCTCGCTGTACCTGACCTTCGCCGTCCTGATCCTGGACCGCGACTCCAACGCCATGGGCCGGGCCCGCGAATATGGCGAGCTCTACGAAAACCTGCCCCGCGAAGCCGCCCAACGGACCATCCGCTTCTGGCGCATGCGCCGCCAGACCGGCGACGTGGCCGCGGCCTGACTCTGACGCCCTAGTAGGCCGCGCGCGGGCTCGTGTGGGTCAGGCGGTCCAGGGCGTCCGACGCGATCACACTCAGCGACCGCAGCCCCTGCTCGGCGAAGACGTCGAGGGCGGCGTTGAGGGCGTGGGCGGCGGCGGCGCGTTCGCCCCGGTCGCGGCCGGTGATGTCCAGGCGGGCTTCATAGAGGCGGGCGAGGTTCACCTGCAGCAGGGCCCAGGCGGTGGGATCGCGGCCAGGCGACATGGCGATGAGCTCGATGCGGAAGGCGGTCTCGGCGGCGTCCAGCACATTGAGATCGCCGGTGAGCTCGGCCGACCGGGCCAGGCACAGCGCGCGGTTGGAGGCGCCGACGGCGCTCATGGCCAGGGCCGGGATCTCCCTCAACACCATGGCGGCGCGGTCGTAGCAGGTGACGGCCTGTTCGTAGGCCCGCTCGCAGGCGCCGGCCTCGCCAAGCGCCTGGAGGCTCTCGGCCAGGGCGGTCTGGACGCGGGCCCAGTCCATCGGGCTCTGCTCCCGGCGGATCGCCTCCGCAGCGCCGG
>JAZKFM010000436.1:17484-17830 GCA_040386415.1 Pseudomonadota bacterium
CACGTCGGCCAGGGCGTTCACCGCCTCGGCCGCGCTCTCGATCTGACCGGCCGCGTCACCCAGCAGGGCCAGGGCCTGGCCGCGGAGGGCCGCGGCGCGGGCCCAGCTCAAGGGTTCAAAGGCGGCGTCCAGGCCGTCGACGGCGGTCTCGGCGTCTTCCAGGGCCTGTTGCAGCAGGTCGCGGTCCTTCAGGCGCGCGCCCCAGCCCAGCAGCAGGTCGGCGCGGACCAGGCGCGCCTCGACGGCCAGCAGGCGGGCGGCGCGGCAGCGCTTGGTGAGGACCTGGAGGCCCTGGATCGGAATGGTGAAGCGGGCGGCCACGACACGGGCGGCCTGGGCGTCGCCG
>JAZKFM010000437.1:0-3385 GCA_040386415.1 Pseudomonadota bacterium
TCAAGTACGGCCTGCTGGGCGACTTCGCCTTCTTCGAATGGCTGGAGGCCAACGCCGCCGCCGTTCTCGCCCGCGAACCCGCCGCCCTCTCCCACGCCGTCGCGCGCTCGGTGGAAATGAAGGCGGAGATCGTTATCGAGGACGAGAAGGAGGCGGGCCGACGCGCCCTGCTCAATCTTGGCCACACCTTCGGCCACGCCCTGGAGGCCGAGACCGGCTACGGTGAGGCCCTGCTGCACGGCGAGGCCGTGGCCGCCGGCTCCGCCATCGCCTTCCGCTTCTCCGCCTCACAGGGCCTTTGCTCAGCCCAGGACGCGGTGCGCGCCGAGGCCGCCATCGCCGCCGCCGGCCTGCCCACCCGAATGGACGCCGTGGCGAGCACCCCCTTCGCCGCCGAAGCCCTGGTTCGCCATATGGGCCAGGACAAGAAGGCTGAGGGCGGCAAGCTGACCTTCATCCTGGCCCGCGCGCTGGGCGACGCCTTCGTCGCCAAGGACGTGAGCGCCCAGGCCGTGCGCGATTTCCTCGTCTCTGAAGGAGCTCGACCGTGAGCGTCATCGCGATCCTCGCGGGTCTCGCCCCCATCCTCGTCGCCCTGCTCAGCCTGTCAGGCCTGATCTCCGCGGCGGAGACCTCGATGACGGCGGCCAGCCGCGGCCGGATGCACCAGCTTGAGCGCGAAGGCGACCGCGCGGCCCGGCGCATCAACATCATGATGGCCGATCAGGAGAAGATGATCGGGGCCATCCTGCTCTCCAACAACGTCATCAATATCGGCGCCTCGGCCCTGACGACGCTCGCTCTCTCGGCGGCCTTCCCAGGCGCGCTGGGGGCCCTGATCGCCACTGGCATAATGACGGTGCTGATCGTTATCTTCAGCGAGATCCTGCCCAAGTCCCTGGCCATCGCCCGCGCCGACGACGTCGCCCGCGCCCTGTCGATCCCCACCTACTGGGTGGTGCGCATCTTCGGCCCCCTGGCCAACGGCGCCCAGTGGGTGGTGCGCCAGACCCTGCGGCCCTTCGGTATCAAGCTCTCCATGGAGACCGATGTCCTGGCCGCCCATGAGGAGATCCGCGGGGCGGTGGAGTACCACCACTCCGAGGGGCTGGTGGAGGAACGCGACCGTCGCATGCTGGGCGGGGTGCTCGACCTCTCGGACATGGACGTCAGCGAGGTGATGGTTCACCGCATGTCGATCTCCATGATCGACGCCGATCTGTCGCCGGCCGAGGTGGTGACCGCCATGCTGGAGAGCGCCCACACCCGCGTGCCCCTCTATCGCGGCGACGCCGAGAACATCGTCGGCGTCCTGCACGCCAAGGACCTTTTGCAGGCCCTGGCCAATTCCGGCGGAAAGATCGACAAGCTGTCCATCGACGACATCCTGCGGGAGCCGTGGTTCATCCCCGACACCACCAACCTCAAGGACCAGCTCAACGCCTTCCTGAAGCGCCAGAGCCACTTCGCCCTGGTGGTGGACGAATACGGCGCCCTGCAGGGTCTGGTGACCCTGGAGGACATCCTCGAGGAGATCGTCGGCGAGATCGACGACGAGCACGACAGCGCCATCCAGGGTGTCCGCAAGCAGGCCGACGGCTCGGTGGTGGTGGACGGTTCGGTGACCATCCGGGACCTGAACCGCGCCATGGACTGGGATATGCCCGACGACGACGCGGTCACCGTGGCCGGTCTGGTGATCCACGAGGCCCAGACCATCCCGAAGATCGGTCAGACCTTCATCTTCCATCGTCACCGGTTTCAGGTGGTCAAGCGGGTCCGCAACCAGATCACCACCCTGCGGGTATCGGCGCCCCTCGACGCCAACACGTCAGCTTCTGAGCCTTAAACTCCGACAATGGAACCGAATGATCCGTCAGCGGTTTTAGCGAGTCGCGGAGCGAGGGGACCGGGCGCAGTGATGAGCAGTATGGACGCGTCGGTTCGCGCGCGACTTGGCTATAGTCAGCCGAGTCCGTGGTGGCCTATGGATAGGGCCATGAACCTGCTGGAGCCTTGCCAATGAGCGCCCCCGATCTCGCTGGCCTGCGTGTCCTCGTTGTCGAAGACGAGATGATGGTCTCGATGCTGATCGAGGACATGCTGACCGACCTCGGCTGCATTGTCGTCGGCCCGGCCGCACGACTGGACGAAGCGATCGCCTTGGCCGAGAGCGAACAGATCGACTGCGCGGTGCTGGACGTGAACCTCGGCGGCCAGCCGATCTTTCCGCTTGCCGACATTCTACGGGCCAAGGGCGCCCCCTTCGCCTTCGCCACCGGCTATGGCGACGCCGGCCTGCGCGACGTCGACAAGGGATCTCTGGTGCTGCAGAAGCCGTTCCGGGAGACCGACCTCGCCCGCATCCTGGGCGAACTGCGCGCCAAGGTCGGCTAGCCCATGGCGAAGTGGGCCGGCATCTTCCTCGCGGTCATGGTGGCCGCGGCGGTCGCGGGCTTCCTGATCGACGCCGTGCGGGTGATCGCCGGCATCCTGTTCCTGGGCTGCGCCGCGGCCCTGGCGGTCACCTATCTCAAGCGAAACAAGTAACCGCCTGGGCTGACAGGGCCTAGAGCCCTTTGGCCATCAGGCCTTCCAGCACCTTGTCCGGGGTCATGGGGAAGTCGCGCAGGCGAACCCCGCAGGCGTTGTAGATGGCGTTGGCCACCGCCGCGCCGGCCCCGCAGATGCCCAGTTCGCCGACGCCCTTGATCCCCATCGGGTTGGCCTTGTCGTCGGCCTCTTCCAGGAAGATGGCGTCCAGATCGACGATGTCGGCGTGGCTGGGCACCAGGTAGCCCGCCATGTCCTGGTTGATGAAGGACCCGTAGCGGTTATCCACCACGTTGCCCTCGGTCAGGGCCGTGCCGACGCCCCAGATCATGCCGCCCGTCACCTGGCTCTTGGCGGTCTTGGCGTTGAGGATGCGGCCGGCGGCGAACACCCCGAACATCCTGCGCATCCGCACCTCTCCGGTGACGGTGTCCACGCCCACCTCGGCGAAGTGGCCGCCGTAGGTGTGCTGGGAATAGTCCCGGGCGTCGGCGGCCGGGCTGATGGATCCCTCCACATAGACGCCCTCGGGCGCGGCGCGGCTGACCAGGGTGGCCAGGCTTTCCGAGCGGTTCTCAATGGCGATGTTGCCGTTGCCGAAGGTGACGTAGGTGGGGTCCCCGCCGTAGAGCGGCGAGTTCGGGTCCCCGATGGCGAGCTCGGCCAGGGCCCGGCGCAGGTTCATATTGGCCTCGAAGGCCGCCGAACCGGCGGTGGCGGCGCCGAACTGGCCGCCGGAGCCGGGCGCCGGCGGGAACTCCGAATCCCCCAGCTCGATCTTCACCTGGTCCATGGTCACGCCCATGGTCTCGGCGGTGATCTGGGCCAGGAT
>JAZKFM010000438.1:0-4016 GCA_040386415.1 Pseudomonadota bacterium
CACATCGATGAGACGGTGTCCTCGGCGATCCTGAAGTTCGATTTCGCCTCCACCACCAGTTACAGCGGCGCGGTTCGAACCTTCGACGTCCTGCTCACCCAGGGCGGCGCCACGAAGGCCAGTTTCTATCATTTTGTGGCCCCGTTCCGGGATTCCGCCTGGAGCCCCGTCACCCAGGTGTCGCTGGACATTGGCGCGACCCTGAACGCGCTCAGCGCGGGCGACTACCAGTTGACCTTCGTCGAGATCATCCCCGCCAACTTCACCGGCCCTGGCGCCTTTGGCCTGGACAACATCTCGCTCAACGCCACCTTCGGCCCCAGCAACTTGGCGCCTGTCGCCGTCGCTGACGCCTTCACGGCGACCGAGGATGGCGCGGCCGTGACGCTCAACGTCCTGGCCAACGACACCGACGCCAACGCCGGCGACACCAAGACCCTGGTCTCGGTCAACACGGCCGGTACGATCGGGGCGGCGACCGCCAACGCCGACGGAACCGTCAGCTACAATCCCGGCACCAACTTCCAAGCGCTGAAAGCCGGCGAAACGGCCACCGACACCTTCAGCTACACCATGAAGGACACGGCGGGCCTGACGAGCACCACCACCGTCACCATGACTGTCACCGGCGTCAACGACGGCGTTGTGGCCGTGGCCGACAGCGGCGCGGCGACCGAGGATGGCGCGGCCGTGACGCTCAACGTCCTGGCCAATGACACCGACGTTGACGCTGGCGACACCAAGACCCTGGTCTCGGTCGACACGGCCGGCACGATCGGGGCGGCGACCGCCAACGCCGATGGAACCGTCAGCTACGCCACCGGCTCGGCCTTCCAATCGCTGAGCGCCGGCGCGACGGCCACCGACACCTTCGCCTACACGGTCCGCGATTCCGCCGGCGCCGAGAGCACCGCGTCGGTGACCATGACGATCACCGGCGTCAATGACGGGCCCGTCGCCCTGGCCGACGCGGGCTCGGTTTCCGAAGACCAGTCGTTGATCCTGGACGTTCTGGCCAACGACACCGATGTTGACGCTGGCGACGCCAAGACCCTGGTCTCCGTCTCCGCCACCAACAGCGGCGCCAGTGTCGCCATCGTCGATGGCAAGGTGGTCTATACCGCCGACGCCGACAGCCAGGACCTGCTGACCGCCGGTCAGACCGCCGCGGACAGCTTCACCTATGTGATGGCCGACTCCGCGGGCGCCACCAGCACCGCGACGGTCAGCGTGACGGTTGGCGGCGTCGCCAATGGGGCCAATATCCTCGGCACGGTGAAGTCCGACGCCCTGTCGGGAACCGAGGCTGATGAGCGTCTCGAGGGCGGCAATGGCGACGACACCGTCAATGGCGCCGGCGGGGCCGACAACCTCTTTGGCGGCAACGGCGGTGACCGGCTGTTCGGCGGCGCGGGCATCGACCAGCTCTCGGGCGAGAACGGCTCCGACACCCTCGAGGGTGGGGCCGGCAACGACATCCTGGCCGGTGGAAATGGTCCGGACCGCTTCGTCTTCGGCGTCGGCTTCGGCAACGATACGATCACCGACTTCAAGGCGCAGAACGACACCATCCAAATCGACCATACGCTGGTGGGTGGCTTTGCCGACCTGATGAGCCACGCATCCCAGGTCGGGAGCGCGGTGGTGATTGCGCTCGACGCCGCCCACTCTATCACCCTGCAGGGCGTGAATCTGTCGAGCCTGAACAGCAGCGACTTCGTCTTCTCCTGAGGACGCCGGAAGGGGGGGCCTCGCGGCCGCCCCTGAACCGCCCGTGGCCTCACAGGCATGGCTCCTTGATCGGAGCCGCGGAATGCAGGAAGTCGACCGGCTGAACAGCCAACGCTCGGCTGATCCGGCCGAGGGTTGGCCGGGCTCTAAGCGGTTTCCATCTCCCGCAGGTCGCGCTCGGCGGCGATGTAGCCGAAGGCGAACTTGCTGCGGCCGCGGAGGATCTGTTCGAACACCTCCCGCGCGCGATCGGTCTCGCCATTGTAGAGATACCAGTTGCCCACCCCGTAGCCCTGGGTGGCGTACAGGGTCTCCAGGTCGTGGATCACCTGGGAGCCGAGGTCCGGGGTCAGCAGCTCCTGCGGCTCGAACTCGCCGCGGTACATCCGCAGCCGGCGATAATAGGACGGGCCCTCGACGAAGGCCTCATCGGCCAGGCCGTGCGGGATCGAGGCCAGCACCTGCGCGGCCGCCGCCTCGTCGCCCCGGCGCCGCAGGGTCATGTAGAGCCAGTCGTTGCAGGCCGTCAGCCCGTCGTGATCATCAGCCCGCACCCAATCCAGGCAGCGGCGATAGGCCGCCTCGGCGGCGTCCCAGTCCCCCAGCAGGTAGTGGGCCAGGGCCAGGTGATACCAGGTGTTGAACTGAATGCTGGTGGGGGGCACCGGCAGCTCGTTGCCCTTGCCGTCCGGCTCGATCCACTCGGGCTTGCCCTCGAGCAGCTCGGCGGCGCGGGCCAGGTCCGCCAGTCCCTCGGCGAAGCGCCGGGTCGACAGATAGCGGTGGCCCCGCTGGCGCAGCAATTCGAAGGAGTCGGGGAACCGCTCCAGCCCCTCGCTGAACACCGCGATCGCCTCTTCGATCTGATAGCGGAACCCCAGCACCCGACCGTACCAGACGGTGTTTGGCAGAGAGGGGTCGGACTGATAATTGGATCTTGCGCTCTCCAGGGTGCGGCGGGAGCGTTCGCGGATACTGTTGTCGGTCATGACCCCAGTGAAGCGCCGGGAGCCGGATTCGTAAAGCCCTTAGCCCGCCGCGGCGCTCGGAGATTCGGGCTTGGCGTAGCGCTGGCTGACCCGCCGCAGGCCCTCGAGGATGGCCTTGGTGCCGTTGCTGTCCTTGCCCGCCTCGGTGTGCAGCAGCAGGCGGAAGGCCCGCAGGTGCACGGCCACGGCGTTGGGATCCCAGATCTTGCGGGTCTTCAGATAGTCGGTGAGGTCGGCCAGGCTGACCAGGGCGGTGTCGATGGGCGCAAGGCCACAGGCAGTGGGCACGCCGATGGCCGCACTGGCGATGGCGTAGAGCTCCTCGGCGACGTCGGGGTCGTACTCCCCGTTGGCGCGGCCCGCGCACAGCTCGGCCTGGTCCAGGGTCACCCGCAGTTCGTCCAGACACTCGGCGCGCAGGCTTTCCAGCCCCGCCCCGGCCCGCTTGACCGCGTCGGCGACGGGAACCCCGCCAGGCGTGCGCAGCAGCTTGGCCAGCCGCACCACGGGAACATGGATCTTTACCGCGCTCAAAGGGTCACCCGTCGTGTCTTCAGCATGCCGTCGATGCTGTCCTGTTCCATATTGGGTTCACTGGCCTCGCCAACTTCAACGGGCAGGTCGTCGCGCCGCCGTCCCGATTGTCCGGCCGGCACGCCGTCATTCTTGAAGCGGCGGTCAGGACCCATATAGCTGTCGCACTCCACGAACCGCCGGCCCTCGCGGGCGATCCACAGCACGCGCTCCAGCACAGTGATGGGGGTCAGCGGCTTGGTCATCACGAAATGAGCGCCGCAGTCGCGGGCCTTCTGCACGGCACCGCCCGGGGTATGTCCCGCGGTCAGCAGCACCGGCGCAAAGCAGTTCGGTTCGATGCGCGAGCGGCGCAGCCAGCTCACGAAGTCATAGCCTGCGCCGCCGGGACCGAGCGCATCGGCCACAACCAGGTCCAGCTCGACCTTGGCGACGAGGCCCTGGGCCTCCTCCACGTTCTCGGCCCGGTGCAGCACCTTGGCGCCGAAACCGGTGAGGATCTGCACCAGAATGCTCATGCCCATGGTCGATTCATCGAGGATGAGCACGGAGGCCCGCTCGAGGTTGAACCGGGCGCGAGAGTCGGGGCTGAGACCCATTCTGTCCTTCGAACCGGGCTTGGGTGCTTCCCTAAGGCCCGGTCATCTCTTGCGTTTCGCCGTCAAGTGCGACGATTCACTGTGACCAGAGAGGGTTAAGAAGACCTTCCAAGGGGTGCGACAGGGCGCCCCACAGGCAGGGCTTGCAGCCAGCGACCCTGGG
>JAZKFM010000439.1:0-6708 GCA_040386415.1 Pseudomonadota bacterium
GAGACTCAAACCCTTGCTTTCCCCCAGCCTTTCGCGTATTCGCCCTCCCCTTCGGAACCGTCTGGCCAATGGCATGCCAGGGCGGTTCATCAATACGCCAGAGGACGGGGCTCACGCTCCGCAGAGAAATGCCGAAACTGAAGACCAAGTCAGGCGCCAAAAAGCGCTTCAAAATCACTGCGTCTGGCCTGATCAAGGCTGGCGTCGCGGGCAAGCGCCACCGGCTGATGAGCCACAGCGCCAAGTACATCCGTCAGAACCGTGGCACGAAGGTCATGTCGTCGTCCGACGTCAAGACCATCAAGTCCTACCTGCCCTACGGCCTTTGATCGGAGCACTGACACATGGCACGCGTTAAAAGGGGCGTTGTCGCCCACGCCCGTCACAAGAAGGTTCTTGAGCAGGCCAAGGGTTTCTACGGCCGCCGCAAGAACACCATCCGCACGGCCAAGGCCGCGGTGGACAAGGCCGGCCAGTACGCCTACCGCGACCGCAAGGTCCGCAAGCGTAACTTCCGTTCGCTCTGGATCCAGCGCATCAACGCCGCGGCCCGCATTGAGGGTCTGACCTACGCGACCTTTATCCACGGCCTTGACCTGGCCGGGATCGAGATCGACCGCAAAGTCCTGTCGGACATCGCGGGCAACGACCCCACCGCGTTTAAGGCCATCGCTGAGAAGGTTCGCGCCGCTCTGGCTTGAGGCCCGGGAGCTCTTGGCTCCTAAAGCATTCAAAGCCCTTCGGCCGAACCGCCGGAGGGCTTTTTGCTGTCCTCTTCCCGCGCCCTGTCACCCCCTCTAAGAACGCCGTGTCATGACCGCCAAACTCGAAGCCGACCTCACCGCCGCCATCGCGGCCGCCGCCGACCTGACCGCTCTGGAGGCCGTCCGCGTCTCGGCCCTGGGCAAGTCCGGGGCGATCTCGGACCTGCTCAAGTCGCTGGGGGGCATGAGCCCCGACGAGCGCCGCGAACAGGGCCCGCTGATCAACGGCCTGCGCGACCGCGTTCAAGCGGCCATCACCGAGCGCAAGGCCGCCCTGGAAGCCGCCGAGCTGGACGCCCGCCTGGCCTCCGAACGCGTCGATCTCTCCCTGCCGCCGCCGCCGCGTCGCAAGGGCGGGGTCCATCCCACCATGCAGGTGATGGACGAGATGATCGCCATCTTCGCCGACATGGGCTTCTCGCTGGCCGAGGGGCCGGACATCGAGACCGACTTCAACAACTTCACGGCCCTGAACTTCCCGCCCAAGCACCCGGCCCGGGAGATGCACGACACCTTCTTCCTGCCGGAGAACGAGCAGGGCGAGCGCAAGGTCCTGCGCACCCACACCAGCCCGGTGCAGGTGCGCGTCATGAACCGCACCAACCAGAAGCCGGCCGCCCCCTGGATCGCCTCGGGCCAGGAGCCCCCGATCCGCGTCATCGTGCCGGGCCGCACCTTCCGCAAGGACAGCGACCAGACCCACACACCCATGTTCCACCAGATCGAGGGCCTGGTGATCGACAAGGCCATCCACATGGGTCACCTGAAGTGGACGCTCGAGACCTTCCTCGGCCGGTTTTTCGAGACCCCGGACGTGGTCACCCGCTTCCGTCCGCACCACTTCCCGTTCACCGAGCCCAGCGCCGAGATGGACGTGCAGTGCGACCGCTCGGGCGGCGAGGTGAAGATCGGCCAGGGGACCGACTGGCTGGAGATCCTCGGCTGCGGGATGGTGCACCCCAATGTCCTGCGCAACTGCGGCCTCGATCCCGACGTCTGGCAGGGCTTCGCCTTTGGCTGCGGCGTCGACCGGCTGGGCGTCCTGAAGTACGGCATGCCCGACCTGCGCGACATGTTCGCCACCGACGTCCGCTGGCTGCAGCATTACGGCTTCTCGGCCTTCGCCGCGCCGAACCCGGCGACGGGGCTCAGCTGATGGCCGCTCTCGCCGACCTCGCCGGCCTGGAGCACTTCATGTTCGGCGACAGCCCCGCCATGGCAGACGAACTCCTGGCCCTGGTCCTGGCGGGCAAGAAGACCGCCACCTGCTGGGCCGCCTCCCAGGGACCGAAGGGCAGCGCGCCCGGCGCCCGCTATGTGGTCCAAGACGGCGCGGGCGCCCCGCGCGCGATCATCGAGTCCGTGGAACTGGTCCAGCGCCGGTTCGACGAGGTCGACGCCGCCTTCGCCGCGGAGGAAGGCGAGGGCGACCTCAGCCATGCCTACTGGGCCGCCGTCCATGAGGACTATTTCGTCCGCGAAGCCACCTACGCCCCGGACATGCTGCTCTGGTGCGAGCGCTTCCGCCTGATCGAGATTCTCGGCGAAGGAGCCGACCAATGAAGTTCACCCTCTCCTGGCTGCGCGAGCACCTCGACACCACCGCCTCGGTCCCCGAACTGGTGGACGCCATGACCATGGCCGGCCTCGAGGTCGAGCACGTCGCCGATCCCGCCACCAAGCTGGCCGCCTTCACCGTCGCCAAGATCGTGGAAGCGGTGCAGCACCCCAACGCCGACCGCCTGCGGGTCTGCCAGGTGGACACCGTCGACGGCCGCAAGGAGATCGTCTGCGGCGCCCCCAATGCGCGGGCGGGCCTGACCACCATCTACGCCCCCATCGGCGCCTATGTGCCGGGCCTGGGCGTGACGCTGGTGGAGAAGCCGGTGCGCGGCGTGGTCTCCAACGGCATGCTTTGCTCGGCCTCCGAGCTGGAGGCCGCCAGCGAGTCCGACGGGATCATGGACCTGCCCGACGATCTTGCGGTCGGGACCCCCGCCGCCACGGCGCTGGGCCTGGAAGCGGTGATCGACTTCGAGGTCACCCCCAACCGCCCCGACTGGCTCGGCGTCGTCGGCATCGCCCGCGACCTGGCCGCCGCCGGCCTGGGGACCCTGAAGGACATCGCCATCACCCCGGTCCCCGGGACCTTCCCCAACCCCATCCAGATCAAGCTGCCAGAGCCGGAGGCCTGCCCCGCCTTCGCCGGCCGCCTGATCCGCGGCGTGAAGAACGGGCCGTCCCCGGCCTGGCTGGCCCAGCGCCTGACCTCCATCGGCCTGCGCTCCATCAACACCCTCGTCGATATCACCAACCTGATCACCTACGACCGCGCCCGGCCCCTGCACGTCTATGACGCCGCCAAGCTGACCGGCGGCTTCGTGGAGGCCCGCATGGGCGCCGTGGGCGAAGAGGTCGCGGCGCTGGACGGCAAGACCTACGCCGTCACCCCCGACATCTGCGTCATCGCCGACGGCTCCGGCGCCATCGGCCTGGGCGGGGTGATGGGCGGCGAGAGCACCGGCTGTTCGGAAACCACCACCGACGTCTTCGTGGAAAGCGCCTGGTTCGACCCGATCCTGACGGCGCAGACCGGGCGGTCCACCGGCATCAATTCCGACGCCCAGTACCGCTTCGCCCGCACCGTCGATCCCCAGTCCCTGGTCCCCGGTCTGGAGCTGGCCACCAGGCTGATCCTGGAACTCTGCGGCGGCGAGGCCTCGGAGGTCACCCTGGCCGGCGAGGCGCCTACGCCCCCCACCGCCCTGACCTTCGACCGGTCCTATGTGAAGAAGCTGTCGGGCCTGGATATCGGCGACGCCCGGATCGACGAGATCCTCACCAAGCTCGGCTTCGCGATCGCCGGCGACCAGGTGACCCCGCCGTCCTGGCGCCGCGACGTGGAGGGCAAGGCCGACCTCGTCGAGGAGGTGGCCCGCATCCAGGGCTATGACGCCCTGCCCGCCACGCCCCTGCCCGAACTGGCGCCTGCCGCCGGCGGCGTGCTGACCGTGCGCCAGGGCCGCGTCCGCGTGGCGCGGCGCGCCATGGCCGCCCGCGGCTATGCCGAGACCATCACCTGGAGCTTCACGGCCCAGGCGACCGCCAAACTGTTCGGCGGCGGCGATGCGAAACTGGTGGTCACCAACCCCATCGCCTCGGACCTGGACTGCATGCGCCCGTCCATCCTGCCCAACCTCATCGAGGCCGCGGGCCGCAACGCCCGGCGCGGCTTCCCCGACCTGGCCGCCTTCGAGATCGGCCCGCTCTATCGCGGCGACGAGCCGGAAGACCAGGTCACCGTGCTGGCCGCCCTGGTGGCGCCCCACCCGCCCCGTCGCTGGGACGGCGCCAAGAGCGACCCATTGTTCGACCTCAAGGCCGACCTGATGGCGATCCTGGAGGAGATCGGCGCGCCGAACCTGCAGCTGGTCCAGGGCTCGACCTCCGACTGGTGGCATCCCGGCCGCTCGGCCCGGCTGCAGCTTGGCCCCAAGACCGTGGTGGCCGAGTTCGGCGAACTGCATCCGCGCGTGCTCAAGGCCCTGGACGTCGACGGCCCCCTGGTGGCCTTCGAGCTGAACCTGGACGCCATCCCCGAGGGCAAGAAGAAGGCGACCAAGACCAAGCCCGCCCTGGACATCTCGGCCCTCATGCCGCTCAGCCGCGACTTCGCCTTCGTGGTGGCGTCCGAGGTGGCGGCCGGCGACCTGGTCCGTCCGATCCTGGCGGCCGACAAGGCCCTGATCGCCGACGCCCGCGTCTTCGACGTCTATTCGGGCCCCGGCGTGCCCGAGGGCTCCAAGTCGGTGGCCGTCGAGGTCCTGGTCCAGCCCCGCGAGAAGACCCTCACCGAGCCCGAGATCGAGGCCCTGTCGGCGAAGATCGTGGCCGCCGCCGAGAAGACCGTGGGCGCCAAGCTGCGGAGCTGACGCAGGCCTATTGCCGATCCTGGGTCAGGCGCTCGCGGGCCTCGCGCTCGACATCGGCCACCAGGGCGTCGGCGGCGTCGTTCTTGGTCTCCACCACCGGGTGGGGCGCCGGCTCCTGCGGGCTGGCGGCCTTCAGCCCAAGGGCGGTGAAGGCCTCGCCGCCCTCCTGGCCGAACAGGCTGCGCACCCGCAGGTCCATCTGAGGGTAGGGGACCTCGATCTGGGCCGAGCGCAGGGCGTCCTCGATCGCCCAGGTATAGGCCGCGTGCATGGCCGCCGGCCGCTTCACCGCGTCGAAGGTCGGCCACACCACCAGCTCGAAATTCAGCGCCGAGTCGCCGAACCCGATCAGCCACACCTGGGTCTTGCGGTCCTCGGTCTCCGGCAGGGTGAAAGGGGTGGCGCGCGCGGCCTGGATCACCACGTCGCGCACCAGGGCCTTGTCCACCCCGTAGGCCGCCGAGAAGGGGACGTGGATCCGCCGGGTGCCGCCCTTCAGGGTCCAGTTGATCACCTGGCTCTCGATCAGCTTGGAGTTGGGAATGACGACATTGAGCCCGTCATTGGTGCGAACCCGCGACGCCCGCGGGCCCACCTCGGCGATCACCCCGCGCACCCCGTTCTCCAGCTCGATGAAGTCCCCCACATGGACGTGGGGATCGAAGATCAGCACCAGGCCCGAGACGAACTCCCGCACGATCCCCTGCAGGCCAAGACCGACCCCCACCCCCAGGGCGCCGGCGAAGACCGCCAGTGAGGTCAGGTCGATCCCCAGGGTGGACAGAGCCACAAAGAACCCGGCCACCACCAGGCCGTATCCCGACAGCTTCTCGACGATGTAGATGATCGGCCGACCGCCCCGGGCGCGACCGCGCCATCGGCTCAGCCCCCCCGACACCAGGCGGGCGGCGATGAACCCTGCCGCGACGATGACCGCGGCCACCGCGAGCTTGCCGGCAGGGACCAGCCACTGACCGGTGGCGAACCACTCCCAGACCGTGGCGGACAATTTCTCCAAGCGCGCACTCCCCTGGCGCCCGGCGCTCAGGCGCCGGGACACTGCATTTCCAGAGCTACGCCTTGGAGGTCGACGGGTTCCCGCCAACGCTCTTGAATCGCTCCAGGCGTCATCCCATACATCCAGCATGACCACGTCCAGCCCCGACAAGCCGCTCAAGGCCAAGCCCGCCCTGGAACGCTGGCTGGAGACCGCCCTGTTCCGGTCCCGCTGGTTGATGGTGCCCTTCTACATTGGGCTTGTGGCGGCGCTAGCCGCTCTGGTGGTGGTCTTCGTCAATGAGGCCTGGCGGGAATTCAGCCACATAGGGTCCATGAGCCCTGAACAGGCCATCCTCATGGCCCTTTCCCTCATCGACCTGTCCCTGGCGGGAAATCTACTGCTGATCGTGATCTTCTCAGGCTACGAGAACTTCGTCTCCAAGATCGACACTGGCGACGACGAGGATCGCCCCGGCTGGATGGGCACGGTGGACTTCGCCGGCCTGAAGCTGAAGCTGATCGCCTCCATCGTCGCGATCTCGGGCATCGCCCTGCTGAAGGCCTTCATGCAACTGGCGGAGAACGAGCCGATGTCCGACCGGAATCTGGCCTGGCTGGTGGGCATCCACCTGACCTTTGTGGTGTCTGGGGTGATGCTGGCCTTCATGGACCTGCTGGCCTCAAAGACCGAACGGCATTAGCGCGCGCTGGCTGGCGTCCACGTCCGCCTGGCAAGCTCTAAAGGAAGAGGGCTCTAGCCGGCGCTTAGAATGGCCAGGTCCGGCGTTTGCGGCTGAAGCCGAGATAGCCGATATTGGCGCCCAGGCGCAGGCCGACGCCGGCCCGGATCGGCGCCAGGATGACCTCGTCGGACTGTAGGTAGTTCACGCCGAGCCCTCCCACCAGATAGGCCGTGCCCTCGACGCCCGGGAAGCGCTGGAAGAGGATCTCCGGGTATTGGAGATTGTAGCAGAGGGTGAAGACGCGGCTGGCGTTGCCCCCCAGGTCCCAGC
>JAZKFM010000440.1:0-1232 GCA_040386415.1 Pseudomonadota bacterium
AGCGGTCGAGGTCGAAGACGTAGGAGGTGCCGCGGAAGTTCTGCAGGTCGGCGAACTTCAGGGCCGCGACGGCCACCTTGTGGGCGGTGTCGTCGAAGGCGTCGGGGTCGAGTTCGGCGCCCAGGTCAGCCTCCCGCAGGCGCTCGCGCGCCTTGGTGCGGGTCATTTCGATCAGGTCGTTGAGCTTCAGCACCCCGCCTTCGCGGGTCTTGAAGGGCTTTCCGTCGGTGCCGTTCATGGTGCCGAAGCCGATATGCTCCAGGCTGCCCTCCGGCGCGTAGCCGGCCAGATAGGCGGCGCGGAACACCACCTCGAAATGGTCGGCCTGGCGCTGGTCGACGACGTAGAGGACCTGGTCGGGATCGAAGCTCTTCTTCCGGTCCAGCACGGTGGCCAGGTCGGTGGTGCCATACATGGCCGAGCCTTCCGACGAGACCACCAGCAGGGGCGGCAGGTCGCGCTTGTCGCCCTGCCGCGCCACGCGGATGATCCGGGCGCCCTGGTCGTCCACCAGCAGGCCCTTGTCGTCCAGCTCCTTGACCATCGGCGCGATCAGGTCGTCGACGTCGCTCTCGCCCTTCCAGAGGTCGAAGTCGACCCCCAGGGCGTGGAAGTCCCGCTCCAGGGCCACCTTGGTCACCCGCGCGAAGTGTCGCCAGAGCAGGTGATAGCCGGGCGCCTTGGCCTGCAGCTCCGCGGTCATCTTGCGAGCCCGCTCGCGATACTCGATCTCGGCCTTGCCCTTGGCCGCGGCCAGGGGATAGAGGCGGTCGAGATCCTCAAGGCTGACCCGGTCGTGCAGGGCGGCGAAGGCGGTCTTCTCCTCGTCGGCCGACACCGGCTGATTGCGGCTGTTGAGCTGCTCCACCAGGGCCTTGATGAAGGGGTCCTCGTCCATCACCGCGCCGATGATGAGGCCCATCTGGTAGCCCCAGTCGCCGAAGTGGGCGTCGCCCACCACCAGGTCGCCGCGGAACCGGTAGATGCGCTTGATGGCCTCGCCGATGATGGAGGAGCGCAGGTGGCCCACATGCATCGGCTTGGCCACGTTGGGGCCGGCATAGTCCACCAGGATGCGCCGACGGGCCTCGACCACCGATGCGCCCAGGCGAGGATCGGCGGTGATCTCGTTGGCGCGCTCGGAAAGCGCGGCGTCGGAGACCCGCATGTTGATGAAGCCGAGACCGGCGATCTCGACGACCGACAGGCGCGGATCGGCGGCCAGGGTCGCG
>JAZKFM010000440.1:1242-4748 GCA_040386415.1 Pseudomonadota bacterium
CGGTGACCCCGGCGGCGATCTCGCGGGGATCGCGGCGCGCGGTCTTGGCGGCGGCCAGGGCGCCATTGCATTGGAAGTCCGCGAGGTCGGGCCGGTCGGACGGCGTCACGCGTCCGAGCTCAGCCGGCAGGCCCGCGGCGGCGAAGGCGGCGGCGACCGCTTCGCTCAGGCCCCGTTTCAGATCGCTCATTGACGGTCGGTCGTCCCCGCCGCGGCGATGGCCGCCGTGCCCGCGTTCACCCGGAAGCGCTTGCCGTCACGGTTGAAGGCCGCCATCTGCGGCGTCACGTCAAAGCCGACGAGGATCTCGAAATTGGCGCCGCTGGTGGTGTCCTTGGCGCGCGGGATGGTGATCTGCGCCATCTTTTCGGTGGCGTAGACGCGATCCTGGCCGGCGTCGAAGTTGACCGGCAGATCGAAGTACTGCTTGGCGATGATCGCCTCGTTGCGCTTCGTGACGGCCACCCAGTAACGATAGTTCTTGGACGAGCCCTGGGCCTGCGGGCCCTTGCCCAGTTCGAACAGCACTTCCATCTCGACCTGGATCGGCTGGTCGTCCTTGTACGCGCAGCCGGCCGAGATGCCCTGAATCTCGCCCGAATAGGCGACATTGGCCGAGGCTTCCTTGTCGTCCTTGAACTCGATGTAGCGGCCGGCGTCGTAAAGCACCTTCACGAAGGGGCACGGGCCGGCGTTGCGCAGGGCCTGCAGGGGAGCCTGCACGTCGTTCCACTCTTCCTTGGTTTTCTTCTTCTTGGCGGCTTCCTGCTCCTGGCGCTGCTGGTCGCGGCGCGGCGAGCCCTGGGCCAGGGCGATTTCGGGCAGGGCGATCGCGGTCGCCATGAAGGCGCAGGCGGCGAGCAGAAGGGAACGGCGCATGGGGTCGTCCAGACAGAGGAACGGGGCGCGGACATCCGCGCGGTCGGCCCTGTACTACTGGCTATCGATTGAGGCCGCAACGCGGCTGGCGGTGGAAGCTCCGGACGCCTAGTTTGGGCTCATGTCCGAACCGATCCGCGCCCGCCCCCCCCTGACGGTCCTGCTCGCCACGCCGCGCGGCTTCTGCGCCGGCGTCGACCGCGCCATCCAGATCGTGGAACGCACGATCGAGAAGTACGGCGCACCGGTCTATGTGCGCCACGAGATCGTCCACAACCGCCATGTGGTGGACCGGCTGAAGGCGCTGGGCGCCATCTTCGTCGAGGAGCTGGACGAGTGTCCCACCGACCGCCCGGTGGTGTTCTCGGCCCACGGCGTGCCCAAGTCGGTGCCGGCCGACGCCAAGTCGCGCAACATGCTCTATCTCGACGCCACCTGCCCCCTCGTCTCCAAGGTCCATGTGGAGGCCCAGCGCCACTACGACGCCGGCATGGAGATCGTGCTGATCGGCCATGCCGGCCATCCTGAGGTCGTGGGCACCATGGGCCAACTTCCGGAGGGCGCGGTCACCCTGATCGAGACGGTGGAGGACGCGCGCGCCTTCACACCCAAGGATGCGACCAACGTCGCCTTCGCCACCCAGACCACCCTGTCGGTGGACGACACCGCGGCCATCGTGGCGGCCCTGCGTGAGCGGTTCCCGGAGATCTCCGCCCCGCACAAGGAAGACATCTGCTACGCCACCACCAACCGGCAGGAATCGGTGAAGAGCGTGGCGGCCCGCAGTGACGTGCTGCTGGTGCTGGGGTCAGCCAATTCCTCCAACTCGGTGCGGCTGGTGGAGGTCGCCAAGCGTGCGGGCGTGGCCCAGGCCCACCTGATCGACGACGCCAGCTTCCTCGACCTCGCCTGGATCGACGGCGCCCGGACCGTCGGCGTCACCGCCGGCGCCTCGGCGCCCGAGGTGCTGGTTCAGGGCGTGATCGACGCGCTGCGCGCGGTGTTCGACGTGACGGTGGAGGAGGTCGACGCTGTCCGCGAGACCGTCAGCTTCAAGCTGCCCCGGGTGTTGGTGGAGGGCTGATGGCGACGATCCGCGCCCTCGCCGCCTATGCCCCACCGCCGCTGCGGCGCGCCCTGTCTGGCCTGTGGCTGGACATCAAGAGCCTCCCGACGCGAAAGCCCGGCGACCCTTGGAGCGTGATCCACAATGTCGGCAACGGCGACCACGAGGCCATCGGCCTGCAGGCGGTGGGCTGGCTGCGCACCCATGCAGGCCTCAAGCCCGGCGACACGGTGCTGGACATCGGCTGCGGCACCGGCCGGATGTCCCGCCACCTGACCGGTCATCCCTATACGGGCTTTGACCTCTCCAAGGCCGCCATCGGCATGTGCAGGCGCCGCTACCCGGGCCTCACCTTCGTCCACCTGGATGTCTGGAACGGCGACTACAACCGCGGCGGATCGATCGCCGAGGACAAGGTCGTCTTCCCCGTAGAGCCGGCCTCGGTGGATGTGGCTTTCGCCATGTCGGTCTTCACCCATATGCGCTTCGGGGCCATGAGCCACTATCTCAAGGAGGCCGCCCGCGCCCTCAAGCCCGGCGGGCGCTTCGCCTTCACCGCCTTCTCCCCCCGCGCCGCGGAAAACCCCCTCTTCGACTTCCAGGACTATGACGCGACCTCAAGCGTGGTGGACCCGCGCAGCCCCGAGCGGGCCATCGCTCACGCGATCCACGCCCTCCACCACGCCATCCGGGGCGCCGGCCTGACGGTGGTGTCGTTCCACAAGGGCAATTGGGCGGCGCCGGCCGACTATGACGGCGGCCAGGACCTGTGGGTGGTCGCCAAGGCTTGACGCCCGGCGCGGGCTCCCCCATCCCGAGCCCGGCATGGCCGTCTATACCGACATCAATGATGAGGAGCTGGCGCTCCTGCTCGCCGACTTCGACCTCGGGACCGCCGTGGCCTTCAAGGGCGTCGCCGAGGGCGTGGAGAACTCTAACTTCATGCTGGAGACCACGGTCGGGCGCTATTTCCTGACGGTCTACGAGAAGCGCATGAAGGCCGAGGAACTGCCGTTCTTCCTCGACCTGATGCGCTGGTTGGCCCAGCACGACTACCCCTGCGCCTCCCCCGTCGCCGACCGCGCCGGTCGGACCATCAAGCATGTGCGCGGCAAGCTGGCCGCCATCATCGAATTCCTGCCGGGCCTGTCGGTCCGCCGCCCCACCGCCGCACATTGCCGCGAGGCGGGCGAGGGCCTGGCCCGGCTGCACCTTGCTGCTCAGGGCTTCCCGGGCACGCGGGCGCCGGGCCTGGGCCAGGCCGCCTGGGCGCCGTTGTTCGCCACCCTGCGGGACGACGCCGAGGCCCTGAAGCCGGGCCTGGCGGCCACCATCGACGCCGACCTGGACCGCCTGGCCCGGACCTGGCCCCTGGGCCTGCCCCAGGGCATCATCCACGAGGACTACTTCCCCGATAACGTCTTCTTCGCCGGAGGTAAGTTCGCCGGGGCCATCGACTTCTATTTCGCCTGCGTCGACACCCTGGCCTACGATGTGGCCGTGGCCCTGAACGCCTGGTGCTTCGAGGCCGACGGCAGTTTCAACATCACCAGCGCCCGCG
>JAZKFM010000441.1:0-3895 GCA_040386415.1 Pseudomonadota bacterium
CGTCGGGACGCCGTACAGGCCGGTGCAGCGCTCGTCCTGGACCGCCTGCAGGGTTTCCACCGTCGCGACGGTGGGACCGACGGTGCGGACGGCGATATCGCGGCCCTCGGCGATTTCGTCGGCCGTCGCCAGCCTCAGGCCCAGCCGCGCAAGATGGTCTCGCGGGCGGATCGTGGCGTCGGCGGCGCTCGGCATCCTGGTCACCTGACTTGTACAAACTGGCCTTTTGGTAGAGCGTCAAATCGTCTGGGTGCAGCCGCCAAGTTCGTATGGGGGCGCCACGATACGGGTTGGGTGGGATGGACAATCACGACGGCGGGCGCGCCGACTGGGACGATATCAAGACCTTCGTCGCCGCAGCCCAGGCCGGCAGCTTCGGCGCGGCCGCGCGCCTACTCCGCACCAGCCAGCCCACCATTACCCGCCGCATCGACGATCTGGAGACCCGGCTGGGAGTGCGGCTGTTCGACCGCGGCCTGCGCGGCGTCAGCCTGACCCGGGCCGGCGAGCGCATCTATGACCGTGCGCTCTCCATGCAGCGGGCCTCGGTGGAGATCGAGCGCATGGCCCTGGAGGCCGACCGCCACGACACCGGAGAGGTGACCATCGCCGCGCCGGAGGGCATCGGGGGCTTCCTGTTGGGGGTCAAGCTCGCGGATTTCATGAAGGAAAACCCGGGCATTAGGCTGGGCATCGACTGCGGCTTCTATCCTGAGAACCCCGTGGACGGCCACGTCGACCTGTCCATCCAGCTCACCTCGCCGGGCGGCCAGCCGGATGTGGCGGCCACGGAACTGGCCACCCTGCACTACGCCCTGTTCGCCTCGCAGGACTACATCGATACGTATGGGGCCCCCACGCGCCTGGAGGCCGCCGTCGGCCATCGCTTCATCGCCCACTCCGCCCAGGTCAGCGAGAAGGGGCAATGGCACGCCAAGACCAGCGCCTTCATGGAGCTGGCGGCGCCGTCCCTGGTGGTCAACTCCTCGACGGCCATGCTGCACGCCATCGAGCGGGGCGCCGGCATCGGTCCGATCCCCACCGCCATTCTGCACATGACCTCCGACCTGGTGATGCTGGATATCCCGCCGCTCGCCAGCGGGACCCTGTGGCTGTGCCATCATCGCGACGCCCTGAAGTCGCCGCGCGTCGCCCGGGTCGCCGAGTGGCTGGTCTCGATCTTCGACGCCCGCGAGCGGCCCTGGTATCGCAAGGAGTTCATCCACCCCGCCGAGTTCGACGCCTGGTCCTGGCCGACCGCCAGCGCGCGCGCCTAAGTCACCTTGGAGACACGGGAAAATCACCTCGCGGGTGGTTTTTTGACGCCCTGTATAAAGTCGTCCTTAACCCAAAATCTCGTACCGCTTTTCTAAGAAGCGAACAGAGGTTCGGGGGTTCGGCGCATGTCAGAGTTCAGATCGCCCGAGTCTGTCGCCGCGGACGGCGCGGCCCGCCCCTTCGAACTTGATCTCAGCCAGGATGTCTGCGACCGCGCCACCCGTCTGGCGCGCACGCTGTTCGGCGCCGTGGAATCGCAGGTCGTGCTGGTCAAGGACGGCCGCACCTGGCGCAGCCGCGACCCGCGCGGCGATCACGCCATCGCCCGCAACGTGCAATGGAGCCTCGACACCGGGGAGTTCCTCTGGATCGAGGACGGCCGCGTCGATCCACGGTCCTGCGACATGGATATCGTCACCGGCCCGCCCTATCTGCGCTTCTACGCCGCGGCCCCGATCCGCCTGGCGGACGGCTCCATCCCCGGCGTGCTCTGCGTGATGGGCCAGGAGGTGCGGCCCTATGAGGCCAGCCTGGCCAACCGGCTTACCGACCTGGCCGCCTTCATCGCCGACGAGTGGGACCGCGCCCAGGCCACCAAGGCGCGCGAACACGGCCGGCGCGAGCGCGCCGCGATCACGGCCGTGTTCGGCGCTGTCATCGCCGCCATGCCCGCCTCGCTGGTGATCACGGACCGCAATCTCACCGTCCTCGGCTGTAGCCCCCGGTGGGCCGAGGAGGTGGGCGTCACGGCCGCCGAAGCCACCGGCCGGCCCATGATGGAGCTGCGTCCGGCGGTGTTCGAGCGTTGGCGCGGGTTCTATGAGCGGGTGCTGGCGGGGGAGACGATCACCGCCGAGCGGGTGCCCTATCGCTTCGACGACGGCAGCTTTCGCTGGCTGACCGCCGAAATGGTGCCCTGGCGCAACGCTGACGGCGAGGTCGGCGGCATCATCGTCGCCAGCCACAACATCACCAACATGGTCGAGGCCCTGGAGGCCACGGAACGCTCGGAACAGCGCCTGACCCTGGCGATGGAGATCGCCGACATCCATGTCTACGAGATGGACTATCAGCGGCGTGAACTGATCAAGGCCGGCGCGGAGGATACCTTCTTCACCGAGCCGAAGACCTACGAAGAGCTCTACCGCGACATCTACGCGACCATAGACCCTCGCGACCGCTCCGCCGTCGAGGCGGCCTGGCGGCGGCATGTGGAGGATGGAACGCCCTATCGGCCCGAGTACAGGGTCATCCGCGCCGACGACAAGGAGATCTGGACCTCCGGAGCCTGCCGCCTGGTGAACGACCGCGAGGGCCGGCCGATCCGGTTGATCGGGGCGATGCAGAACATCACCGAGCGCAAGGCGGCCGAACACGCCCTGATGCAGGCCAAGGAAGACGCCGAGACCGCCAACCGGGCCAAGTCCACCTTCCTGGCCACCATGAGCCACGAGATCCGAACCCCCCTGAACGGGGTGCTGGGCATGGCCCAGGCCATGGCCGCCGACGACCTGAGCCCCCTGCAACGGGATCGCCTGGACGTGGTGCGCCAGTCAGGCGAGACCCTGCTGCACATTCTCAACGACGTGCTGGACCTCTCCAAGATCGAGGCGGGCAAGCTGGAGTTGGAGGAGGCCGAGTTCGACATCAGCGAACTGGCCCGCGGCGCTCACGCCGCCTTCACCGCCATCGCCAACAAGAAGGGCCTGTCCTTCGACCTGGCTGTCGAGGCCGGGGCCCGCGGCGTCTACGTGGGTGACTCAACCCGCGTGCGGCAGATTCTCTACAACCTGGTCTCCAACGCCCTGAAGTTCACCGAGAGCGGGGAGGTGCGGGTCTGTGTGGCGCGCACCGACGACGGCCTGCGCCTGACCGTGGCCGACACCGGTATCGGCATTCCGCCCGAGCGGCTGGCCAGCCTGTTTCAGAAGTTCGAGCAGGCCGACGCCTCCACCACGCGCCGCTACGGCGGCACCGGCCTGGGCCTGGCCATCTGCCGTGAGCTCGCCCAGCTGATGGGGGGCGCGATCCGCGCCGAGAGCACGCCCGGCAAGGGCTCCACCTTCTCCGTCACCCTGCCGCTCGCCAAGAGCGCGGCCACCCACGTGGCGCCGGCGCCGGACTCAGGGGTGGTCGAGGCCGTGGAGATGGAGGTCGGCGCCCTGCGGGTGCTGGCCGCCGAGGACAACACCGTCAACCAACTGGTGCTCAAGACCCTGCTGCACCAGATCGGCGTCGATCCGGTCATCGTCGAGAACGGCAAACTGGCCGTGGACGCCTGGGCGAGCCAGGACTGGGACGTCATCCTGATGGACGTCCAGATGCCCGAGATGGACGGCCCCACCGCGACCGGGATCATCCGGAGCCGGGAGGCCGCCGAGGGCCGGGCGCGGACCCCGATCATCGCGCTCACCGCCAACGCCATGGCGCACCAGGTGGCGGAGTATACCGAGGCCGGCATGGACGGCTTCGTGGCCAAGCCCATCGAGGTGGGACGGCTGTACGCGGCCTTGCAAGCGGTGCTGGAAGCTCCGGCCGAAGCCGAAGACGGCGACGCCTCTGTGGCGGCCTAGGTGTCGTTGCCAAGGAGGTTGTTCACCCTCTGCCATGGGGTGAG
>JAZKFM010000442.1:0-1530 GCA_040386415.1 Pseudomonadota bacterium
CCTGCCGGCTCGCGGACCTCGGCGCGCGCCTGCACCCCGACCACCGGGCCGATCTGGCCTTCGACCAGGTGCTGCGGGCCCCCATCGCCGGCATGACCCACGCCGAGCGCGCCTTCCTCGCCTGCGTCGCCTTCGCCCGTCACTCGAGCGCGCCCGTCACCCCCGAGCCGGAGACCGTGGCCAGGGTGCTCTCGCCCGAACGCCGCCAGAGGGCGCGCGCCCTGGGGGCCGCCGTTCGCCTGGGCTGCGATCTCTCGGGCCGCAACGCCACCCTGCTGCCCCACGCCAGCCTGGTGATCAGCGACGGACGCCTCACCTTGGGGGCCGAGCCGAACTGGCGCGACATGCTGCTGGGCGAACAGACCGCCAAGCGCGCCGCCACCCTGGCCCAGGCGCTGAAACTCAAACTCGAAATGGCCTGACCCATGCAACTGCTGCTCTCCGCCACCGCCTATGAGCGCGTGAAGGCCCGTATCGCCCCCTTCGTCGGGGACCTGGACATCGTCACCGTGACCGGGCCCGAGAGCTTCCAGCGCAACGGCCAGGACATCAGCCCTGAAGAGGTCGATCCGGAGATCGTCTGGACCACCCTGGACGCCTATGGCGGCGGCCTGCTGCCGACCCTCATGGGCCGCATTCTCAAGGGGTCGAAGACCCAGTGGATGCAGACCTTCAACGCCGGCATCGATGCGCCTGTCTTCAAGTCGGTGATGGCCAAGGGCGTGCGGCTGTCCAAGAGCAACGCCCAGGCCGTGGCCATCGCGGAATACGTCCTTTCCCACGCGCTCGCCCTCATCGCGCCGATCGCCGCTCAGCGCGACCTGCAGGCGAGGAAGGAATGGAAGTCGACGCCCTATCGGGAGGTCAGCCAGACCCGCTGGACCCTGGTGGGGGCGGGCGCCATCGGCACGGAGATCGCCCGCCGCGCCAAGGCCTTCGGCGTCCACCTGACCATCGTGCGCCATAGCGACAAGCCGGCCGAGATGGCCGACGCCACCATCACCATGGCCGGCCTGCCCCAGGTGCTGCCGCAGAGTGACGTGGTGGTCCTGGCCTGCGCCCTGAACGACGACACGCGCAACATGGCTGACGACGCCTTCTTCGGAGCCATGAAGCCCGGGGCCATCCTGATCAATATCGGCCGCGGCGGCCTGGTGGACGAGGCCGCCCTTAAGCGCGGCCTCGACGCCGGCAAGCCTGGCCATGCGGTGCTGGACGTCTTCCAGGTGGAACCGCTGCCGGCCGACAGCTGGATGTGGGACCACCCCAATGTGCGGATCAGCGCCCACACCTCCAACTCCGGCCAGGGCACGGCGGCGCGGGGCGACCAGCTGTTCGTCGACAATCTGCAGCGCTTCCTGGCCGGCGAGCCGCTGATCAACGAGGCCTCGCCCAGCGAGGTGGGACTCTAGAGGTAGGCCAGCAGCCGGGCCACCAACTCCGGCTGGCGGCGCACGCCGGCCTTGGCCATCACGCTCTTGACCTGGTTGCGCACCGTGGCGACCGCCGCGCCCCGCGCGGCGGCGATAT
>JAZKFM010000442.1:1540-3689 GCA_040386415.1 Pseudomonadota bacterium
GGGAAAGACCGGCTATCTGGTCCACGCCGCGTTGGTCGATCGTCTCGGCGGCGATATCGCGCAGATTGGCCCCGGTGCAGAGCATGGCGCTGACGGCGGCTTCGGCGGCGGTGAGCCCGAACTCATCGGCCAGCACCCGGGTGACCGCCGCCTGCCGGAAGTCCTGAGCGTCCAGCACGCTTTCGCTCAGGGCCAGCATGATCGGATCATCGCCATCCAGCGCCTGGAGCAGACGTTCGGCGGCGTCGGGATAGATCTTGCTGTAGGCCGCGACCGCGCCGTCGCCGATAACAAGTTGTCTGAGCCGATCCTTGTCCGCCATAGTGACGCTAATGGCATCGGTGGCGTTGTTTGAACAGTCCCGCGTGGGACGCGTGCGTACGGAAGTCGTGGCGAGTCCCGGTGACGCGAAGGCTTGGTCTTTCGCCGGCCAGACGATCAGGAACCGCTTCTTTCAATGGGCCTTCGACCGCGGCATAGCCCGCGAGGTTCATCTGGTGGAGGGCGGCGGCGAGCGCCTGCGGCGGGCGGTGGATCGTCTGCGCAGCGCCTATCTGCGCCACGACCGCCCGGTGGGCCTGCTGGCCCGGGTCGAGGCCGAGGCCTGGAGCGGACCCGCGTCACCGCCCTCGCCCGCCCCCATCGCCGCGACCTGGTTCCGGCCCTCCAAGGGTCAAGACCGCGGCTTCGTCTTCTATGTGCACGGCGGATCCTTCGTCTGCGAGAAGAGCCCCCGGGTCACCCGCATGATCGCCAAGCTGGCCGCCGCGGCCGGCGCCAGGGTGTTCTCCCCCGACTACCGCCTCGCGCCGGAGCATCCGTGCCCCGCGGCCATCGAGGACGTCGTGGCCGCCTGGGACTGGCTGGCGATCACCTATCCCGACGAGCCGCTGATCGCGGTGGCGGAGTCCGCCGGCGCGGCGATCCTGCTCTCGGCCCTCTGCCAGGTGCGCGACCAGGGTGGCCGCCTGCCCGACGGGGTGCTGCTGTTCTCGCCCTGGGTGGACCTGTCGCTGCAGAGCTGGTCGGTGACCGCGGCGACCCTGGCGGGGTCCACGCCCTACAGCATGGCCTCGCTCGGCGTGATGAGCCGCCTTTACCGGCAGGGGCTTCCCGCCACCGATCCGGTGGCCTCTCCTCTCTTCGGTGACCTCTCGGGCCTGCCGCCGATCCTGGTCCACGCCAGCCAGACCGACATCGTCTTCGATGACGCCAAACGCCTGGCCGAGGCCGTCGAGGCGGCCGGGGGCGAACTGACCCTGCGGGTGTGGCGCGGCCAGACCCATGTGTGGGAACGCACCGAGAGCGCCGAGGCCCGGCAGTCCCTGGAACTCGCGGCCGCCTTCATCGAGTCCCACGTGGGCGCCGCGGCATAGCCCATAGCAAGAGGGCGACACGTCGGTCGCCCGACATGCCGCCCTCTCATCCAGATCCCTTGCGGGAGCTGCGCGTCCAAGGTCAGTCGCCGCGTCGGTTTGCAGGTCGCCCTGCGCCGCTTCGCCTTCGACCGGTGTCGCCCGGGCTGGTCGCTGACAGGTCGCCCCGTCAACCCCTTGCCTGGAACCTCCTGCCCGCCTGGTGACCGGTTTCCCGTGTCCCCCGCGCCGCAGTCCCTCTCGGCCTCATGAGGGTCCGCCCATCCCTTGGTTCCGGCAAGCGCCATTTCCGGCGACCCAGTGGGCGGTCGGTGCATAAGCGGTGCAGGACTGGTGGAGGGCGCTTGTCGAGGCCAGGGTCGCCAAGGCTTGGGAGATATCCACCGCTACTTCCAGGTGTCCCCCCGGAAGCGCGGGGCGTGCCTGAACGATCGGTGCCTATGGGTCCCAGTCTTCCGCTCGCGCGGAAACCGGGATGACACTCTGTGGTTGGCTCTAGACCTCGACGACCTGCTTGCCGACCGGCGCCAGGGAGATCAGGGCCAGTTTCACGTGCTGCAGGGCGAAGGGGATGCCGATGATGGTCACCGCCAGGCCAAAGGCCATGACCAGGTGGCTGAGCGCCAGATACCAGCCCCCCAGGATGAACCAGACCACGTTCATCACGAAGCCCAGCGGCCCGGTGCCCAGGTCCTCGCGGCCGGTGTGCAGGTCGCGCGACACCACCTGACGCCCGAAGGGCCAGGCGCTGAATCCGGCGATGCGGAACGCCG
>JAZKFM010000443.1:0-4410 GCA_040386415.1 Pseudomonadota bacterium
TCCCAGCTGTCGTCGGCCGGACGCTGGGCCACCTGGGAGGTGGCGCGCATCTGCGGGCGCGGGGCGTGGGAAGCGGCCGGCGCCTGACGGCGGGCGCCCTGGGGGGGTTGAGCCACGGCGCTCGTCTTGAAGCGGGCCACCAGGCGGTTCAGCTCCTGAGCTTCCTGCGCCAGGCTGTGGCTGGCGGCGGTGGACTGCTCCACCATGGCCGCGTTCTGCTGGGTCACCTGGTCCATCTGGTTGACGGCCGTATTGACCTGGGCGAGGCCGACGGCTTGCTCCTGGGCGCTGGCGGCGATCTCGCTCACCAGGCCGTCGATCTCGGCGACGCGGCTGACGATGCGCTGCAGGGCCTCGCCGGTCTGGCCCACCAGCTGGACGCCGGAGCTGACCTGGGCGGTGGACGCGCTGATCAGCGCCTTGATTTCCTTGGCGGCTTCGGCCGAGCGCTGCGCCAGGGCGCGCACTTCGGAGGCGACGACCGCGAAGCCCTTGCCGGCGTCACCGGCCCGGGCGGCTTCCACGCCGGCGTTCAGGGCCAGCAGGTTGGTCTGGAAGGCGATCTCGTCGATGACGCCGATGATCTGGCTGATCTGCTGGGCGGAGCCCTCGATCTGGCTCATGGCCGAGACGGCCTGCTGAACCACATCGCCGCTGGTCTGGGCGTCGCCGCGGGCGGCCAGCACCACCTCGGCGCAAGCCTTTGCGCCCGTGGCGGTCTTGCGGACGGTGACGGTGATCTGGTCGAGCGCCGCGGCGGTCTCTTCCAGGGTCGCGGCCTGCTGTTCGGTGCGGCGCGACAGGTCGTCGGCGGCGGTGCTGATCTCTCCGGCGCCGGCGTGGATGCCCGAGACATTGCCGGCGATGGCCCCCATCACCTCTTCCAGGTGGCTGATGGCCTTGTTGAAGTCGGCGCCGAGCTTGGCGTACTCGCCCGAGAAGTTCTGACCCATGCGGTGGCGCAGGTCGCCTTCGCTCAGGGCCTGCAGGGCGCCGGCCAGGCCGTGGACGGCCTTCTTCTGCTCCAAGTCGAGCTCGCTGCGCAGGCTGGCGGCCTCGACGTGCTGGTGTTCGACGATCTCGTTCTGGAAGGAGAGCAGCAGGTCCATGTCCAGCAGGGCGGCCTTGATCACCGCGCCGATGGCGTCGCAGGCCTTGTCGCGCTGGGCGGCCTTGCCGCCGAAGCCCTTGGGCCAATGGGTCGCCAGGATGGAGCGCACCATCTCGTCGAGGATGCGGGCATAGCCGCCGATCGCCCACTCGGACTTGAAGCCGATATTGACGTGGGCCTCGGCGATGGTCCGGACGTCCTTGAGATAGGCGTCATCATAGGTCGCGCTGAGCACACCGCCCCAGCGGCCGATCTGGCGCTGCTGGGCCTTTTCCATGTGTTCCGGGCCGCCGAACACGCTGCGGGTCTGCTCGTGACGGCCAAGCTGGTCGTAGAAGGCGCCGATCGCCACCGGCAGCGCGCGCTCCACCTCGGGCCGGGCGTCCACCAGGGCCGCGCGGGCCTTGGCGTCCAGGCCGATGAAGTCGAGGCGGCGGTCGAGGGCGATGGCCTTGTTGTCAGCCATGCGGAGGCCGGGTGTTCTGAGCAGCCGCGGACAGGCTGGGGTCGGATTTGAGTCGGCGAGTCGGAGAACGCGACTCTGCGAGCTCGGCGAGACTCAGGGGCGACTCGGTGATGCTGATGCAGAGCAGAGAATACTTCGACATACTATGAACGATCATCGATGAGCCCCCTGCTGATCTGCTTGTCCGGATCGAAAGCTTTGGAGGCGCAAGGCGCGCCAAGGCCAGTTCGATCGGACGTCTCAATTGGGTACGGTGTTTGGCTTGAAGAAATGGTTACCGGAATCTTGGCTCGCCCTGGCCCAAGGTATGGTTCCCCAATAAAAGCCGCGACTTGGGATCCGCCGCGACAATCTGGCACGCGCATCCGGGTTCAAGACTTGGGTGGAGGCGGGTTCCGCGAGGTCAGACTTGCGGACCGGGCCGGACGGTGCTGGCTTGCCTGCCAACAAGACGCCGCTGGAGGAGAACGCCATGGACCTGAGGCTGACGCCCGATATGGAGGCGTTCCGTGACGAGGTGCGCGCCTTCCTGAGCAAGCACGAGGACCGCTATGCGCCGGGAGCTGGGGCCGATCGTCCCCGTGAGGCGGCCATGGAATGGCAGGCCCTCCTGATCGACAACGGCTATGCGGCCCGCACCATCCCCAAGGCCTATGGCGGCTATGGCGCGGAGCCGGACATCCTGAAGTCCCGGATCATCGCCGAGGAATTCACCGCCGCCGGCGCGCCGCGGGGTTTCGCCAACCAGGGCATCTCCATGCTGGTTCCCACCCTGCTGGAGGTGGGCTCGGAGGACCAGAAGACCCGCTGGATCGCGCCGACCCTGCGCGGCGAGATCGTCTGGTGCCAAGGCTATTCCGAACCGGGCGCAGGTTCCGACCTCGCGAACCTCCAGACCAAGGCGGTGGAGGACGGCGAAGACTTCCTGATCTCGGGCCAAAAAATTTGGACGAGCACCGCGGCCCAGGCCGACATGATCTTCTGCCTGGTGCGGACCGAGCCGCAGGCGCCCAAGCATGACGGGATTTCCTACATCCTGTTTCCCATGACCACGCCGGGGATCGAGGTCAGGCCCCTGAAGACCATGACCGGGTCGGCGGAGTTCAATGAGGTGTTCTTCGCCGATGTCCGTGTGCCGCAGAGCGCGGTGGTGGGCGGGCGTGGGCGGGGATGGTTCGTGGCCAATGCGACGCTGAAGCATGAGCGGGGCATGCTGGGGGACCCCAATGCGACGGAGGCCAGGTTCGCCGCCCTCATCGACCTGATGAAGAGCGAGACGGTGGACGGGCAGCGGCTTATCGACAATCCAGTGATGGCCGACCGCCTGATGGCGCTCCAGGCGCGGGTGATGACCATGAAGTTCAACGGCTTGCGGACCCTGACCGCCTCGATGACCGGTGAGAACGCGGGCATGGCCGGGATGGTGGTCAAGCTGCAGGGGTGCGAGCTGAACCACCAGATCGCCGCGCTCGCCATCGACGCCCTGGGGGAGCTGGGGGTGCTCTACGAGGACGGGCCGCACCTGAGGGTCAAGGGGAGCTGGCAGCGCAACTACATGTTCGACCTGGGGCTGATCATCGGCGGCGGCACCGCCCAGATCCAGAAGAACATCATCTCCGAGCGCGGGCTTGGCCTGCCGCGCGAACCCAAGCTGGCGGTGGCCTGATGGATTTCTCCCTCACCGACGACCAGAGGATGATGCAGGAGAGCCTCAGCCGCACCCTGGCCGAGGCGGCCCCGCTGGAGCGGGTTCGGAAGTTCGCCGGCGATCCCGCTGACCAGGGCGCCGATGTCTGGGCCGCCCTCACCGACTTCGGCCTGCCCGGAATCGTGATCCCGGAGGCCTATGGCGGGCTGAACCTCACCCTGCTGGACGCGGCCCTGATGTCCGAGGCGCTGGGGCGGGCCGTGACACCGGTTTCCTTCCTGGGGACGGTGCTGGCGCCCCTGGCCCTGCGGCTGGCGGGGTCGGCTGAGCAGCAGGCGAAATGGCTGCCGAGGCTGGCGTCGGGGGAGGTGACGGCGGGGGTCGCCATCTCGGAGGCGGTGGCCGGCGCGCGGGACGGCGCGCGGGTCACCGCATCGGGCGGCAAGCTCACCGGCAAGGCGCTGTTCGTGCCCGACGGCCTCACCGCCGACCTGCTGGTCGTCGCCGACACCAGCGGCGGCCTGCATCTTGTCGAGGGAACGGCCCCTGGGCTCGGGCGCGAGATCATGACCGGTATCGACCAGACGCGCCGCATGGCCGAGCTGACCTTCGACCAGGTGGCCGCCGAACCGTTGACCGGCGGCCAGGGCGTGCTGGCCCGCCTGCGCGACGCCGGCTGGGTGCTGCTGGCCGCCGACACCCTGGGCGCTTGCGACGTGATGATCGAGAAGGCGGTGGCCTACGCCAAGGAGCGCCAGCAGTTCGGCCGGGTCATCGGCTCCTTCCAGGCGGTCAAGCACCTCTGCGCCGAGATGGCCGCCGAGCTGGAGCCTTGCCGGTCGCTCGTCTGGTACGCCGGCTACGCCTTTGACGCCGCGCCGCAGGAGAGCTCGCTGGTGGCGGCCCACGCCAAGGCGCATCTGTCGGAGGTGTCGCGCTTCATCGCCCGCACCTCCACCGAGGTGCATGGCGGCATGGGCATCACCGACCTGCTGGGCTTGCACTTCTGGTTCAAGCGGGTGGGCCTGAACCGCCAGCTGCTGGGCGGTCCCGAACGGGTCCGGGCCCTCGCGGCGCAGATGCAGGGGCTGACCGCCTAGGGGGTGACGAGGCCCTCGCGCATGTCGGGGTGCACCAGCTCATGCAGCTCCGGCCGCTTGGCGATGTAGGCGTGGAAGAAGCTGC
>JAZKFM010000443.1:4420-5923 GCA_040386415.1 Pseudomonadota bacterium
GAAGCTGCAGGTGGGCTTCACCCACAGCTTGTTGTCCTTCGCATAGGCCAGGCCCGCCTGGACAAGCTTGCCCCCCACGCCCTTGCCGGCGAAGGCGTCGGGCACGACGGTGTGGGGGAAGGTGATGGTGTCGCCCGCCAACCGGTACTCGGCGAAGGCGATCTCCGCGCCGAGCTTGACCTCGAAGCGAGAGGTGTCGGTGTTCATGGTCACGGTCAGGTCGTCGTCGGCGGCCATCTGGGTCTCCTCGAACTTGCATGAGCAATCAAGCAGGGCGCTCGCTCGGGGTCAAAGCGTCATGCGCCTAGAATGCGCGGACCTCATGCGTTCGTGTTTTGTTCTTGCCACTTGAGCGAGAGTATGGGGTGATGTTGGAACGTTGGCGCAATCGAGCGCCGCTAATTTGGCCCGACGATAGTGAGGCTTGTTGACCTCCTGAGTTCGGCTCCCAGTTCGGCGCGTCCCATTAGGAGAATAGAGATATGGCGCAAAGCCTGGAGGCGCGTTTGCGCGCCGCCAACGAGAACCTTGACCACTGGTATCGGCGAAAAACCGAAGACATCGAAGAGGCTAAGGAAGCCTATCGGCGAGCGGGGCTAGATGCTTGGCATATAGGAACCAAAGTCGGCCAATCACTTGTGGCGGCTACCGGGTCGCAGTTGGAAGCCCTTGGACGGGCGTACATTGGTCGTCCAGTCCCGCGAGGGCCCACTGCGTATCGGACGAGTCCAAATTCCACCCACGCCCGGAGTGATGTGTCGAGAGTCGAGGGCTCCACATTCCGCGCGGCACGAACCCCCACCTCGTCGTCACAGCATCAGCCCTGGCGCAATGCTGCGCTCCAAGCTGACACAGCCGTGCGCAGCGCGGCGAACCTTCTCACTCTCGGCTTGGCCGACAAGGGGGAGGCCGCATTGGAAGCCTCATTGAGCGTTGGAGAGGCGGGCGATTGGGGCGACCGGTATAATCGAGCTTTCGAGGCGCAGTCGGAGCGGAATGCCGACGACGCAAAGTATCGACCAAGGGCGCAGACCATTGGCTATATCGGCGGCGGGCTGTTGGGCATGGCGGCAGGTGGTCCGATTGTTGAAGGCGTCGCAGCGCGTTACCTGGCTCCAAGCGCAGCCCTCGTTCGGCAGGCCATGACGACCCAGCGCCTCGCACCTTTGGGCCGGGGGCTGAAGAATAGCCTCTATTGGTCGGGCGTTGCGGGCGCGGGTGGCGCAGTATTGGGTGTCAGTGGTCGAGCGGCGTTAGATTTTGCGGAGCGAAAAGCCAGTTCGCCGGGATCGTACGCCGCCGCAGCTTTAGCAGGCGCGGCCGATGGAGTGGCCACCATGCGGCTGGGGCCAGGCGCTGGCGGGGCAATTGGCGGCGGAGTTTATGCCGCAACGAATGCATCACTCAACGACCGCGACGTGTCTGTACGGGACGTCGCCTTAAGTGCTCTTCAGGGCAACCTGCTCGGGAGAGGCGCGGGAGCCGTAGGAACCTTTCTCTCTC
>JAZKFM010000444.1:0-5112 GCA_040386415.1 Pseudomonadota bacterium
CCTCGGCCTGGCGGATGGCGCGGCGCATCACCTCGATGGTGCGCTCGAAACAGGCCTCCACCAGTTCATCCTTGGTCTCGTTGTGATGGTAGAACGCGCCCTTGGTGACATTGAGCCGAGCCGAGATCTTCTCCACCGAGGCGCCCAGATAGCCCTCCTCGTTGATCAGTTCGGTGGCCGCCCGCAGGAAGAGCTCGCTGGAGATCTCCCCGCCCTCCGGCGGCTCGGGGATCAGGCCGGGCAACGGCTTGGGATCCCAGGCCGCGCCGGGCGAGGCCAGTCCGTCGGCGGTGATCGACAGCAGGCGCTGGGTCACCCGGCCATAGTCCTCGGGATCGTGCCGGTGCAGCCAGACCGGCGCCCAGAAGATCTCCGAGAGCAGCATGTGGGTGCGCGCGTTCAGTTCGAGCCGGGTCAGGCTGGCGGTTTCCGGTCCGTCCAGCAGGCCTCGGGCGCGGCGGAACATCGCCACATAGGCGTCGTTCACCGGCGGGGAGTTCAGGGCGCGCACGTCGTTGAAGGTCGTGAGCGGCTCGACCTCGGCCAGGGCCATGCGGCGGCGATAGTCGAGATAGGCGTCGAAGAACCGGGTCAGGCGGTCCCGCACGCCGCTCCCGGACTCGCCGGCGACGAGGAACTGGCTGAAGCCCTCCACGCCCTTCAGGAAGCAGGCGGCCGCCAGCTCTTCCTTGTTCTTGAAGTAGTAGATCACCCCGGTGGGCACGAGGTTCAGGCTGGCCGCCACCTCGCCCAGCGTCATGCCGCGCACGCCCTTGCGGTTCAGAACCTCGACGGCGGAAGCGACGATGGCGGTCTTGCGCTGTTCGAACCGGCGGGTCGGACCACGGGTCGTCTTCGCCGGCGGCTCAAGGATATCCGTCATGTCTCCACCCGCTACGCGCGGGCTGTCACCGCGTCTTCTGTCCTTACCCTAGCGCGACCCGCGGCCCCGGCGAAAGACGCCGAGGCCCTTAAGCGGTCAGACGCTCTTCAACGCCTCGGTATTGATCGGCAGGCTGCGGATTCGCTTGCCGGTCGCCGCGAAGATCGCGTTGCACAGGGCCGGCGGCGCGGGCGGCAGGGCCGGTTCGCCCAGGCCGGTCGGGGGGTTGTCGGTGATCAGGAAGTGCACCTCCACCGGGGGCGCGTCGGCGATGCGCATCAGCGGATAGTCGCCGAAGTTGCCCTGCACCGCCGCGCCGTTCTCGATGGTGATCAGCTGGCCAAGCGCCGCCGACAGGCCGTCAAGCACCGAGCCCTGCACCTGGTTGATCCCGCCCGCCGGATTGATGATCTGGCGGCCCACGTCGGCGGCCACCCACACCTTGTCCACCTTCACCGCGCCGTCGGCCGCGACAGTGGCCTGCACCACCTCGGCGAAATAGCCCATGTGGCTGAAGTGGAAGGCGATGCCCATGCCCGTGCCCTTGGGCAGCTTGGTCTTGCCCCAGCCGGCCTTCTCGGCGGCCAGCTTGACCACGCCGCGCATGCGGTCGGCGGCGTAACCGCTCTGGCCCGGCGTCCCCACCATGGTCCCGTCGCCCAGCAGCTTCAGGCGGAAGGCCACCGGATCGGCGCCCGCCGCATGGGCCAGCTCGTCGATGAAGGACTGGATGACGAAGGACAGGGCGTTGCTGCCCGGGGCCCGCAGGGGACCGGTGGGCACGCCCGTGGGGATCAGCGACAGGTCGTAGCGGTAGTTGGGCACGAAGCGGGCCGGGAACTCGTTCTGCGACATGCCGGCGCTGGAGGCGAACTTGCCGTCGTTCCCGAAGCTGACGAAGTGGTCATGCCAGCCCGTGACGGTCCCGCTCGCATCGACGCCGCCTGAGAGGAAGTGATAGCCGGCCGGCCGGTAGTAGTCGTACCGGAGGTCGTCCTCGCGGGTCCAAAGCATCTTCACCGGGGCCTTGGCCTCGCGGGCGATCCAGGCGGCCTGGACCATGTAGTCATTGGCCAGCCGGCGCCCGAAGCCGCCGCCGCAGCGGGTCATGTGCAGGGTGATGTCGGCGGGCGCGATGCCCAGGGTCTTGGCCACCAGCTGGCGGCCGGCTTCCGGGTTCTGGGTCGGCGCCCAGATCTCCAGCTTGCCGTCCTTGAAGGCGGCCGTGCAGTTCATCGGCTCCAGGGCGGCGTGGGCGATGAAGGGGTAGCTGTAGGCGGCCTCCACAGTCTTGGCCGCGCCCTTCAGGGCGGCCGCGACGTCCCCGTCATGGCGTTCTGTGCGCAGCGGCGCGGCCTTTGAGAGCGCGAGCGCCTGGGCGTCGTAATCAGCGCTGGATTGCTTGGAGGTCGGATGCTCGGCCCACTGGGTGTTGAGCTTCTCGCGCCCCTTGCGGGCCTGCCACCAGCTGTCGGCCACCACGGCGACGCCGGGGACCAGACCGGAGAGATCGGCTCCGCCCTCAACCACGAAGGCCTGACGCACGCCCTTCACGCCCTTGGCGGCGGCCAGGTCGGCGCTGGCCACCTTGGCGCCGAACACCGGCGCCTTGTCGAAGGTGGCGTAGAGCATGCCGGGAACCACCACATCGATCCCGAACAGCGGCTTGCCGGTCACCAGGCCGGCGCTGTCCACCTGCGGCATGAACTTGCCGAGGATCTTGTAGTCCTTGGCGTCCTTCAGCGGCACGGTCTTCAGGTCCGGGGCCGGCAGGGTCGCGGCCTTGGCGGCGAGCGAACCGTAGGTCGCCTTCTTGCCCGAGGCCTTGTGATAGACGACGCCCAGCGCCGTGGTGCATTCGGCGGCCGGCACGTTCCAGGTCTGGGCGGCGGCGGCCACGATCATCGCCCGGCCCGCGGCGCCGACCCGGCGCAGTTCGTCCCAGTGCAGGGGGGTGGCCATGCTGCCGCCGGCGAACTGGCGGCCATAGGTGGCGGGATCGCCGTCAGCCTGCTTGGTGGTCACCTGGGCCCAGTCGACGTCGAACTCCTCGGCGATGATCATCGGCAGGGAGGTCTTGATCCCCTGGCCGATCTCCGGGTTCTTGGAGACGATGGTGACCTTGTTGTCGGGGGTCAGGCTGACATAGGCGTTGAGCTTGGCGTCATTCGCCGGCGCCGCGGCGCCCGCCTTGCCGGCCACGTTGAAGGACAGGACCAACCCGCCGGCCAGGGCGCCGGTCTTGAGCAGGTCGCGGCGCGAGGCGCCCTCGGTGAAACCGTCGGCCATCTTAAGCCTCCACCTTCTGGCCGGAGGCCTGTTTGATCGCCGCGCGGATGCGGATGTAGGTGGCGCAACGGCAGATGTTGCCGCTCATCGCGGCGTCGATATCGGCGTCGGCCGGCTTGGGCGTGGCGTTCAGCAGGGCCGTGGCCGACATGATCTGGCCGGGCTGGCAGTAGCCGCACTGGGCGACGTCCAGCTCGGTCCAGGCGGCCTGCACCTTCTTGCCGACGGCGGTGGCGCCGATCCCCTCGATGGTGACCACCTTGCCCGCGCCCACCGCCTCGATGGGCAGGGAGCAGGAGCGCACCGGCTGGCCGTCGACATGGACCGTGCAGGCGCCGCACTGGCCGACGCCGCAGCCGAACTTCGGCCCCAGGATCCCCAGCCCGTCGCGCAGCGCCCAGAGCAGGGGGGTGCCCTCCTCGACGTCCACGCTCTGGCTCTTGCCGTTGACGTTGATCTTGAAGGCCATGCCGCCGTCCCTCCGAAATATCTTGTTGGGCCAAGCCTAACCGCGACGCGACGCCTTAGCCAGTCAGGGGAATGATCCCCGTGAGGATTCCTGCGACCAGCAGCACCAGGGACAGGGCCACGGCCCAGGCCAGGGTGAACCTCTGGTGCTGGGCCAGCTCCACGCGGACCAGTCCCACCAGCAGGTAGGTGGACGGCACCAGGGGCGAGAGCAGGTGCACCGCCTGGCCGGTGAGCGAGGCCCGCGCCATCTCCACCGGGCTGATGCCATAGGTCCCGGCGGCCTGCGTCAGGATCGGCAGGATTCCGAAATAGAAGGCGTCGTTGGAGATGAAGAAGGTGAAGGGCATGGACAGCAGAGCGGTGATCGGCGCCAGGTAGGGCCCCAGCGCCGGCGGGATCAGGCCGGTGACGCTGCCCGCCATCGCCTGCGTCATGCCTGTCCCGTTCAGGATGCCCGTGAAGATGCCCGCCGCGAAGATCAGGGCGATGACCGGCAGGATGTTGGGGGCATGGGCGGCGATCCGCGCCTTCTGCGCGGCCAGGGAGGGGTAGTTCACCACCAGGGCGATGGCCGTGGCGATCATGAACAGCACCGGCAGCGGCAGGACGCCCAGGACCAGGGCCGCCAGCAGGCCGAGCGTCAGGGCCAGGTTGACCAGGATCAGCCTCGGCCGCTCGGTGCGGTCGTTGTCGTCCACCAGGTCGCGGACCAGGGCGTCCTCGTCGGGCGCGCGCAGCTGGCCGGTGGAGGACAGGGCGCCCAGGCGCTTGCGCTCGCTGCGGCCCAGGATCACGGCGACCAGCAGGATGAAGGCCATCCCCGCCAGCATGCTGGGGATCATCGGAACGAAGATGTCGGCGGCGTCCAGCTGCAGGGCGCTGGCCGCCCGCGCCGTGGGCCCGCCCCAGGGGGTGATGTTGGTCACCCCGCAGGCCAGCATCAGCAGGCAGGCCAGGATCAGCGGATTGAGCCCCATGCGGCGGTACAGGGGCAGCATCGCCGCGCAGCAGATCAGGTAGGTGGTGGACCCGTCCCCATCCATGGAGACCACCAGGGCCAGCACCGCCGACCCCACAACGATCCGCACGGGGTCCCCGCCGACGGCCCGGACGATCGCGGCCACCAGGGGATCAAACAGCCCCGCATCGGTCATCAGGCCGAAGAACAGGATGGCGAAGGCCAGCATCACCCCGGTGGGCGCCAGCGCCTTCACGCCGTCGAGCATCATGGGCCCCAGGTCGGCCCCATGCCCGGCCAGCAGGCCAAAGACGACGGGGGTGAGGATCAGGGCCACCAGGGCCGAGACGCGGCCTGTCATGATCAAGGTCATGAAGGTCGCCACCATGGCGAAGGCGAGCAGGGTCAGCATCCGGGCAACCTCGCCGAGAATCTGTTAGGGTCAAAGCCCTCACCCAGATTCCGCTCATCCCCGCGAAAGCGGGGACCCAGGCTTTTTTGGTTTTCCGAC
>JAZKFM010000445.1:0-3059 GCA_040386415.1 Pseudomonadota bacterium
AGATGATCGAGGCCGGCGCCTGCGCCCTGCAGATCGAAAACCAGGTCTCCGACGAGAAGCAGTGCGGTCACCAGGACGGCAAGGTCACCGTCCCGCACGAGGACTTCCTGGCCAAGGTCCGGGCCTGCCGCTACGCCTTCCTGGAGCTGGGCGTCGACAACGGCGTCATCGTCACCCGCACCGACAGCCTGGGCGCGGGCCTGACCAAGCAGATCGCCGTCAGCCATCAGCCCGGCGACCTGGGCGACCAGTACAATTCGTTCCTGGACTGCGAGGAGATCACCCTCGACCAGCTGGGCGCGGGCGACGTCCTGATCAAGCGCGACGGCAAGCTGCTGCGCCCCAAGCGCCTGCCATCCAACCTCTTCCAGTTCCGCGCCGGCACCGGGGAGGATCGCTGCGTGCTGGACTCCATCACCTCGCTGCAGAACGGCGCGGACCTGCTGTGGATCGAGACCGAGAAACCCCACGTCGACCAGATCGCCGGCATGATGGACCGCATCCGCGAGGTCATCCCCAACGCCAAGCTGGTCTACAACAACAGCCCGTCCTTCAACTGGACCCTGAACTTCCGCCAGCAGGTCTATGACGCCTACAAGGCGGCCGGTAAGGACGTCTCGGCCTATGACCGCGACAAGCTGATGAGCGTGGACTACGACACCACCGAACTGGCCGTGGAAGCCGACGAACGCATCCGCACCTTCCAGGCCGATGGCGCCAAGCGCGCGGGCATCTTCCACCACCTGATCACCCTGCCGACCTACCACACCGCGGCCCTGTCCACGGACAACCTGGCCAAGGAATACTTCGGCTCGCAGGGCATGCTGGGCTACGTGAAGAACGTCCAGCGCAAGGAGATCCGCGAAGGGATCGCCTGCGTGAAGCACCAGAACATGTCGGGCTCCGACATCGGCGACGACCACAAGGAATACTTCGCCGGCGAAGCGGCCCTGAAGGCCGGCGGCGTCCACAACACCATGGGCCAGTTCGCCTAAGCGATCTGATCTACGGACGACAACAGGACGGCCCGGAGCTCACGCTCCGGGCCGTTTTGCTGTGGGGGTTTGGGGGGACCCAACCTCAGCGGTTGACCGCCCTGCGCCACCCGTATTGATGGGGCGCAGGCCTCCTTGGTGGGCCAATCCTGAGCGCAGAGCGAGCAGCCCTTGCAGCCCCCTGAACTCCAGCGAGCGGTGGCCGCGGCGATCTCGACCGCCAAGGGGCTTGGCCTCCAGGCCGACGACGCGGTCGTGCTTCAAAACTCGAACAAACTCGCCTTGCGCCTACGGCCCTGTGACACCTTCGCCCGGGTCGCGCCCCTGGCGATGCAGGTGGCGCAGTTCGAGGTTGAGCTGACCGGTCGGCTCGCCGAGATCGACGCCCCTGCGGCGGCCCTCGACCCCAGGGTTGCGCCTCTGGTCTACGAGCGCGACGACTTCGCGATCACGCTTTGGACCTACCACGCGCCCGTCACACCCGAACTCTCGCCGGCCGAGTATGCGGATGCGCTCTGTCGTCTGCACGCGGGCATGCGGGCGATCGAGATCACGGCGCCGCACTTCACCGACCGCGTCGCCGAAGCCCAGGACCTCGTGGCGAACCGGAGCCAGACACCGGACCTCGCCGACGCGGACCGGGACCTCCTCAGCGGCATGTTGGAGAGCAGCCGGCGAACGATTGTCGCGCGCGGCGCGGCGGAGCAGTTGCTGCATGGCGAACCCCACCCCGGCAATGTGCTGAGCACCGAGATCGGGCCACTGTTCATCGACCTTGAGACCTGTTGTTTCGGACCGATCGAGTTCGATCTGGCCCACGTGCCTGAGGGGGTCCCCGAGCACTACCGCGACGTTGATCAGGCCTTGCTGAGCGCGTGCCGCGCCCTGGTTCTGGCGATGTGCGCGGCGTGGCGGTGGGACGCCGGCGACCAGTTCCCGAACGGCCGACAGTGGGCCGAATACTTCATCGACACCCTACGCAAGGGCCCGCCCTGGCCGTCGCTACAAGCCATGGCGCGGCGCCTTGGAGGGCGGGGCTGACAGAAGGACGCCGACAGCATGACCCTGCACCATCCCCCCCGCGCCGTGATCTTCGACATGGACGGCCTGCTGTTCGACACCGAGGCGCTCTGGCAGGAGGGTCTGCTGGCCGCCGCCGCCGAGGCTGGGCACACGATTCCGGACGCGGTCTACAACGGGTCGATCGGCGTGCGGCGGTCGCAATGCGGGCCCCTGTTCCGATCGCACTTCGGCGAGGACTTCCGGTTCGAGGACTTCCACGCCGACTGGCGGCGGCATTTCTGGCGGGTGGCCGAGAACAGGCCCGCCATGAAGCCGGGCGTTCTGGAACTGCTGGACGCCCTGGACCGGCTCGGGCTGCCGCGCGCCATCGCCACCTCGTCCTCCCGCGCGAGCGTTGATCGTCACCTGGCGGCGCACGGCCTGACGGCGCGGTTCGACGCGATCGTCTGCCGGGGCGACTACGAAAACGGCAAGCCTGCGCCTGATCCCTTCCTGAAGGCCGCCGAGCGGCTGGGCGTCGAACCCCGCTTCTGCCTGGCCCTCGAAGACTCCCACATCGGCGTCCGGTCGGCGGCGGCGGCCGGCATGATGACCGTCATGGCACCGGATCTCATGGCGCCCACGCAGGACATTCGCGCGCTCTGCGTCCTTGTCGTTCGCGACCTCCATGAGGTCCGCGATCTGGTTGGTGAGCCTGGGCGCTAGTTCGTGGTCCAGAGTCCGCCACAACTCGCGTGACGCCGTTCTGCGACTGGGTCATCCTGCCCCGAAGCTTCCGGGGGGAAGGCATGGACGGCGAACAGAACCAACCGACGGTCAGCGGACCCGAGCCCTCCGGTCTGTCGACGCTATGGACTCGGCTCAGGGCGGCGCTGGCCGCACTCGCCGCGCGGCGTGCCAGGCCCGGCGACCCGGCGCCTAAGGCCCCCCGGCGGGCGGCCAAGGTGCGTCAGGACCCGGCGGCGGCGGCGCAGGTGAAGGCCTGGCGCAAGGTCCATGGACGGCCGGCGTTCTGGATGGCTCCGTTCTTCCTGATGTTCG
>JAZKFM010000445.1:3069-4192 GCA_040386415.1 Pseudomonadota bacterium
CGCCGCCCTCTATGCGGTCCCGCATCTGGCGCTGATCCTCGAGCCTCAGGCGCCGCGCAGCCTGATCAACGACCTGGTCGCCGCCTTGCCGGACTGGGCCGCACCGCTTTCGGCCATGCTGGCCGGGTGGCTGTGGGCGCCGTGGTGGCTGGGGTTGATTGGCCTGCTCTTCCGGCTGCGGGCCGCCTGGACGGCCGGCAAGGCCGTGCTGGACGCCGTCGGATGGGGCATGGCCGCCCTGGTGGTCGAGGGCGGGGCCTGGCTGTATTTCGGCCGCGAGGCGTTGGAGACCTTCAGCCTGGCCGAACAGACCGGCGCCTGGCGGCTGCTGGCGGCGGAATTCATCTTCCTGTTCCTGACCGCCGTGCTGTTCGGGCCCAACACCTACCTGCGCGTCCGGTTCGAGCAGAGCTAGAGCGGGCCCTAGGCCGTCGCCAGGGCGTGGAACGCCATGATCGCGCCGTAGCCGCCGAGGCCGTAGCCCAGGGCCAGTTGCTCCAGCTCCAGCATGTTGTGCATCAGCAGGATGGCCACCGAGCCGTCGGTGGGGTCGGCCTGCCACCAGCCGCCATAGGCGCCGGGCCAGCCCACCGTCCCCACCCCGCCCTTGCCGCGCATGATCTGGGCGGTGGCGGGATCGAGGGTGACCGCAACGCCGAGACCGAAGCCTGAGCCGGATCCGAAGGTCGGCATGCCAAACATCTCAGCCCCCAGGCGCTGGGCGTCGGTCAGCCGGTTGGTGGTCATCAGGGCCAGGGTCTCCGGCGACAGCAAGCGGACGGTCGGGTCGACGAACATCCGCGCGAAGACCAGGTAGTCGTCCACCGTCGACCACAGGCCGGCCCCGCCCGAGGCGAAGTCCATGTCGTCGGGCCGCTCGGCCAAGGCCACCCCGCCGGGCGGCGCGGCGAGCGTCTTCAGCTTGCCGGTCATGTCGAAACCGTAGAATCCCGCGCGGCGGTGGCGCTTCTCCGGCGGCACGGCAAAGCCGGTGTCGGTCATGCCCAGGGGTTCGAACACTCGGTGACGCAGCACCTCTTCCAGGGGCGCGCCCTCCATGCGGGCCAGCAGCAGGCCCAGCAGATCGGTGGACCGGCCATAGGTGAAGGCAGCCCCGGGCTGG
>JAZKFM010000445.1:4202-9856 GCA_040386415.1 Pseudomonadota bacterium
GGTGAGCGGCGTCGATGGGACCGGTGTGGAAGCCCGCCTGGGTCAGGCCGGCCCGGTGCGTCAGCAGATCCTCGAAGGTGATCTGGCGGTCGGCGGGCGTGGTGTCGTCCAGCGGCCCGTCGGGATCCCGCAGCACCCGCATCGCCAGGAATTCCGGCGCCACGCGGGAGATCGGGTCCTCCAGGGCAAAGCGCCCCTCCTGCAGCATCGTCATGGCCGCCGCCGAGACGATGGGCTTGGACATCGAGGCGATGCGGAAGATGGAGTCCCGCTGCATCGGCAGCCCGGCCTCGATATCGCGCCAGCCGACCGCGGCGACCTTGGCCTCCCCGCCCCGCCAGACCAGGCCGACGGCACCGGCCAGCTCCCCGGCCGCCACCACCGCGCCCAGCGCCTTTTCGATCGCGTCCATGTCGACTCCATAAAATACGAATCCTATAAAATAGACTTCCTATTAATTGGCAACGCCCTAGATTCCTCCCATGACCGAGGAGACCCGCCGCAGGCCCAAGGGCGACAAGCGCGCCCGCACCCGCGCCGCCCTGATGGAGGCCGCCCGCCAGCTCACCCGCGAAAAGGGGTTCGAGGCGGTCACAATGGAGGATGTGGCGCGCCGCGCCGGCATGACCAGCGGGGCGATCTACGGCAACTTCAGGAACCGCCAGGACCTGTTCCTGGCCATCGCCCAGGCCGACTGGGCGCCCATCAAGCCGGTGGTCGCGCCGGGCTCCAGCTTCGCCGAGATCATGCGCGCCTTCGCCCAGGCCACCCTGGCCGCCGCCCCCGATCTGCGGCTGGCCGCCCCGGCCCGGCTAAATGGCATGGCCCACACCCTCAACCACGAGGAGGTCCGCGCCCAGGTGCGCGAGATCACCGCCCAGAGCTATGCCGGCGGCGCGGCCTGGCTGGCCGACATCATGGCGGACGGCGACAGCCCCATGGCGCCGCAGACCCTGGTGGTGGTGATCCACGCCCTGACCGAGGGCCTGCTGTTCCAGCGGTTCATGACCCCGGACCTGGTCCCCGACGAGGTGTTCTACTCAGCCTTCGCAGCCCTGGCGGCCAGGCCTCAGTAGTCCAGTTCGGGATACCAGTCGGTCGGACGCCCCTCGGGCGTGGAGTCCAGCACCATCCACAAGGGTGCGGGATCGGGCGCGCCCCTCGGATCCTGGCCTGGATCGGCGGTGACGCCGCCCATCTCGCCGGACCAGAAGTGCCGGATCGTCCCGTCGCGGCGGGTGAAGACATTGAGGGCCGCATCATCGCCGCCGTCCGGAGAGACCCCGAAATAGTCGCGGGAATAGGCGTCGTTGAGATCGCTGTAGAGCCGCAGGTTCCGCCAGCCTCGCTCCTGCTTCCAGGCGAACAGGCGGGCGATGGGCGAGCGGGCCACCACCACCAGGGCGGCGCGCTGCCCGATGTCGGCGGCGTTGCCCTCCCAGGCGCCGAGCAGGTTGGTGCACATCGGGCACGGCCGCTCGCGCTCCGGCCCGAACATGAAGCTGTAGACCACCAAGGTTTGCCTGTCGCCGAACAGGCCGGCGAAGTCGGTGGGGCCGGCCTCGCCCTGGAACCTATAGTCTCCGGTCACCAGCCCGCCCGGCGGCAGGGCGCGGCGCTGGGCGGCCACCCGCTCGATCTGCCGGCGCAGCTCGATCTCCTGCTCCAGCAGGGCTGCGCGCGGTCCGGTATTCGGGACTCTCGTTGGGAATCCGCATCGGATTGGCCCGCGCCAACTGGGCGGCCGGGGCCAGGGTTTCGGTCTTGGCGTCCATCGGAAGTCTCCGTCTGGCTTGTTCCCCGACCTTCAGGATGGGCGTCCCGTACCGCGGATGACAAGCTGGACGGCAGGGTTTCTTTTTCTTCGGCCCCCTGTCGGGTGCGGGCATACTCGTTCGTCCTAGCCTCGATCAGGGACGCCGAAATGCTGTACGCCATCCTCTGCTACAACTCCGAAGAGATCGTCTATTCCTGGAGCCAGGAAGAGGACGACAAGGTCATGGCCGACCTCGATGTGGTCCACCAGAAGCTCCTCGGCCAGGGGCGGCTCGGCCCCTCCCTGCGCCTGCTCCCCACCACCGCGGCCACCAGCCTGCACCGCGAGGGCGGCCTGATCACCGACGGTCCCTTCGTGGAGACCAAGGAGCAGCTGCTCGGATTCTACGTCCTGGAGTGCAAGGACCTTGAGGAGGCCATCGAGACCGCCAAGGACCTCACCAAGGCCAATCCCAGCTCCGGCGGCGGCTACGAGATCCGCCCGATCCGGCTGTTCCTGCCGGGCGGCGACGTGGCATGAGCGACCTGGCCTGGATCGAGCAGGCGATCACCGCCGCCCGGCCCCAGGCCGTCGGCGCCTTGCTGCGCTACTTTCGCGATCTCGACACCGCCGAAGAGGCCTTCCAGAACGCCTGCCTGCGGGCGTTGAAGTCCTGGGCCGAGAATGGCCCGCCCCGGGACGCCGCCGCCTGGCTGATCATGGTGGGCCGCAACGCCGCCATCGATCAGGTCCGCCGGCAGTCCAAACAGACGGCCCTGCCGCCCGAGGACCTGATCTCCGACCTCGATGACGTGGAAACCCCGATGGCCGACCGGCTGGACGGGGCCCACTACCGCGACGACATTCTGCGGCTGCTGTTCATCTGCTGCCATCCCGACCTGCAGCCCACCCAGCAGATCGCCGTCGCGCTGCGGATCGTCTCGGGCCTTTCCGTCAAGCAGATCGCCCGCGCCTTCCTGGTGGGCGAGAGCGCCATGGAGCAGAGGATCACCCGGGCCAAGGCCAAGATCGCCCGCGCCGACGTGCCCTTCGAGACCCCAGGCGCCGTGGAGCGCTCCGAGCGGCTGGGCGCGGTGGCGGCCATGGTCTACCTGCTGTTCAACGAGGGCTATTCCGCCGGGGGCGCGGAGATCGCCGCCCGCAGTCCGCTCTGCGAGGAGGCCATCCGGCTTTCCCGTCTGCTGCTGCGCCTGTTCCAGGCCGAGCCGGAGATCATGGGTCTGACCGCCCTGCTGCTGCTGCAACACGCCCGCGCCACCGCCCGCTTCGACGCCGATGGCGACGTCATCCTGCTCGAGGACCAGGACCGCTCGCTGTGGAGCGCGCGCAACATCGCCGAGGGCCTGGCCCTGATCGACAAGGCCATGCGCCATCGCCGGCCGGGCGCCTATCAGGTGCAGGCCGCCATCGCCGCTTTGCATGCCCGCGCCGCCCGGTTCGAGGACACCGACTGGGCCCAGATCGACCACCTCTACGCCACCCTGGAGATCATGACCCCCTCCCCGGTCATCACCTTGAACCGCGCCGTGGCGGTGTCGAAGGTGCGCGGACCCCAGGCGGCGCTGGACATGATCGAGCCCCTGGCCAACCGGCTTGGCGGCTACTTCCACTATTTCGGCGCCCGCGGCGCCCTGCTGCTGCAGCTAGGCCGCTCCGACGACGCCCGCGAGGCCTTCAACCGCGCCATCGCGCTCGCCAACACGCCGGCCGAGGCCGCGCACATCCGCATGCACCTCGACCGCCTGCAGCAGGATAGCGCCAAGAGCGCGTGAGTCAGGCGTCGCGAAAACGCCCCTCGATGTCGGACCGCCGCCTCGCCCTTCGTCCTAAGGACCGGAGCGCCGCCGGGGCGCGATTTGGAGCCTTGATATGACCCAGACCCTCGATCCCGTCTTCAAGGGCGTCATCCCCTATCTCAGCGTCGAAGGCGCGGGCGCCGCCTCGGAATTCTACCAGAAGGCCTTCGGCGCCCGGGAGCTGCGCCGCATGCCCGCCGAGGACGGCAAGCGCTTCATGCACATCCACCTCGAGATCAACGGCGGCTCCCTGATGCTCAGCGACCCCTTCCCCGAGAGCGGCTACGGCCATCAGCCCTCGCACAGCTTCACCATGCAGCTGGTGGTCGCCGACCTGGACACCTGGTGGAAGCGGGCTGTGGACGCGGGCGGCAAGCCTACCTCCGAGCCGCAGGTGATGTTCTGGGGCGACTATTACGGCACCATGGTCGACCCCTTCGGCGTCCACTGGGCCTTCAACCAGCCGGCCTGAGCCAGCCACCTTCCTCCCCCATTCCGCTCCGCTCGACAGGGGAGGAAAAGGCCGGAGGCTGTCGATTTCGGCCCACCTCGTTCGTCGAGTCTGCAGGGCTGCTTCGGCCCAGCGCCAGGAGACACCGCCATGCCCCGCTACCTGCTCAGCATCATCCAGCCTGACGGCCCGGCCCCGTCACCGGAGTTCCTGGCGCCGATCATGGCGGACCTGGCCCAGGTCAACGCCGACCTCACTGCCGCCGGCGCCCGGGTCTTCGCCGCGGGCCTGACCCCGCCCGCCGCCGCCAAGGTGCTGAAGCTGCGGGATGGCGAGGTGCAGGTGACCGACGGCCCCTTCGTCGAGGCCAAGGAGCAGATAGGCGGCTTCACCATCATCGAAGCCGCGGACGAGGCCGCGGCCCTGGCCTGGGCCGCGCGCTTCGCCAGGGCCATCACCCTGCCGATCGAGGTCCGCGCCCTGCAGCCGGATCACCCGCCCGCGACCTAGGGCTTGCCATGATCCGATCGCGGGGGGCTCATCGCGCCGAGGGGCAACTCCGACCGTCGCCGGTGGTTGTCTTCCTCTGTCTGCCGCATCCGGAGCCGAGTAATGGCCGCACAGCCCACCTTCCAGGCCCACGATCCCGCCACAGGTCAGCCGGGACGTACCTATAACGGCCATACCGACCAGGAGGCTTTGGCGATCGCCCGCGCCGCACGGGCCTGCTTCGAGGTCTGGAAGCGCACCAGCTTCGCCGAGCGCGCCGTCCCGATGCGCAGGGCCGCGCAGGTGTTGCGTCGACGCGCGACGGAGTTCGCGGCGCTTATGACCGATGAGATGGGTAAGACCCTCAGCGAGGGCTTGGCCGAGATCGAAAAATGCGCCGCCCACTGCGATTACTTCGCCGAGCAGGCTGCCGCCTACCTCTCAGAGCAGCCCGTGGACATGGGCGGCCCCAAGGCCAAGGTCGCCTTCCGGCCCCTGGGGACCATCCTGGCGGTCATGCCCTGGAACTTCCCCTTCTGGCAGGTGATCCGCTTCGCGGCGCCCACCCTGATGGCGGGAAACACCGCGGTGCTGAAGCACGCCAGCAACGTGCCCGGTTGCGCGCTGGCGCTGGAGGAGGTGTTCCGCGAAGCCGGTTTCCCGGCCGACGCCTTCCGCTCCCTGCTGATCCCGAGCCGGGCCGTGAAGATGATTATCGAAGACCCGGCCATCGCCGCCGTCAGCCTCACCGGCAGCGTTCCGGCGGGCAAGCAGGTGGCCTCACAGGCGGCGGCCGTGCTCAAGAAGAGCGTGCTGGAACTGGGAGGCAGCGACGCCTACCTGGTGCTGGAGGACGTCGACGTGCCCGGCGCGGCGCACATCGCCGCGGCCGCCCGCATGGTCAATGCTGGCCAGAGCTGCATCGCCGGCAAGAGGTTCATCGTCGTCGCGGAGATCCGTGAGGCCTTCGAGTCCGCACTCGTCGAGGCCATGCGCGCCTTCGAGATGGGCGACCCGCGCGACAGGGACACCAAGCTCGGCCCGCTGCAGAGCGTCGAGGCCCGCGACGGGATCCACCGTCAGGTCACCGAAAGCCTCGCCAAGGGCGCCCGCCTTCTGCTGGGCGGCCAAGTCCCTGACC
>JAZKFM010000446.1:0-3372 GCA_040386415.1 Pseudomonadota bacterium
GATGGTCGGCGGCATGTTGGACATGACTTCCAGGCGCTGCAGCTCGGCCACGGCGGTCTTGATCATCGCCTCGCCCTGGGCCTCGTCGGCGGCGATGTTGCAGCCGGCCAGTTCGCCGTCCTTGAAGATGGCGATGATCAGCGGCAGGCCCTCGGAGGGGGCGGGATAGATCGCGCCGTGGATGCGTGCGGTCATCTCAGGTCTCCTGGGGTTTGGGCTCGCCGTCCAGGACGGTCAGCTTGCCGACGACGAGTTCATCGATCTGGAGACGTTTGATGCGGGCCCGGCCGATCGCCAGGCGACCGATGGCGAGCGCGCCGATCGCCAGCGCCCCCATGGCCACCGCGCCCACCGCGAAGGACCCGAAGGCCACCGCGCCCATGGCCCCCGCGCCAACCGCGCCCGCCCCCATCGCCCCGGCCGGCGTCGCCTTGGGGGCGATCCGAACCGGCGCCCTGGCTGTGCGGGCGGCCCTGGTCACCGGTCCTTCTCGCGCTCGCCGATGGCCGCCTGGGCCGCGGCCAGACGGGCGATCGGCACCCGGAAGGGCGAGCAGCTGACGTAGTCGAGGCCCACCTTCTCGCAGAAGTCGATGGAGGCCGGGTCGCCGCCATGCTCGCCGCAGATGCCGAGCTTGATGTCGGGGCGGGTCTTGCGGCCACGCTCCACGGCGATGCGGATCAGGTCGCCGACGCCTTCCTGGTCGAGGGTGACGAAGGGGTCGCGCTCGAAGATGCCCTTGTCGATATAGGCGCCCAGGAACCGGCCCGAGTCATCGCGGCTGATGCCGAAGGTGGTCTGGGTCAGGTCGTTGGTGCCGAAGGAGAAGAATTCGGCGTGCTCGGCCAGGTCGTCGGCGCGGATGGCCGCGCGGGGCAGCTCCACCATGGTGCCGACCATATAGGTGATGGTGACGCCCTTTTCGGCCATCACCTGCTGGGCGACGCGGTCGGTGAGTTCGCGCAGGAACTTCATCTCCAGGCCCTTGGCCACCAGGGGGTGCATGATCTCCGGGATCGGCGCGGCCTTGCCCGATTGAACCACCTCGATGGCGGCCTCCAGGATGGCGCGGACCTGCATCTCGTAGATCTCAGGATAGGCCACGCCCAGGCGGCAGCCGCGGTGGCCCAGCATGGGGTTCACCTCGTGCAGTTCCTTGGCGCGGGCCAGCAGCTTGGCGGCGTCCAGGCCGGTGGCCTTGGAGACGGCTTCCACGTCCTCGGCGGTGTGGGGCAGGAACTCGTGCAGCGGCGGGTCCAGCAGGCGGAAGGTGACCGGCAGGCCCTCCATGATGGAGAACAGCGACACGAAGTCCTCGCGCTGCATGACCAGCATCTTGGCGAGCGCTTGTTCGCGCCCGGCCCGGTCGTCGGCCAGGATCATCTCGCGCACCGCGGCGATGCGGACGGCGTCAAAGAACATGTGCTCGGACCGCACCAGGCCGATGCCCTCGGCGCCGAACTGGCGGGCGGCGGCGGCGTCGGTGGCGGTCTCGGCGTTGGCGCGGACCTTCAGGCGGCGGATGGCGTCGGCCCAGACCATCAGGGCGGCGAAGTCGCCCGTCAGCTCCGGCTCGATCATCTGCACGGCGCCTGAGAGCACCTCGCCCTTGGAGCCGTCGATGGTGATGATGTCACCGGCCTTGAAGGTGCGGTTGCGGGCCCGGAAGGTCTGGGCGGCGTCGTCGATATAGAGCTCGCTGGCGCCGGAGACGCAGGGCCGGCCCATCCCGCGCGCCACCACGGCGGCGTGGCTGGTCATGCCGCCTCGCGCCGTGAGGATCGCCTTGGCGGCGTGCATGCCGTGGATGTCCTCGGGAGAGGTCTCCTCGCGAACCAGGATCACGGACTCGCCGGCGGCGGCCATCTTCTCGGCCTCGTCGGCGTCGAACACCACCTTGCCGGTGGCGGCGCCCGGCGAGGCCGGCAGGCCAGAGGTGATGACGTCGCGCGGGCTCGCGGGATCGATGGTGGGGTGCAGGAGCTGGTCGAGCGAACCGGGCTCGATGCGCATCACCGCCTCTTCCTTGGTGATCAGGCCCTCATTGGCGAGATCCACCGCGACCTTCAGCGCCGCCTTGGCGGTGCGCTTGCCGTTGCGGGTCTGGAGCATGTAGAGGCGCCCCTTCTCCACGGTGAACTCGATGTCCTGCATGTCGCGATAGTGCTGTTCCAGCTTCTCGACGACGGACTTGAACTCCGCAAAGACGTCCGGGAGGGCTTCCTCCATGGACGGCGACTTCTCGCCCATCTCCTCGCGGGCGGCCCGCGTCAGGGCCTGGGGCGTGCGGATGCCGGCCACGACGTCCTCGCCCTGGGCGTTGATCAGGAACTCGCCATAGAGGCGGGCCTCGCCGGTCGACGGGTTGCGGGTGAAGGCCACGCCGGTGGCGGAGCTGTCACCCATGTTGCCGAACACCATCGACTGGACGTTGACGGCGGTCCCCCAGCTTTCAGGGATGTCGTGCATGCGGCGATAGAACTTGGCCCGGTCGTTCATCCAGCTGGCGAACACCGCGCTGATGGCGCCCCAGAGCTGGGCCTGGGGATCCTGCGGGAAGGGGTGGCCCAGCTCGCGCTCGACGGCGGCCTTGTAGGCGCCGACGACCTTTTCCCAGTCCTCGGCGGAAAGGGCGGTGTCGACGGTGACGTCGAGGCGCTCCTTCTGCTCGTCGAGGATGTCCTCGAACATGTGGTGGTCGAGGTCCAGGACCACGGCCGAGTACATCTGGATGAAGCGGCGATAGCTGTCGAAGGCGAAGCGGCGGTCACCGGCCAGCTTGGCCAGGCCCTCCACAGTCTGGTCGTTGAGACCCAGGTTGAGGACGGTATCCATCATGCCGGGCATGGAGGCCCGGGCGCCCGAGCGCACCGAGACCAGCAGCGGGTTGGCGGCGTCGCCGAACACCTTGCCGGTGATGGTCTCCACCTTGGCCAGGCCCGCGATCACCTGTTCCTTCAGGCCCTCGGGGTAGGTCTTGTCGTTCGAATAGTAGTGGACGCAGGCCTCGGTGGTGATGGTGAAGCCGGGGGGCACGGGCAGGCCCAGGGAGGACATCTCGGCGAGATTGGCCCCCTTCCCGCCCAGCAGGTTCTTCATGGACGCGTCGCCATCGGCGCCGCCTCCGCCGAAGGAATAGACCCAGCGCGACTTCGTCAGCGTATCGGTCGGCATCCTTGAGGTCTCCTAACCCGTCACCAAAGAGAAGTCCGCGACGCGACCCATCGCGTCTCGCACCTGCGCCAGAAGCCGTAGACGGTTCTCACGTTCCGCCGCGACCTCAGAGTTCACCAGAACCTTCTCGAAGAAGGCGTCCACAGGCCCGCGAAGTCCCGACAGGGCACGCATGGCGCCTGCGAAATCTTCGTTGTG
>JAZKFM010000446.1:3382-13111 GCA_040386415.1 Pseudomonadota bacterium
ATCGTGCGAGCGCGGTCGTTGCTCGGCTGGTCGCTGAAGCAGCTGGCGGGCGCGCTTCTCGCCGGCCAGCAGGTTCTTGCCATCCTCGGTCTTCAGGAAACCGTCGAGCGCCTCGACCCGGGCCACGATGCGCACCAGGTCGTCGTCCCCCAGGGCGAAGACCGCGTCCACCAGGTCGTGGCGCTTGCCCTGGTCGCGCAGCACCACCTTCAGGCGGTCGGCGAAGAAGGCCATGACCTCGTCGGCCACCACGCCATAGGGGCGGAATTCGTAGATCACCTCGCCCTCGGGCGGCTCGCCCGCCGCGGCCGAACGGTCGAAGCGGATGTCGAAGTCTTCCTCGGTGGCCACCACATAGGGTTTGCCTTCAAGGAGCGCGTCCTCGAACTCCCCGACATAGGTCTCGAAGACTTCCGAGGGGCTGCGCGACAGCGGGCCCAGATAGCCGGTGGTGCGCTTGGTGGAGACGTAGAGGGCGCGGCCCGGATCGACGAAGCAGCGCAGGGCGCGGTACCAGTCCCCCACCAGCTCACGGACCGGGGCGCGGGCTTCCGAGCCCAGCAGGATGCGGATCACGCCGAGCGCCGCGCGGCGCAGGGCGTAGGGGTCGCGCGAGCCCGTCGGCTTCTCGTTGATGGCGAAGAAGGCCGTCAGGGTGTCGAGCTTCTCGGCCAGGGCCACGGCCATCGTGACCGGGGTGTCGGGCGCCTCGTCATTGGCGCCGACCGGGCGGTAGTGGTCGCGGATCGCGTCGGCGACCACGGCGCTGATCTTTTCCTCGCGGGCGTAGTAGCCGCCCATCAGGCCCTGGAGTTCGGGGAACTCGCCCACCATGCCCGTGCCGAGGTCGGCCTTGGCCAGGCGCGCGGCCAGCACGGCCTTGGCGACATCGGCGCCGACCCGGGGCGCGATGGCCTTGGACAGCAGCTCCAGCCGCTCGACCCGCTCATAGAGGCTGCCCAGCTTGGCGTGGAAGGTGACGCCCTTCAGCTTCTCCAGCCGGTCCTCCAGGGTGGTCTTGCGATCCTCGTCCCAGAAGAAGCGGGCGTCCGACAGGCGGGCCGACAGCACCTTGGCGTTGCCTGCGGCGATCACCTTGCCCCCGTCGGCGGCCTCGATATTGGCCACGGTGAGGAAGTGGGGCGCCAGCTTGCCGGTGGAGGGGTCACGGACCGCGAAATACTTCTGGTGGGTGCGCATGGAGGTTCGGATCACCTCCGGCGGCAGGTCCAGGAAGGCCGGCTCCATGTCGCCGAGCACCGGGGTCGGCCATTCGGCCAGGCCCGCCACCTCGTCCAGCAGGCCCTCGTCGTCCACCAGGTCCAGATTGCGCGCGAAGCAGAGGGTCTTGGCGCCGTCCAGGATGCGGTCCTTCCGCTCCTCGGGGTCGAGGATCACGAAGTGCTTGGCCAGCTTCTCGGCGTATTCGTCGAAGTCGCGCACCTTGAAGGGCTGGCCCGAGCCCATGAAGCGGTGGCCCTCGGTGATGTTGCCGGCCTCGACGCCATCGACGCTGAAGGGCACGACCTCGCCGTCGAAGACGCAGACGATGCGCTTCAGCGGGCGGACCCAGCGCAGGGTTCCGCGGCCCCAGGTCATGGACTTGGGCCAGGGGAAGTCGCGGACGATCTTCTCGACCATCTCGGCGATGATCTCCGGCGTCGGGCGGCCCTGGCGGTGGATGTGGGCGAACCAGACGCCGTCCTTCTCGACCAGTTGCTCGCGAGTCAGGCCGGTGGAGCGAAGGAAGCCGTCCATGGCCTGGTCGGGGGACCCGACGCGGGGCCCCTTGCGGTCCTCGTGGCGGTCGCCCTGGGTCGCCGGCAGCCCCTCGGCCACCAGGGTCAGGCGGCGTGGACCGCCGAAGGCCTTCACGGCCTCGGGGATCAGGCCCTCGCCCGCCAGATGCTCGCGGGCCAGGCGCTCGAAATCGCGCGCGGCCTGGGCCTGCATGCGCGCGGGAATCTCTTCGGAGAACAGTTCGATCAGAAGCTGGGGCATGGTCCTACTTCGCAACCTGCTCTGCGGTGGGGAGGCCATCGCCCCCCTCGTTCTTCACCCAGGCCAGGGCGCACATCTTGGTCAGGTCGCGGATGCGGCCGATGTAGCTCTGGCGTTCGGCCACGGCGATGGCGCCCCGCGCATCCATCAGGTTGAACAGGTGGCTGGCCTTCAGCACGTGGTCATAGGCCGGCAGGACGATGACCTGGCCCTGGGGACCGGTCATGGCCAGCAGGCGCGGGACCTGGGTCTCCATGTCCTCGAACTGGCGCTTCAGGGTCTCCACGTCATAGCCGTGGAAGTTGGCCTCGGAATGCTGGCGCTCATTCTCGAGGAAGACCTCGCCATAGGTCTTGGGCTCGGGGCCGTCGGGATCGTTGAAGGCCAGGTCGGCGAAGTTGTCGACACCCTGGATGTACATGGCCAGGCGTTCCAGGCCGTAGGTCAGCTCGCCGGCCACCGGGAAGACGTCCAGGCCGCCGACCTGCTGCATATAGGTGTACTGGCTGACCTCCATGCCGTCGCACCAGACCTCCCAGCCCAGGCCCCAGGCCCCCACCGTGGGGTTCTCCCAGTCGTCCTCGACGAAGCGGATGTCGTGCAGGCGGGTGTTCAGCCCGATGGCCTCCAGGCTGCCCAGATAGAGCTCCTGCAGGTTGTCGGGGTTCGGCTTCAGGATCACCTGGTACTGGTAGTAGTGCTGCAGGCGGTTGGGGTTCTCGCCATAGCGCCCGTCGCCGGGCCGGCGCGAGGGCTGCACATAGGCCGCCCGCCAGGACTTGGGACCCAGCGCGCGCAGGACCGTGGCCGGGTGCAGGGTGCCTGCGCCGACCTCCACGTCGTGCGGCTGCAGAATCACGCAGCCCTGACGGCTCCAATAGTCGTGCAATTTCAGGATAAGGCCCTGAAATGAAAGCGGCTTGTCGGCGGGCATGTGAGCTGTTTCGCAGGCGCAAAAAAAGTCGGCGGACCATAGGGCCCGCCGACCTCTGCTTCAACCCACGTAGGGGAGTCTTTAGTTACCCTTGGCGGCCGTGCGGTTGCCGGCGCGCGACAGGGGCTTGTACAGCGCGCGGTTCTCCGGGGTGTCGGCCACGGGGCCGTTGGTCACCGTCGTGGTGGTGAGGCTGGCGGACGTATCGGTGTTCGCGCCGGTGCTGGCCATCGGCGTCGTGACGCTGGTGGAGGTGGTCCCGTCGACCGAGGTTTCGGTCGTCGTGCTGCTGTCCATGCTCGGCACGGGGTCCCCGGCCGGGGTGGTCATGGGAGCCGGGGTCGAGTCGGTCGGCTGCATCATGGTCTGGGCCTGGGCGGCGCCGGCCATCAGAGCGGTGGCGGCGGCGGCGGCGAGAAGGGTCTTGAGGGTCATGCTGGTAGCTCCTGTTGGTTCCTGAAGTAGATCCCGGCGGCGTGGCCGCCGGGCGGCCCCGACTAGTTGGTTTTCGGCAGCACCTGGGTGGCCGGCAGGGTGGCCGGCTCCTTGGCGGGCGCGGCGCCGGACGGCGCGGTCGCCGAGGCGGACACCGCCGTATTGGCGGCGGCCATCGCGCCCGGCGGCATCAGCACCTTGTCCACGACGTGAATGACGCCGTTGGTGGCCATGACGTCGGCCTGGGTGATCTCGGCGTCATTGACCTTGAGGGTCGCGCCGCCCGCCAGCTCGACCGAGGGACCGGCGACGGTGGCCGCCTTGCGGGTCGCGCCCTTGAACTCGCTCGCAGGGACCTTGGCGTTGATGACGTGATAGATCAGCACCTTCTGAAGCTGAGCCTTGTTCTCGGGCAGCATCAGCTTGTCGAGTTCGCCGGCCGGCAGGGCCGCGAAGGCCGCGTCGGTCGGGGCGAAGACGGTCAGGTTCTTGGTGTCCTTGAGCAGGCCGGTGAGGTTCGTCGCCTCGGCGGCCTTCAGGAAGGTGGTGAACTGGCCCGAGGCCTTGGCGGTGGCCACGATGTCGCCGGCGGCGACAACCTGGGCGGAGCCCGCGGCGGTGGATTCGGCGGCGACCGGACCCTTGGCGGGCATGGTGGCGGTCTGCGCGTGAGCGGCGCCGGCCATCAGGGCCAGGGCGGCGGTCGTGGTCAGGATACGGTTCAAATTCATCGGGTCCTCATGACGGGGTGAATGGATGCCCCCACTCACCGAGCCTGGAGAGAAGCTCGGCCTGTCGGGCCAAACAGCGCTCGGCGCCGCCTGCGGTTGCCCAAGATCACGGGTTCGTGAACGCGAGGCCGGGCGACCATCCGCCGAGCTTCACCCGGCCGATGGGCGTTCTGGAGGCGCTTTCTGCGTAACAATTGATCACGCCTGGGGCGATGTGCCTGCGAATAGGGCGCCCGACGACTTTTCCTTGATCAATAGTTACCGGGCGTCCGCCGTCACCGACGTGTCTCGATAGCGTCGCCATGCCGTCGAGGGGGCTGAACTCGCGACGGGTCGGGAATTCACCACGGGCGTGCCGATCTTTGGGGCTGCGCAGGAGCGAGCGATGAAACTGATCATGGCGATCGTCAAACCCTTCAAGCTGGACGATGTGCGCGAAGCGCTCGTCGCCGCCGGCGTCGAGGGGCTGACGGTCTCGGAAGTTAAGGGCTACGGCCGGCAGAAGGGGCAGACGGAGATCTACCGGGGCGCTGAGTACCAGGTGAACTTCGTTCCCAAGGTGAAGCTGGAAGCCGTCGTCGACGACAGCGCCGCGGCCAAGGCCGTGGAAGCCGTCAAGGCGGCCGCCGCCACCGGCAAGATCGGAGACGGGAAGATCTTCGTCCTCAATGTCGAGGACGCGGTTCGCATTCGGACCGGCGAGTCCGGCACTGCGGCGCTCTAGAGCGCAGCGCGAACTCATCGGGACAAGGGGATAGCACATGAAAACATTCGGATTTAAGCGGCTGGCGGGCCTGTTGGCCGCCGCCACCCTGGTCGGAGCGCCCCTGGCGTTCCCGGCCTTCGCACAGGACGCCGCGCCGCCCGCCGCCGAGGCCGCCGCGCCCGCGCCGGAAGCCGCTGCGCCCGCGCCTGAAGAGGCTCCGGCGGCCGAGGCTCCGGCCGCCGCCGAGGCGGCTCCGGCCCTGCTGGCTCACCAGGCCAAGCTCGAACTGGACGGCTCCGGCACGGCCTGGATCCTGACCTCCACGGCCCTGGTTCTGATGATGACCATTCCCGGCCTGGCGCTGTTCTACGGCGGCATGGTCCGCCGCAAGAACGTCATCGCCACGGTGGCCCAGTCCTTCGCCGTCACCTGCGTGGTGACGATCGTCTGGATGGCCATCACCTACAGCCTGTCCTTCGGCGTGAACCCCGATGAGAATCTGAACAAGTACATCGGCTCATTCGACGTCCTGTTCCTCAGCGGCGTCACCACCGAGACGGCCTTCTCGGCCGCCAAGGGCCTGCCCGAGATGCTGTGGATCGTCTATCAGATGACCTTCGCGATCATCACGCCCGCCCTCATCGCCGGCGCCTTCGCCGAGCGCATGAAGTTCTCGGCCCTGCTGCTGTTCACCGCCCTGTGGGCCATCTTCGTCTACGCGCCGGTCTGTCACTGGGTCTGGGGCGGCGGCTGGCTCTCTGGCGCGGGCGTCCTGGACTTCGCCGGCGGCACCGTCGTTCACATCAATGCGGGCGTCGCCGGCCTGATGTGCGCCCTGGTTCTCGGCAAGCGTAAGGGCTACGGCGCGGAAAACATGGCGCCGTCCAACCTGGTCTACACCATGATCGGCGCCAGCCTGCTGTGGGTGGGCTGGTTCGGCTTCAACGCCGGTTCGGAATGGGCCGCCGACGGCATCGCCTCGGCCGCCATGCTGAACACCCAGATCGCGGCCGCCGCGGCCGCCCTGGCCTGGATGATGGTGGAGTGGGTCGAGCGCAAGAAGCCCGGCATGCTGGGCCTGGCCTCCGGTGCGGTGGCGGGTCTCGTCGCCATCACCCCGGCCGCCGGTTTCGTGAACCCGCAAGGCGCTCTGATCATCGGCATCATCGGTGGCGGCGCGGCCTATGTCGGCGCGGTCTGGCTCAAGCGTCTGCTCAAGTATGACGACAGCCTGGACGCCTTCGGCGTGCACGGGATCGCCGGCATCGTCGGCGCCCTGCTCACCGGCGCCCTGGCCGACCCGGCCATCAACAGCCTGGGTGAAGGCGCCAGCATCGCCAAGCAGTCGCTGGGCATCATCGCCACCATCGCCTGGTCCGGCGTGGTCACCCTGATCATCCTGTTCGTGGTCAAGTTCACCACCGGCCTGCGCGTCTCGGAAGAGGGCGAAGTCGAGGGCCTGGACCTCTCGCTGCACGGCGAAGCCCTGCACGAATAGTCCACGTCACACCTAAGCATTGGGAACGGGGGTCCTTCGGGGCCCCCGTTTTCGTTTGGGCTACCGCCAGTCGGCTCGCGACAGCGCGTATTCCACCTCGCCCTGCTCCGCGCCCGGCAGGGGGTCGTCCCAGGCCAGATGGAAGGTGCGGACATAGGTCAGGCCCGCCGTCTCCATCACCCGCCGGGAGCCCAGATTGACCGCCATGGTCTGGCCCCAGATGCGGGCGAGCCCCAGTTGGCGGAAACCCAGATCGACCAGGGCGCGGGCCGCTTCGCTGGCGTAGCCCCGGCCCCAGGCCGCGCGGATCAGCCGATAGCCCAGTTCCGCCTCATCGCCCTCAACCCGCAGCGACGCCCAGCCGAGAAAGGTCTCGCCCTCGAACAGGAGCCAGGTGCGACGCGCGAGCAGGTCGGGCAGGCTCTGGGTCTCGACAACCTCGCGGGTCTCCCCTGCTCCGGTGATGAAGGCCATCACCTCCGGATCGCTGTGCAGCGCCACCAGGTGTTCGAGGTCGTCCGGCGTCAGGGGCCGCAGGCGCAGCCGGGCGGTCTCCATGACCTCAGGTCCAGGGGCCGCCGAGGCGGCAGCGCTGGACCCACCAGTCCGGCTTCATGGCCATGATCCGCTCGGCCAGGGTCTCGGCCTCGACCTCGCTCTGGCAGAGGGCGAAACAGGTGGCGCCGGAGCCCGACATGCGGGCGATCAGGGCCTCGGGTTCGTCGGAAAGCGTGGCCAGCACATCGCCGATCTCCGGGGCCAGGGCCACGGCGGGCGCCTCCAGGTCATTGCGAGTGGTGGCGAGCCAGCCCGCCACCTCCTCCACGCTCTCGAAGGCCTCGGGCAAGGCCGGAAGCTCGACACCGCTGAAGACTCCAGCGGCGTCGAAGGCGCCGTAGACCGCGGGCGTTGAGACCGAGACGCCGGGATTGACCAGCACGGCTTCCAGGATCGGCAGGCCGGGGGCCGGTGAAAGCCGCTCGCCACGTCCCTGCGCCACCACCGGTCGGCCCCAGAGACAGGCCGCGCCGTCCGCGCCAAGGCTGGCGGCGACGGCTTCCAGCTCGGCGTCATCCAGACGCGGGGTCATGTCCTCGCGCATCAGCCGCAAGGCCGCGCCGGCGTCGCTCGAGCCGCCGCCCAGGCCCGCCGCCACCGGCAGGCGCTTGTCCAGGATGAAGGCCTGCGGCGCCTGTGGCCCCCTGGCCTTGGCCAGCAGGGCGCGGGCCGCGCGCAGCACCAGATTGTCCCCCTCCTCCGCCAGTTGGCCGGCGAAGGGGCCTCGCACCTTCATGGCCAGGGCGTCGCCCTCGTGCAGGGTCACCCGGTCGCCGGCGTCGGCGAAGACCATCAGGCTGCAGACCGGGTGATAGCCGTCGGCGCCCGGCGCGCCGACGTGGAGGAAGAGGTTGATCTTGGCGGGCGCCAGGGTGTCGCCAGCCATGGCCTAGACCCTTTCCGGATCAGGTTTAATCAACCTGATCAGATAAAGAGGGTCTATCTTCTTGAATCTAGAACATGTCCGGGCGGCGAACGGGCGCCCACTTGCGCCTGACATGCTCTAGGGTCCGGCGACGCGGGGGCTCTGGGCCGGCCCCGTGGGGCCCAGACCGGAGGCCAGCTTGGCCGTCACCTCGGCCTTCATCTTGGCGTCAGGGTCGAGGGTCAGGACCCGCTTCCACTGGAATTCCGCCTCATCCCGGCGGCCGACACGCCAGTAGGCGTCCCCCAGGTGGTTGTTGATGTCCGGGTCGCCGGCCTCCAGCTCAACGGCTTCCTCGAGCTTCTCAACGGCCTTCTTGTAATCGCCGAGCCGGTAATAGGCCCAGCCGAGGCTGTCGATGATGGCGCCCGACTTGGGGTTCGAGGCCGCGGCCCGCTGGACCATGCCCAGGGCCTCGGGCAGGTGCTCGCCGCGGTCGATCCAGGTGTAGCCCAGATAGTTCAGCATCTCGCTGTCATCGGGGCGGATCTTGAGGGCGGCGCGCAGATCAGCCTCGCCCTCCTTCGAGCGGCCGGCGCGGTCATAGTTCACCCCGCGCGAATAAAGCAGCCGCCAGTCGCCGGGCCGGGCGGCGATCACCTCGGTCAGGATCTGGATGGCCTCGGGATACTGCTCATTGACCCGCAGCATGTCGGCCAGGGTGACCTTTGAATCCAGATCGCCGGAGGCGGCGGCCTCGCGGGCCATCTTCAGGGCTGTCTCGTTGTCCTTGGCCTTGAGATAGCTCCAGGCCAGCTTGGCGCGGCCAGCGGCGTATTCGGGAGAACCGGGCTTGGGTTTGGCGTAGGCCTCGCGGGCGGCGTCGAGATCGCCCGCGGTCTCCATCAGGTCACCCACCATCAGCCAGGCGTCGTTGCGGTTCGGGTCCAGGCGCAGGACCAGGCGCAGATAGGCCAGGCCGATCTGGTCCTGCTTGGCGGCGAGCATGGTGGCCGCGGGCGGCATCAGCGCCTGGGCGGCGCCCTGGCGCAGGGTGGGCGCCGGAGGGGCCGACTTGCCCGCCGCGGCGCGCGCCTTGGCGGCCAGGAGGGTGGAGTTGGACGGCTCGTTGGCCAGACCCTTGTCGTACACCGCGATCGCGTCGAGGCGCTTGCCGCGCCGTTCCAGGAAGCCGCCATAGGCCAGCAGGACCAGGTCGCCGGTGGTTTCGCCGCCGGTGAGCGCCTTGAAGTCGGTCTCGGCCTCGTCGTAGCGCTTGGCGCGCTCATAGAGGAAGGCCTGTCCCAGCAGGCCGAAGTACTCCACGACCTTGTCGTTGCGCAGCTCGGGCCGCACCACCGCGCCGTCGGCGTCGCCGGCCATCGCCGAGGCCCAGGGGTTCAGCAGGGCCGCGGCGCCCTTGTGCGGGAAGCCCATCACCTCCGGCGCCAGGAGGGCCTTGGCGGCCTTGCCCTGGTTGCCCGACATGGCTTCCACGGCCCTGACCATGCGGCCCAGCCGCTTGCCGGCCTCCGACGAGCCTTCGCCGGAGGGCGCCAGGGCCGCGGCCTTGGTGATGTCCCCGGCCAGGATGGCGGCGGTGAAGGCCCGCTCGGCGATCAGTTCATCTTCCGCGCCGCCGGCCTGGGCCTGCTCGAAATAGGCCGCGGCCTGGGCGCCGCGGCCGTCCTTCAGGGCGCTCTGCCCGGCCAGGAACAGGCCATAGGGCGACCCGCCCGGATCGGAGAGGCTGGCGAGATCATCGGTTGGCTGCGTGGCGCAGGCGGCCAACAGGAGGAGCGGGGCGGCACAGACGAGCAGTTTACGCATGGGCAGAACCTCACCGCTTTCCGTCCGCGCCGCAAGCTTGGCAGGCGTCTGAGCGCCCTTTTGCCCTACATGTTCGGGTAGTTGGGCCCGTCCCCGCCCTGAGGCGTGGTCCAGTTGATGTTCTGCGACGGGTCCTTGATGTCGCAGGTCTTGCAGTGGACGCAGTTCTGG
>JAZKFM010000447.1:0-649 GCA_040386415.1 Pseudomonadota bacterium
GGCGCCGCCGCGCGCCTGGTGCAGAAGGGCGACAAGGTCATCATCGTGACCTACGGCATGCTGCCGGCCGAGGAGGCCCGCAACTATTCGCCCACCGTCGTGCTGCTGGACGACGCCAACGAGATGAAGAAGGCCGCGTGAGCCCGCGCCTGACCCTGGCGGCGGCCCTGGCTCTGAGCCTGGCGGCCTGCTCGCCGGCGGTCCTGAAGGGCGTGGACACAGCCGCCCTGGATGCGGCCATCAACGACACCGTGGGCGACCCCGGAACCTGCGTGCTGATCGGCGAGACCGGGTCCGGGGAGATCGTCCACCGCTTCGGCTCCTACCTCACCTGCGGGCGGACCCTGTCGGCCTGCAACGGCGCGACCCGGACCCTGGAAGACCTGTTGAACCTGACGGCCAAGAGCCGCCAGCCGGTGAACATCAGCTGCCCCAGCACCGCCGACGGCGGGCGGACAGTGGGCTGGGCGGCCGGTCCGGTGGAGACCCACGACGAGCTGGTCTACGCCGCGGTCATGGAAGGCCCCAACACCCCGCCCGGCGTGGTGATCGCCGACAAGCTGAAGAAGGCCTTCGAGAAGGTCGGCCTGATCAAGCGGTAGGGGGCGGGCTCTCCCTCATTCCTCCCTTGCGAAGCGGGGGAGGGGGA
>JAZKFM010000447.1:659-8474 GCA_040386415.1 Pseudomonadota bacterium
TGGTCGAGGGGGCGAGCGGCAAGCTCGGAGCCCGGCCGCGCCCCCTCCACCGCCTATCGGCGGTCCCCCTCCCCCGTGAACGGGGGAGGAAGGATCGTCGTCGTCCTTAGCGCGTCAGCTCGTAGAGCCCCGTCACGTCCACCCGCACCCGCAGCTCGCCGCCGGCGACCGGAGTGGAGCTGTCCTTTTCCATCCGCGCCATGGCCATCATGGGCATCGGAGGCGGGGCGGTGTAGCCGCCGCCTTCGCTGAGGGTCACCAAGCGGCCGACGCGGTGGCCGGTGGCCCGCGCATAGAGGTTGGCCTTGTCGCTCAGCGCCTTGACCGCGTCCTCGCGGGCGGCGTTCTCGGCGGCGGTGGGATCGTTGAGGCCAAAGGAGATGCCGTTCACCTGGTTGGCGCCGGCGCTGACCGTGGCGTCGACGGCCGAGCCGAGGCGAGCCAGGTCACGCACGGTGACGGTGACTTGATTGGTGGCCTGATAGCCGCGCAGGCGGGGCGGGTTGTTCTCCACATAGTCGTACTGGGCGTTGAGGTTCAGCCCCGAGGTCTGGATGTCCTTGTCGGCGATGCCGGCGCGGCGCAGGGCCGCGAAGATCTTGTTCATCTGGGTCGCATTGGCGGCCATGGCGGCCGAGGCCGTCGGCGCCTCGGTGTTCACGCCGAGATTGATGGTGGCCATATCGGGGGCGACCCGGGTCTCGCCATAGGCCGAGAGGTTCAGGGTGGTGGCCCGGAACATGGAGTCGGCGGCGGGCGGAGCGGCCTGGGCCAGGGCGGCGGGCGCCGCGATCGTGGTGGCCAGGAGCAGGCTGAGGGCGCCGGCGCGGACGAAGGTTTTCATTTTAGTCTCCCATGGGGGTGCGAGCTTGACTGTAACCGCCCCGTCGCTGAACGGCGAACGGGGCGGCGGGTTCCTTCATGACAAGGCCAAGCTGAACGGCGGCTTTAATGGTCGTGCAGCCCATGCTAACCCGCTCGCTCGCTGCAGGGGCCTGTAGCTCAATGGTTAGAGCCGACCGCTCATAACGGTCTGGTTGTAGGTTCGAGTCCTACCGGGCCCACCAGCACGCTTCCGTCGGCGTCCATGGATGTCTCGGGATGTCTAACAAGCACATGTAAACGCAGAACTCCTGTCCGGAGACGTCCAGCGGCATGCATCCGAACGATCCGCGCGAATCTAACTGCGGTCAGGCTGTGGGATACGACAGGACGTTGTCGAACTGGAGCGGTTCCCCAGACGCCGCGAACGCCGCGTAAGCCGCTACGCCGCCCAGCAGGACGGCGTTGACCATCTTCTCAAGGGCGGCGTCGACCCGTGCCGGGGTCGGCGGCCGGCCGTCGTTCCCCGCGAGGCTGGCGGCGAACACCACCTGCCAAGGCGGCCCGGCGCGCCGAGATTCCGCGACCAGGGTGTCAAATCCGGTCAAGTCCGCCGGCGCCTTGTCGACGCACATCAACGGGGTCAAGGCGCCGCCTCTCCCAGCCGCGAGTTCCTCCCGTTGCTTGGGCGTGGAGCTTTCGGGCAGGCCAGCCGACGCGAAGACAAACAGCAGACGCTGAGGTTCCGATTGTGCGGCCGCGGCGTGCAACAGCTGCTGAAAGTGAGGGCTCTGAGACATGTGAGCGACAGCAGCGGAAGTGCGGGGATCTCGCATTGAGCCAGATCAACCCGCGGCAAGGTTTGGTCGGTGGCGCCGGCCCGGGCCCTTGTTTGGCGGGCGGCTAGAGCGCCCTGGCATGCCGGTCGCCATTCGGCGCGAAGTAGGTGTCGAAGGCTGTGCAGACAGACCGGACCAGGGGGCGGCCGGCCTGGGTGATCACGACATGGCCCGGCCGAAGGTCGACCAGGCCATCGCGGGCGAACGCCGAAAGGCCGGACATCGCGTCTTCGAGCTCAGATACGGCCCGACCGTGCCGCGCGCAGACAGCCTCCAGATCCACCTCGAAGGCGCACATGAGGTCTTCAATGATTTCGCCTCGAAACCGGTCTTCAGGCGTCACCGCCACGCCCCGCGCGATGGGCAGCTTGCCGGCGTCGATCGCCGCGCGCCACGCCACCTCCGCGGTGATGTTCTGCGCGAGGCCCTGCGGCAGACTGCCGATCGAGGAGGCGCCGAGACCCAGGAGGGTCTTCGCGGCGTCGGTGGTGTAGCCCTGGAAATTGCGGCGAAGGCGCCCCTCGGCTTGAGCGCAAGCCAGATCGTCGTGCGGCAGCGCGAAGTGATCCAGGCCGATGGTGACATAGCCTTCGGCGATCAAGCGCTCGGCGGCGGCCGAACTCTGATCGAGGCGCGCGGAGGGGCCGGGCAGCGCCGCCTCGTCAATCAGTTGTTGGTGGGATTTCATCCAGGGCACGTGCGCGTAGCCGAACAGCGCCAGGCGATCGGGCCGCAGGGTCAGGACCTGCTCCACGGTCGAGAGGGTGTTCGCGACGGTCTGGTGAGGGAGGCCATACATCAGATCGAGATTTATCGAGGCCACGCCAGCCTCGCGCAGCCAGCCGACGCGCTGGGCCACGTGCTCGAAGCTCTCGACGCGATTGACCGCGGCCTGGACCTTCGGATTCAGGTTCTGCACGCCGAGACTGGCGCGGGTCAGGCCCTGGCCGACGGCGGCCTGGACCCATTCTCGGGTGAGCACTTTGGGATCCAGTTCTGCGGCGATCTCGGCGGCGGGATGGAAGCGGAAGATCTGGCGAAGCGCCGTGAATATCGCCTTGAGTTCATGGGGAGTGAGCATGTTGGGTGTGCCGCCGCCCAGATGCACTGCGTCTACAGACAGCTTCGAGGGCAAGGCGTCAGCCAGTCGTTCCGCCTCCGCCAGGAGATATCGGACGTAGTCGCCGATGGGAGCGTGATGGTTCACCGCCCGCGTGTTGCAGCCACAGTACCAGCACAGCCGGGCGCAAAACGGTATGTGCAGGTATAGCGAGACCGGCTCAGTGGGAGGCAGCGCCGCCAACCAGTCCCGGTAGGTCTCATCCGTCACCGCGGGAGAGAACTGCACAGCGGTTGGATAGCTGGTGTAGCGCGGCGCGCGGCCGTCGTACTTGGCGATCAAATCCAGCTGGGTGAGCGGCGCGGGGTGTCCGGTAGACATGGGCGGGACTTTCGATGGGCGCGTAAGATCTTGAGCGCCGGAGAAGGGAAGACGCCGAGAGAGCTCGGGCCCGGCTCAGGGCGGCGAACCCGTCGCGGGCCATTGGCGGCGGCGAGGAACCAGCAACGAATTTGAGGATCATCCTGAGCCCCAAGGGCCAGGTGGTGATTGTCGCGCATCAATCCGGCGCCTGAAGATCGCGAGCCGCCTGGCTGGGATCGGGGTGCTTCCTCAGGCCGCCGCCGGCTCGTGCGCCCGATGGCGCGCGGCAGGATGACCTTGGTGGGGGCGTTGGTTGATCGCAATCAAGGCGCCCACGGCCAGGGCGGCCTAGGCTTGTGATCAATCTTGACGGAGCCTGACCATGGACTTTGGCCTTTCTGAGCGCGAGACCATGTGGCGTGATCGGGTCAGAAGCTTCATGGCCGCCCACGTCTATCCCGCCATCCCGATCTACCAGAAGCAGACGGACCGGGTGGGCGCCGCCCGCTGGAGCGTCATCCCCATCGTCGAGGAATTGAAGGCGCGAGCCTTTTCGGAGGGGCTCTGGAACCTGTTCCTGAACCCGTCCGAACAGGACGAGGACGACTACCAGGGGCCGGGTCTCAGCAACCTCGAATATGCGCTCTGCGCCGAGGAGATGGGCCGGGTTGGCTTCGCTTCAGAGGTGTTCAACTGCTCGGCGCCGGACACCGGCAACATGGAAGTGCTGCGCCAGTACGGCTCGGCGCGCCAGAAGGCCCAGTGGCTGCGGCCGCTGATGGACGGCGAGATCCGCTCGGCCTTCCTGATGACCGAGCCCGACGTGGCCTCCTCCGACGCCACCAACATCCAGACCTCGATCCGTCGCGACGGCGACAGCTACATCATCAACGGCCGCAAGTGGTGGTCCTCGGGCATTGGCGACCCGCGCTGCAAGCTGGCCATCCTGATGGGCAAGACCGATCCCGAGGGCGCGCGCCATTCCCAGCAGTCGCAGATCCTGATCCCCACCGACGCCCCCGGGTTCGAGGTGGTCCGCATGCTGCCGGTCTTCGGCTATGACGACGCCCCTCATGGCCATGCCGAGGTGATGCTGCGCGACGTCCGGGTGCCGGTGGAGAACCTGATCCTGGGGGAGGGGCGTGGCTTCGAGATCGCCCAGGGTCGCCTGGGCCCCGGCCGCATCCACCACTGCATGCGCGCGCTCGGCGCCACCGAGGTGGCCCTGGAGAAGATGGTCGACCGCCTGCTGTCGCGGGTGGCCTTCGGCAAGCGGCTGGCCGACCAGTCGGTCTGGGAGGAACGGATCGGCGAGGCGCGGCTGGAGATCGAGATGACCCGGCTGCTGTGCCTGAAGGCCGCCGACATGATGGACAAGGTGGGCAACAAGGCCGCCCAGCTCGAGATCGCCATGATCAAGGTGGCCGCACCGCGCACCGCCCTGAAGGTGCTGGACGACGCCATGCAGGCCCACGGCGGCGCGGGGCTGTCGGAGGACTTCGGCCTGGCACGCGCCTATGCCGGCATGCGCGCCCTGCGGATCGCCGACGGTCCCGACGAGGTGCACAAGCGGGCCATCGCCAAGCTGGAGATGGGTCGCCACGGTGCCCGCCTGCGGGCCTGGCGCGACGGCGCGCCGACTCCGGCCTAGACCCAATAATCCTGGAACCCCATACCCATGAAGACCGGCATCGACGAACGGCTGCCCTTTCACCCATTGAACATCGCGGTTCTGACGATCTCCGATACCCGGACACTGGTCACCGACACCTCGGGCGGCCTGCTGGCGGACCGGCTGACCAGCGCGGGTCACGTTCTGGCTGGCCGCACCATCGTTACTGACGACGTCGAGGCTATCGCGGCCCAGGTTCGGGCTTGGGCGGCAGCGGCCGACGTGGACGTCATCCTGACCACCGGCGGCACGGGTTTCTCGCCGCGCGACGTCACGCCCGAGGCGGTGGCGCCCCTGCTGGATCGCACGATGGACGGCTTCTCAGTTGTTTTCCACCAGGCCAGCCAGGGCACGGTCGGGGTCTCGACCCTGCAGTCGCGCGCCCTGGCCGGCCAGATTGGCGAGACCTTCATCTTCTGCGTTCCCGGCTCCACGGGCGCCTGCAAGGACGCCTGGGACCTGGTGCTGGCCGAGGAGTTCGACAGCCGCTTCCGCCCCTGTTCCCTCGTCGGTCAGATCCCGCGCTATCGGGGAGTCTGCAATTGATCGCCTTCGACGACGCCGCGGCGCTGGTGGCCGCCCTGGCGCGGCCCCTCGCCAGTGAGCGGATCGGCCTCGACCAGGCCGACGGCCGGGTCCTCGCCGCGCCGGTGGTGGCGCAATGGTCGTCTCCCGCCGTCGCGGTCTCGGCCATGGATGGCTACGCCGTGCGCGAGGCCGACCTGGCGGGCGGACCTGTCCGCCTGCCGGTGATGGGGGCCGCCTATGCCGGCCACGGCCTTGATAAGGTGCTTGCGGACGGCGCCTGCGCGCGAGTCTTCACCGGCGCTCCCCTGCCAGCCGGGACCGACCGGGTGGTGATCCAGGAGGCGGTGGGTGATGAGGGTCAGGTGGCGTTTTTCGCTCAGCCGCCCTGCGGCGGGCGGCATGTCCGCCTGGCCGGCTGCGACTTCCGGGCAGGCGACGAACTCCTCGCCGCCGGCCTGCGCCTCACGCCTCAGAGGCTGATCGCGGCGGCGGCGGCCGACCTGTCCGAGGTGGAGGTCGTGTCCCGGCCGAAGGTGATGATCCTCAGCACGGGCGATGAACTGCATGAGCCCGGCCATGGACCCGGCTGTGGCGCCTCGGTTCCCGAGAGCGTCTCCTTCGGTCTGGCCGCCCTAGTGCGCGCGTGGGGCGGAGAGGTGATCGGGCGCCGGCGTCTCGGAGACCATTTGCCCCTGCTGCAGGCGGCGGCGGGCGCGGCTCTTGAGGCCGCCGACCTGGTGGTGGTCACCGGCGGCGCGTCGGTCGGTCAGCGGGACTACGCCAAGGCGATGTTCGCGCCCTTTGGGCTGGACTGCATCTTCGCCAAGGTGGCCATCAAGCCCGGAAAACCGGTCTGGCTGGCGCAGGCCGGCGGCAAGCTGGTGGTAGGCCTGCCTGGCAATCCCACCGCGGCCCTGGTGACCGCGCGCCTACTCCTGGCGCCTCTGATCGCCGGGCTCGCTGGACGCGATCCCCAGGCGGCCATGGCGTGGCGAGGCGCCCGGCTGGCTGGCGGGCTGGAGGCGTGCGGCGATAGGGAAACCTTCGTGCGGGCGCGGAATGTCCCCGCCGGCGTCGCGCCCTTCGCCGACCAGGACTCTTCATCCCAGAAGACCCTGGCCCTGGCGGACGCGCTGATCCGCCGCCGTCCAGGGGACGTCGCGGCGGCGGTCGGCGAGGGGGTCGAGGTCCTCGATCTCTGAGGGCCTCGCTCCCGTCCCAGACTTCGGTCACAGGAAGTGGGGGAAGAGGACGTCGTTCTCCAGGCGCATGTGCTCGCGCAGGTCGCGGTCCAGCTTGCGGCAGGCCTGGGAAAGCGCGCGCCAGGTCTTGCAGGCGTCCTCGGGCGGGGTGAAGTCCCGGGTCAGGGCCGCCAGGCGGTCGAGCTGCTCATAGACGTCGTCGTGTTCGGCCATCATGCGCGAGATGGGGAATCGGAGGACCCCGCACGATCCGGCCAGCATGGTGGGGAAGAGGATGTTCTCCTCCTTGAGCTGGTGGCCCTCTAGGTCGTCGGCCATGACCGCCAGGTGGTCGGCCAGGCCCCGGGGGCAGTCGGGGTCGCCGGCGTGAACCCGCTCCACCGTGCGCGCCAGCTCGATGGCCTGGGGGAACTCACGGCGATGGGTTTCGTGATAGCGCTCCAGTATATGCTCGATCAGCTTGCCGGCCGCGCGCTCGGTGACCTTGGCGCCGCGGGTGGCCACGGTTAGATCTCGCTCAAGCTTCTCCAGCTTTGTCAGTGGCCCCCTGACACGGAAGATGTCGTTGGCCTCGGGGGATCTCTTGGTCAACTCGCGGGCCCAGAGATCAAGTCCAGGGGTGGGGATCGGGATCATGGCGGCCTCCTCAATGAGGACAGACTAGACCGCCGGCGTTCCCCGCGCCTTGAGCCGGGCCAGACTGCGGCTTGATCTTGGCCAAGTGGCGGCCTGGCGGATTTGGCGGCCTGCGACACCGATCTCGCGCGCCGTACGCCGCAGGGAATCGGACAGCCTCGTTCTCCCACGCAGAGAGAGCGCCATGGCCTTCGACAATCCCTTCGCCGGAGAAATCTGGTCCAGCAAGTACCGCTTCGCCCCCGCCGGCGGAGGCGGAGACGCCAGTCTCGCCGAGACCTGGGCCCGCGTCGCCCGCGCGGTGAGCGAGCCAGAGGCGCCCGACCGTCGTGAAGCCTTCCGCGCCGAGGTGATGGACGCGCTCACCGACTGCCGCTTCCTGCCCGCCGGCCGCATCCTGGCCGGCGCCGGCACGCAGCGCTCGGTCACCCTGTTCAACTGCTTCGTCATGGGAGAGATTCCGGACGACCTGGGCGCCATCTTCGAGCATGTCCGCGAGGCCGCCGTCACCCTGCAGCAAGGCGGTGGGGTCGGCATGGACTTCTCCACTGTGCGGCCCAACGGCGCCCTGGTCCGCGGTGTCGGGGCCGACGCCTCGGGACCGCTCAGCTTCATGGATGTCTGGGACTCCATGTGTCGCACCATCCTGTCGGCCGGTCAGCGGCGGGGGGCGATGATGGGTTGCCTGCGCAT
>JAZKFM010000448.1:0-16857 GCA_040386415.1 Pseudomonadota bacterium
TTGAGACGGGTCAGGGCGATCCAGCCGGCGTAGAACTCCGCCTCGGCGGCGTCGGCGCCCTCGGTCAGGCCAGTGTTGGCGGCGGCCAGGTAGGCGCCCTGGGAGTCGCCGTTGCGCAGCGAGGTGATCACCAGCTGGTAGCGCTCGTCCCAGATGCGCGCGCCCATCTCGGGGAAGGCGATGTCGGTGGGGAAGTTGCGCACCAGGCCCAGGGCCACATGGTCCATGCCCCGACGGCGCATATAGGCGGCCCGCTCGAAGGCAAGGCCCGGGGAGTTGGAGACGCTGGCCGGCAGGTTGTTCACCAGGGCGTTGGCGTGACCGGCGTTCTGACGCAGAGCCATGCGCGCCTGGGCCAGTTGCGCCTGGTCGGCGGGCAGCAGGGGGATCATGTCCCGGGCCGCCGGTCCCTGGCTGCCGAACAGGATGACGTCGGCGCGGCGGACGTGGTCTTCGGCGGTCAGGACGTCGCCGAACCGCGCCAGCATTGAACGCTGCGGGTCGGCCTCGAACAGGTCGTTGCGCCAGGTCTTGCGGATGAGGTCAGCCGCCTCCCTGTTCCGCCCCGTGGCGCGATAGGCCGAGGCCAGGGCCATGGCGCCCTCGGCGGTGGTGGGGGGCGCGCCGCCGAACCAGTCGATGACCCGCTGCGGGCTGAGGCCGCCGGTCTCCAGCAGCTTCTCGGCCGCCACCTGGCGGCGCGACGCGCGCGGCCAGCCGGCCAGGTCGCGGCGCGCCTGGTCCACCTCGAAGAAGCTCAGGGAGTCCGCGGCAGAGTCGGCCATCGCCCAAATGGCGATCTTCTTGGCGATGGGGTCGTTGATCATCGCAGTCGCGGTGCGCGCGCCGGTCACGTCGCCCCGCTTGGCGCTGTCCAGCGCGCTGCGCAGCGCCGCGCCGTCGGCGTCCGAAAGTCCGCGACGATAGGCGGTCGGCTGGGTCTGGGTCAGCTCAATGGGCGGGGGCGGCCCCTCATAGGGCGCGGGCCCCTGCGTCGGCTGTTGCGCCTCGGCCACGCCGGTCAGCAGAACAGCGGCGGCTGCGGTGAAGAGTGCCTTGCGGGCCTTTGACGCCAAAACGAATATCTCCGGATCCATTGAAATACGGAACAAGTCTGGTTGCGGCTTAGGGCCTGCCCGCCATATTGTCCGGCCAAATCTTGAGGCCGCAACATCTGGCCTCGCTTTCACGGCTTTTTGCAGACCATGTCCGAACCTATGTTCAAGGGCGTCATGCCAGCCCTCGTGACGCCGTTTCGCGACGGCGCGATCGATGAGCAGGCCTTTGTCGCCCTTGTCGAGCGCCAGATCGCGGGCGGTGTCCACGGCCTAGTGCCCGTTGGCACCACAGGCGAAACCGCCACCCTGAGCCACGACGAACACCGTCGGGTTGTAGAACTCTGCGTCGCCACCGCCGCCGGGCGTGTGCCGATTATCGCCGGCGCGGGCTCCAATTCGACGGCCGAGGCCATCGAACTGGTTCACCACGCCAAGACGGTCGGGGCCCATGCGGCCCTGGTGGTGACGCCCTACTACAATCGTCCGAGCCAGGAGGGCCTCTACGCCCACTACGCGGCGATCAACGAGGCCGTGCAGCTTCCGGTCCTGGTCTACAACGTGCCCGGCCGCACCAGCATCGACATCGCCGACGCCACCCTGGGCCGGCTCTCCAAACTGCCCAATATCGTCGGCGTCAAGGACGCCACCGGCGACATGACCCGGGCAACCATGCAACGCCTGCTGTGCGGCCCCGACTGGGTGATGCTGTCGGGCGATGACCCCACGGCTCTCGGCTACATGGCCCACGGTGGCCACGGCTGCATCTCGGTGACCTCCAACGTCGCGCCGGACCTCTGCGCGGCCTTCTACAACGCCGCCATGGCCGAGGACTGGAAGACAGCCCTCTACTGGCAGGACCGCCTGCTGCTACTGCACAAGTCGCTGTTCTCCGACGCCTCTCCGGCCCCCACCAAGTTCGCCATGGCGCATCTGGGCCTTTGCCAGGAAGACGTCCGCCTGCCGATCACCGCCTGTTCGGAATCCGCCCGCCAAGAGGTTCTCGCAGCGTTGCGGGAAACCGGACTGATCTGATGGCCGGCAAGCTGATCGCCGAGAACCGGCGCGCGCGGTACGACTACTTCCTTGAAGAGACCTTCGAGGCCGGCATCATGCTGACCGGCACCGAGGTGAAGTCCCTGCGCGTGGGCCGCGCCAATATCGCCGAGTCCTACGCCTCGGTCGAAGGCCGCGACATCGTGCTGATCAACGCCGACATTCCGCCCTACGGCCAGGCCAATCGCTTCAACCACGAGCCCCGCCGCCACCGGAAGCTGCTGCTGCACAAGAAGCAGATCGAGAAGCTGATCGGCGCCGTGCAGCGGGAGGGCCGCACCCTCATTCCGATGAAGCTCTATTGGAACGAGAAGGGCCTCGCCAAGCTCGAGATCGCGCTCGCCAAGGGCAAGCAGAACCACGACAAGCGCCAGGCCACGGCCGACCGCGACTGGCAGCGGGACAAGGCGCGCCTGCTGCGCGACCGGGGCTGATGGTCGAGGCCGCCCAGGTCGAAGCCATCGAGCGAGCGACCCTGGCCGCCGTCGCCCCTGAGGAAGTGCTGGAGATCGAGGGCTGGCTGGTGGGCATCGACCCTGGCTCCATCCGCCGCGCCGCCAGCGCCGTGCCCCTGCGCCACGACCTGCCGGCAGATAGCGCCGTCTTCGACCGCATCGAGGAAGCTTACGCCGGTCGGGGCCTGAAGGCCGCTTTCCGGGTCGCCGATGGTCCGGGCCTGGAAGCGGTTCGCGCCGAGCTGATCCGCCGCGGCTACGCCTGCGAGCAGCCGACCCTGGTGAAGATCTCGGCGACCGCCGCCGTCGCCGCCGTCACCGACCGTCCCCCCGCCGAGATCGCCGAACGCCCGGACGAGGCCTGGGCGGCCGTCTTCCTGGGGGAGGGGTTTGATCCCGTCGACGGCGCCTATCGGGTCAAGGCGCTGAGCCGGGCGCCCGGCGGGCGTTTCGGAATGGTGCGGGACGGGGACAGGACCGTCGCCGTCGGCTGCGGATCCTATGGCCACGGCTGGGCCAGCTTCCATGGCATGCGCACAGACTTGAGCCGCCGGGGCGAGGGCCTGGCCGGACGCGTCCTGGCAGGGCTGGCGGGCGAGGCCCTGGCCCGCGGAATCGATCGCGCCTTCCTGCAGGTGGAGGAGAAGAACGCCCAGGCCCGCGCGCTCTATCGCCGCGCCGGCTTCACCCAGGCCTGGCGCTATCTCTACTGGAGCCGGCCCGCCTAGCTGTCGATCAGTTCCCGGGCGCGCCGGAACACCGCCTCAAACATCTCGCCCGTCAGCCGCCCGGTGTTCGTGTTCAGACGTGAGCAGTGGTAGCTGTTGAGGATCACATAGGGCCCGGCCTGGAACTCGGTTCCGTGTCCTGGCGGACCCGCCGAGGCCTTCAAGCCCAGCGCCTTCAGCACATTGCGCCGCGAGACGTCGCCCAGGGTGATGATCACCTTCAGGCGGGGCAGGGCGGCCAGCCGCGCGGTCAGAAACGGGCGGCAGGTGGTCTCTTCGCTCGTCTCGGGCTTGTTCAGCGGCGGGGCGCAGCGGACCGCGTTGGTGATCATGCAGTCGGCCAGCTCCAGCCCGTCGTCGGGTCGCGCCTGATAGACGCCCTTGGCGAACCCGGTCTTCAACAGGGTTTCGTACAGCATCACCCCGGCGCCATCGCCGGTGAAAGGGCGGCCCGTGCGGTTGGCGCCGGTGCGGCCGGGCGCCAGGCCCGCCACCAGCAGGCGCGCGGTCTCATCGCCGAAGGAGGGGGCGGGGCCGTTCCACCAGTCGGGATGCTCGGCGCGGTTGGCCATCCGATAGGCCACCAGGCGCGGGCAGAGCGGGCAGTCCCGTGGCGGCTCGGCCACGGCGGTCGTGGTGGGCATCAGGCCTCGGCGTCCGCCTCGCGGTCAGCCCCGCTGCGGCTTTCCTGGATGAAGCGCGGCAGGCGCGAGGGCCGGCCGATGATGTCGGCCAGATCGGACAGGTCGATGAAGTGGTCGGCCTGACGGCGCAGGTCGTCGCTGGCCATCGGCGGCTGGGACTTCACGGTGGAGACCACGGTGACGCGGGCGCCCTTGCGCTGAACCGCCTCCACCAGGCAGCGGAAATCGCCGTCGCCGGAGAACAGCACCAGGTGGTCGGCGTGGGCGGCCATTTCCAGCATGTCGACGGCGATCTCGACATCCATGTCGCCGCGCCAGCGCTTGCGTCCCTGGGCGTCGGTGTATTCCCGGGCCGGCTTCGTCACCAGGCGGAAGCCGTTATAGTCCAGCCAGTCCACCAGCGGGCGGATCGGCGAGTACTCCTGATCCTCCACCAGGGCGGTGTAGTAGTAGGCGCGCACCAGGACGCCGCGCGTGCGGAACTCTTCCAGCAGCTTGCGATAGTCGATATCGAAGCCGAGCCCCTTGGCGGCCGAATACAGGTTCGCACCGTCAATGAAGAGCGCCAGCCTGTCCGTGGGGTAAAATGTCATTGGGATCGGAAATCCAAAAAGGGGGCGGGGGGCGCATGGACCTGGACGGGGCCGTCATCGTCGCGCTGGGCGGTAATATGGCCGGCGACTATGGTTCGTCCGAAGCTCTTCTTGAGGCGGCGCTCGCTCGTTTCGCCCAGGCGGGATTGCCTGTGTTCGCCCGGTCGTCCTGGTGGAGCTCTGCCGCCTGGCCGGACCCGACCGCCAACGAGTATCGCAACGGCGTCGCGCTTGTCGAGACGAAGCTGGCCCCGCTGCAAGCTCTGCATACCCTTTTTTCAATCGAGGCCGAGTTTGGTCGCGTGCGGAGCGAGAAGAACGCACCCCGCACCCTGGACCTCGACCTCATCGCCTACGGCCGGACCGCTCTCGCCGCGGATGATCTGGTCCTGCCCCATCCCCGCGCCCATGAGCGGCTTTTCGTCATGGGGCCCCTGGCCGAGATCGCCCCGGATTGGCGCCATCCAACCCTTGGAAAGACCGCGCGGGACCTGGCGGCGGAGGCCACTGTGGGGCTGGATGCCCGCCCCGCCTCGAAAAAGGCGCGAAACCAGCCGATCTGATCCGCCATGCGGCGTTGCACAACGGCGTCAAACCCTCTATTTTGTTCGGTTCTACTCGCGACTTGAGGATTCCATGGCCCGCGTCACCGTCGAAGATTGCATCGAACGAGTTCCGAACCGCTTCAGCCTCGTGCTGCTGGCGGCCCACCGGGCCCGCGCCATTTCGGCCGGCTCGGCCATCCTGGTCGATCGCGACAACGACAAGAACCCCGTCGTCTCCCTGCGTGAAATCGCCGACGACGTGGTGGACGCCGAGGAACTGCGCGAGACCCTGATCGGGACCCTGCAGCGCGTCGACGAGCGCTCGGAAGCCGAGGAAGAGGCCGAAACCCTCGCCCTGCTGGCCGATCCGACCCACATGCAGATGAGCGAGCTGGAACTGGTTCGCGCCCTGCAGAGCGACCGCGATGGCGGTCAGGAGGAGCGGTACTGAGCCCGGAAGGCGCAGAACCCCTCACGCTTACGGCGGCGCCTGAACCCGCCGCCGACCAAAAGATTGCGCCGCCGAGTCCAACTCGGCCCCCGCGCATGCTCCGCCAGTATGAGCTGATCGAGAAGGTCCGCTCCTACGACCCGACCGCCGACGAGGCGATCCTCAACCGCGCCTATGTCTACGCCATGCGCATGCATGGCTCGCAGAAGCGCGCCTCCGGCGACCCCTATTTCGCCCACCCCATCGAGGTGGCGGGCATCCTCACCGACTACCGGCTGGACACCGCGACCATCGTCACGGCCCTGCTGCATGACGTGATCGAGGACACCCCGGTCAGCGCCCAGGACATCACCGACCTGTTCGGGGCCGAGATCAGCGAGCTGGTGGAGGGCGTCACCAAGCTCACCAAGCTGGAGCTCAACAGCGAGCACACCAAGCAGGCCGAGAACCTGCGCAAGTTCATCCTGGCCATCTCCAAGGACGTCCGCGTCCTGATGGTCAAGCTGGCCGACCGTCTGCACAACATGCGGACGCTGCACTACATCAAGAGCCCGGCCAAGCGCGAGCGGATCGCCCGCGAGACCCTGGACATCTACGCCCCGCTCGCCCGCTCCATCGGCTGTCATCGCATCTGTTCGGAGCTGGAGGAGCTGGCCTTCGAGCACCTCAACCCGGTGGCCCGCGACGCCATCGGCCGTCGGCTTGAGGCCCTGCGGATCGAGCAGGGCGGCGCCGTCGCCGTGGTCTCGGCGGAAATCGCCGCCAAGCTGGAGGCCGGTGGTCTGTCGGCGCGGGTCTTCGGCCGCGAAAAGAACCCCTATTCGATCTGGCGAAAGCTGCAGCGCAAATCGATCGGCTTCTCCCAGCTCTCCGACATCTACGCTTTCCGGGTGATCGTGGACTCCGAGGAGGACTGCTACCGGGCGCTCGGGGTCATCCACCGCGCCTGGCCCAGCGTGCCCGAGCGGTTCAAGGACTTCATCTCCACGCCCAAGCGCAACAACTACCGCTCGATCCACTCCACCGTGGTCGGGCCGCGGGGAATGCGCATCGAGATGCAGATCCGCACCGAGGCCATGGACCGGGTGGCGGAGGAGGGCGTGGCCGCCCACTGGCGCTACAAGGACAAGTCCTACGGCTTTGACGCCGAGGCCCAGGCCGACGCCGGCGGTCGTGACCCGCTGCTCAACCTGCGCCATCTGGTCCAGGTGCTGGAGCACGGCGGCGACGTCGAGGAGCTGGTGGAGCACGCCAAGCTTGAGATGTATCTCGACCAGGCCTTCGTCTTCACGCCGAAGGGCAAACTGGTCAGCCTTCCCCGGGGCGCGATGCCGCTCGACTTCGCCTACGCCGTCCACACCGACGTGGGCGACACCTGCATCGGCGTGAAAATAAACGGTGAACTCAAGCCCTTACGCACGACTCTTCAGAACGGGGATGTGGTCGAAGTCATCCGCGGGGCCAAGCCCGTGGTGCCGCCGGATTGGCGCTCCCTGACGGTCACCGGCCGGGCCCGCTCGGCCATCCGCCGCCACATCCGCCAGACGGAGAAGGAGGAGTTCACCCGCCTGGGCCGCGCCACGGTCGACCAGACCTTCGAGCGCGCCGGCAAGGCCCGCAAGGACGTCTCCCTGAAGCCCGCCCTGGAACGCTTCGCCGTCGCCACCGAGGACGACCTGTTCGAGATCGTCGGCCGGGGCCGCATCTCGCCGACCCAGGTGCTGGACGTGATCTTCCCGGGCCTGAAGGCCTCGGACCGCGAGGCGGCCACCGCCGTGCGCCGGATCGAGGGGGGCAAGGCCGCCCGCCTCTACGTGCGTGGCGGCGGGCTGACCCAGGGTGTCAGCCTGCATTTCGGCAAGTGCTGCACCCCGGTGCCGGGCGACCGCATCGTCGGCATCATCGAGCCGGACGGCGGCGGCCTGACGGTCCACACCATCGATTGCGCCAAGCTGGCGGAATACGAGGACAAGGAGGATCTCTGGCGCGACCTGCAGTGGACGCCGGAAGCCGAGCGCAACACCGTCACCCTGTCGCGCCTCACCGCCACGATCCGCAATGCGCCGGGCGTGCTGGGCCAGGCGTGCACGGTGATCGGCGAGGCGGGGGGCAATATCGTCAACCTGCGCATGCACCGCCGCCACGCCGACTTCTTCGACGTCGACTTCGATGTCGAGGTGAAGGACGCCCGCCACCTCACCCACATCGGCGCCGCCCTGCGCGCCAACCCCGCCGTCGAGACGGTGGAGCGGGCGAAGGGCTAGGTCGCCGCCCGCGCCGCGCTTGCCTGCGCCCTGGTGGAGGCCTGCTCCTGGGCGATGTCTTCCCGGGTCTCGGTGATCAGGCGCGATGCGATGGGATCGGCGTAGATCATCAGCCGCACCCGGGTCGGGAAGGGCGAGGCGTAGGTCTGGAACAGTCTCACGAGGCGCGCGCCAGCCGCGGGGCGCCGACGTACAGGGCCGGATCGGCGTCCACCGTCACCCGGCGCATGTGGCGGCGCTGGCCTGGATAGTCGTTCAAGGCGTAGTGCCAGACCGAACGGTTGTCCCAGAAAGCCACCGAGCCCGGCCGCCAGACGAAGCGGGTCGTGAAGCGCTCGCCCCGGCAATGCTCGAACAGGAAGTCCAGCAGCGGCTTGGACTCCCGGGTGCTCCAGCCGTCGATCTTCATCGTGAAGGCGGGGTTCACATAGAGCGCCTTGCGTCCGCTCTCCGGGTGGGTAAGCACCACGGGGTGGATGAACTCCCCGGTCGCCCCCTCGGCCTCGGCGACGTTCATGGACGAGCGTTTCTGGGCCGAGTGGCCGCTGGACGAATACTCCCGGCCGGCGGAGTGGACAGCGTTCAGGGTCTCCAGCGTCGCCCGCAGCCCCGGGGTCAGGGCCTCATAGGCCGCGGCCTGGCTCGCGAACAGCGTGTCGCCGCCATAGTCGGGCAGCTCCACCGCATAGAGGATTGAGGCGATGGAGGGGTGCTCCAGGAAGCTCATGTCGGAGTGCCAGCCGCCGCCGAAGTTCACCCTGTCCTGCGGCTCCTTGATCACCTCCATCACCTCGGGGTGCCCCGCCATGCCGGCCACATAGGGGTGGATGTTCAGCGGCCCGAACCGCCGGCCGAACGCCAGCTGCTGCTCGGGGGACAGGGTCTGGTCGCGGAAGAAGATCACCTGGTGCTCGACGAAGGCCGCGCGGATCTCGGCGATGGTGGCCTCATCCAGGTCGCTGGAGAGATCGACCCCGGAGATCTCCGCCCCCAGGGCTCCGGCCGTACGGCTAACGCGCAGATTCGGCATGGCATCGTCCTCCCGCCACCTGAACGGTGATCATGAGGGGATTTCGTCATGTCCTGCGGCGGCGTTCAATCCCTCGCGCGCGCAGTTTTTCTGCCGCCGGGCTCAGGCGCGCCCGGCTAGCTTTCCGGCGCGCACCCGCCTAAGTCCGGCGCACGGCCCCGCTGCCAAGGACACCGCCATGACCTCCAACGCCCTGACCTGGCGCGCCGCCTTGCTGGCGCTGGCGGTGGTGGCGGTGTGGGGCACCAATTTCGTGGTGATCAAGGTGGCGCTGGCCGACCTGCCGCCGCTGCTGTTCGCCACCCTGCGCTTCACCTTCGCCCTGCTGCCGGCGGTCTTCTTCCTCAGGAAGCCCGACGTTCCGTGGCGCAACCTGGCCGCCTATGGGGTGCTGATCGGCCTGGGGCAGTTCGGCATGCTCTACATCGCCATGCAGCATGACATCTCGCCGGGCCTGGCCTCCCTGGTGGTCCAGGTCCAGGTGTTCTTCACCATCGGCCTGTCCATGTGGCTGACCCGGGAGCGGGTCAAGCGGTTCCAGGTGGCGGCTCTAGTCCTGGCCACCGCAGGCCTAGGGATCATCCTCCTGCACACCGACGGCTCGACGACGCCGCTCGGCCTGGGCCTCGTGCTCATCGCGGCGGCCAGCTGGGCCGGCGGCAACATGGTCCAGCGGGCGACGCCGGGTGTGAACTCCCTCGCCTATGTCGTCTGGGCCAGCCTGTTCTCGATCCCGCCTCTTCTGATCCTGTCCCTGGTGTTCGAGGGGCCCGAGCGGATGCTGCTGGGGGTCCAGAACGCGGGCTTGGCCACCTGGGGCGCGGTGCTGTGGCAGTCGGTGGGCAACACCCTGTTCGGCTACGCCGCTTGGGGCTGGCTGCTGGCCCGCTATCCGGCCGCCACCATCTCGCCGCTGGCCTTCTTCGTGCCGGTGTTCGGCATGGCGGCCTCGGCGGCCCTCTTGGGCGAGCCGATGCAGGACTGGAAGCTGACGGCGGCCGGCCTGGTGCTGGGCGGGCTGGCGCTCAACATGTTCTGGCCCATGCTGCGCCGGCCGGCGCCTCAGGCCTCGTAGACGTACATGTGATAGGGGACCTGGGCGTCCTGGGGCTTGGAGTACTTCGTGGTCTCGGCCTGGAAGTGGAAGCCCAGCCGCTTCAGGATCGCTCCGGAGGCCGGGTTCTCCGCATTGTGGCCGGCGAGGATGCGCTTGAGGCCCACAGTCCGGATCGCGAAGTCCATCAGGGCGGCGGCGGCCTCGCGGGCGAAGCCCTGACCCCAATAGGGCTCATCGAACCAGTAGCCGATCTCGCCCGAGGTCCCGTCGATGTCGTCGATATCGGCCGTGCCGATCATCACCCCGTCCAGCAGCACCGCGAACCGGTAGGCGGTTCCCGCGGCCCACTCCTTGACGTGCAGATCGGCCCACTCCGACATGGCCGCTTCGGTGGCCGGCCACGGGGCCAGGCGCAGCATGCGGGTGACGTTCCAGTTGGACTGGATCTGGGCCATGCGCGCGGCGTCACCGGGTTCGGTGGGACGCAACACAAGCCGGGGCGTCGTCAAACGAATGTCGCGGCTCAGCATGGATATCGACTCTTCCTCCACCATCCCGGATGACAGCCTGACGTGGCTTCGCTATGCCGCGTCAAGGAGACGCAATCATGAACACCGAACAGGTCCTGGACGAATTCCGCGCGTCGGGCGCCCTGCGCGAGGGGCACTTCGTGCTCTCCAGCGGCCTGCATTCCGGCACTTTCCTGCAGAAGAACCTGGTCTTCCAGTATCCTGACCGCACCGAGCGGTTGTGCAAGGCGCTGGCGGCCAAGATCCTCGAGGAGGTCGGCCCGGTCGACCTGTGCATTTCCCCGGCGGTAGGTGGCATTATTCCGGGCTACGAGACCGCCCGCGCCCTGGGGGTGCCGTCCATGTACGTGGAGCGGGAAGGGGGCGCCTTCAAGCTGCGCCGGGCCTTCTCCATCCCGCCGGGGGCGCGGATCGCCATGGTGGAGGACATCGTCTCCACCGGCCTGTCGTCGCGCGAATGCGTCGAGGCCATCAAGGCGGCCGGCGGCAATGTCGTGGTGGCCGCCGCCATCGTCGACCGCTCGGGCGGCAAGGCCGATCCCGGCGCGCCCTTCGTGGCCCTGGCCCGCCTCAACGTCCCGGCCTATCCCGCCGACCAACTGCCGCCCGAACTGGCGGCCATCCCGGTGGAAGACCCGGGTAGCCGGAGACTGCACGGATGACCCGCCTGCGCCTGGGAGTGAACATCGACCACGTGGCGACGATCCGGAACGCCCGGGGCGCCACCTATCCCGATCCGGTTCGGGCCGCAGAGATGGCCATGGCCGCCGGCGCCGACGGCATCACCGCCCACCTGCGGGAGGACCGCCGCCACATCTCCGACGCCGACATGGAGGCCCTGGCCATCATCACCCGGCGGCGCGGCATCCCGCTGAACTTCGAGATGGCGGTGACCGCCGAGATGGAGGCCATCTGCCTGGCCCACGTCCCGCACGCCGCCTGCCTGGTGCCCGAGCGCCGGGAGGAGGTCACCACCGAGGGCGGCCTCGACGTGGTCAAGGGCCACAACGCCATCGCCCCCACCGTGCGCCGCTTCGTCGAGGCCGGCATCCGTGTCTCCTGCTTCGTCGACGCCGATCTCGAGCAGGTGGCCGCCTCCAAGTCGGTGGGCGCCCAGGTGGTGGAGCTCACCACCGGCCCCTATTGCGACGCCGTCCGCGACCGCTCGCCGGACGCCCCGCGCCTGCTGGAGAAGCTCCGCGCCACGGCGGCCGAGGCGCACCGCATCGGGCTGGAGGTCCACGCTGGCCACGGCATGGACTACGAGACGGCCAAGCCCATCGCCTCCATCCCCGAGCTGATGGAGCTGAACATCGGCCACTTCCTGATCGGTGAGGCGATCTTCGTGGGCCTGACCCCGGCGATCCAGCGCATGCGCGCCCTGATGGACGAGGCGCGGGCCGAGCGCGCGGCATGATCCTCGGCATCGGCTCGGACCTGTCGGACATCCGCCGGATCCAGGGCAGCCTCGATCGGTTCGGTGAGCGCTTCACGCACCGCATCTTCACCGAGATCGAGCGCACGCGGTCGGAGCGCAAGCCCGACAAGGCTTCGAGCTACGCCAAGCGGTTCGCCGCCAAGGAGGCCTGCGCCAAGGCGCTCGGCACCGGCATGAGGGCCGGGGTCTTCTGGCGCGACATGGGCGTCGTCAACATGCGCTCGGGCCAGCCCACCATGGCGCTCACCAACGGCGCCCTGGCGCGCCTGGAAAAGATGGTCCCGCCCGGCCACAAGCCGGTGATCCATCTCTCTCTTACCGACGACCACCCCTACGCCCAGGCCTTCGTGATCATCGAGGCCGTGCCCCTCTAGGGTTCGCCGCGACCTGCGCAATCGGCGCGCGAGGGCAGGTGAGGCGGCTGCCGATTGTGCTAGGCTGGCAGGCATGACGGGCCCCTCCAGAGCATCGCGGCGTCGGGTCGCTCACGGTCAGCGCTGGTGGTTTGGCCTGGTGGCCCTGTTGCTGGGCGCGGTCCTGACCCTGGCGCCGTCCCCTGCAGAGCGGCCGCCGGAAGGCCGCTCGATTCAGCAGGCCGTGGCGGCCCAGGAGGCCCCCGAACTCTCCGCGCGCATCAAGTCCCTGGGCCGCGGCTTCGACGGTCGGGTCGGCATCGCCGTCCGCGATGTCGACGAGGGCTGGACCGTCGCCTTCGACGGCGACAACAAGTATCCGCAGCAGAGCGTCTCCAAGCTGTGGGTGGCGCTCGCCGCCCTCGACGCGGTGGACAAAGGCCAGGCGGAGCTCGGCGACACCCTGGTGGTCCGCAAGGACGACCTCAGCATCTTCCACCAGCCCCTGCGCAAGCATGTCGGCGAAAACGGCTATCCGGTCAGCGTGCTGGAGCTGATCCGCGGCGCCATCGCCCAGAGCGACAACGCCGCCAATGACGTCCTCGTGGGCCATGTCGGCGGGCAGGCTGCGGTCCAGGCGATCCTGGACCGGCACAGGCTCAAGGGCGTCTGGGCCAGCCCGCCGGAGAAGGTGATGCAGACCCAGATCGCCGGTCTGGACTGGAAGCCGGAATACTCCTTCTCGCGCACCTTCTGGGACGAGCGCGAAACCCTCTCACCAGAGGCCCGCGCGGTGAACCTGGACGCCTATCTCGCCGATCCCTACGACGCCGCCACCCCGGTCGGCATCGTGGGCGGCCTGGCGCGCCTTAAGCGCGGTGAGCTGCTATCGCCGGCCTCCACCGACCTGCTGCTGAAGATCATGGGGGAGACGGCGACGGGGCCAAGCCGTCTGCCGGCGGGCCTGCGTCCCGGCTGGACCCTGGCCCACAAGACCGGCACCGGCCAGGTCTGGGGCGCCGTGGCCACCGGTTTCAACGACGTGGGGATCATGACCGCCCCGGACGGCCGCAGCTACGCCGTCGCCGTGATGATCGCCCAGACCCGCCGTCCGGTCTCCGAGCGCCAGGACCTGATGGCCGCCGTGGCCCGCGCAGTGGTCGCCCACCACGAAGGGAAGTCCGCCCGATGAAGGCGCTCTGGGCTGCGGCCCTCTTGGTGTTGGCCGGCTGCGCCACCGCCCCGCCGCCCAGCTTGGTGGCCGGCGTGCAGGAAGACATCAAGGACGACATGCCGCCCGTGCGCCCGGCGGGGCGGCTGTTCGCCCCGGTGGACATCTCCCATGACGGCGTGCCGGACTGGCATGTCGACTATGAGCGGCAGGGCATGGCCTGGTGCGGCACCGGCGGCTGCACCCAGAAGCTCTTCGTCAGCCGGCAGGGCGGCGGTCACGTCCTGGCCTTCGAGGAACAGACCCGGGAGTTCAAGCTACGCGGCGGGCGACTCGACATCGAGATCCACGGGACCAATTGCGGTCTTTCGGGCGTGAACGAGTGTCGCCGCAGCTTCCGGTGGGATGAGGGGGCGAGCCGCTTCCTGGAGCAGCCCAACATGCACGGTGACGGCCGGCTGGCCGGACCGCTTTTCCAGACACTGCCTATCGCAGACATCGACTCTCCGCGCGCCGTCGACGCCGCGCTTTCGGAACTGACCGCCGCCTGCGAGCGTCTGGGCGGCAAGTACGAGGGCGCTCTGGTGTCGCGGTCGCCCGACCTCACCGGCGACGGGGAGCCGGACTGGATTGTGGGGTCTGAATACAGCGGCTGCATCAAGCGCGAGCCGGGCGAGGAGCCGACGCCGCTCCCCTGCATCGGCCTGCGCATCGTCAGCGGCGACGCCGTAATCCTGGCCCTGGACGGGCCGGTCTACGCCGTCGACGTGGCTAGCACGCCCGCCACCTTCATCGGCGTCACGGCGGCCGGGGACTGCGGCGGCTTCGACCAGCAGGCCTGCATGGAGACCCCCTACCGCTGGGACCCCGCCGCGGGGCGGTTGGTCGCCGGACCATCGGTTCGGGGTCGGTCCCTGCGTCTGGAGTGACACCCGCGATCTCTGCGACCCATTCGCCTGGACAAAGAGTTCACGGGCGCGACTCTTGCCGCTGGGCTATGCAGCGGTTAGCTACAGGCCTCGGCCCGCCGGATATTCGGAACCCCATCTATGACTGAAGACGTGCACAGCGCGGACAGCTCCGAAAAGTCTGGGGCCCTGAACGAGGTCGTGGAGATCGTGAAGACGGTCGTCTACGCCCTGCTGATCGCGCTGTTCCTGCGGGTTCTGTTCTTCCAGCCTTTCACCATTCCCTCGGCCTCGATGGATCCGACCCTCCTGGAGGGCGACTACATCATCGTGTCGAAATACTCCTACGGCTATTCCAAGAACTCGATCCCCTTCAGCCCGCCGCTGTTCAAGGGACGGATCATGGATCGCAAGCCCGACCGCGGCGACATCATCGTCTTCAAACTGCCCCGTGACGGCCACATCGACTACATCAAGCGCCTCGTGGGCCTGCCCGGCGACCGGATCCAGATGAAGGGCGGCGTGCTGTTCATCAACGACAAGGCCGTGCCGCGCAAACCCCTGCCGCCGGTGATGGTGGACTCCGGCTACGGCTTCACCCGCAACGTCGAACGCTACGAAGAGACCCTGCCCAACGGGAAGAGCTACATCACCTATGACTTCGGCCCCGACGGCGACGTGGACAACACCGGCGTCTTCGTGGTGCCCGAGGGGTCCTACTTCTTCATGGGCGACAACCGCGACAACTCCCTCGACAGCCGCGTGCCCGCCGAGATCGGCGTGGGTTACGTCCCTGCCGAGAACCTGGTGGGCAAGGCCCGGATCATCATGCTGTCCTGGAACAAGGGCGCCTCGCTCTTCAAGCCCTGGACCTGGGTCCTGGACGCCCGGCCCAGCCGGTTCTTCCACACCCTGAAATGAACAAGCGCGAAGTCGCGGTCTCCCAACTCGAGGCCCGCATAGGCCACGCTTTCCAGGACCGCGAACTTCTCGAGCGGGCCCTGACTCACGCCAGTGTCGGCAGCGGCTCCACCAAGACCCCTCACAACGAGCGACTGGAGTTCCTCGGCGACCGGGTGCTGAACCTGATGGCCGCCGAGCGGCTGATGGAGCTGCGCCCCGAGGCCCGGGAGGGCGAGATGTCTCGCCTGATGAACAAGATCATCACCTACCAGGCCTGCGCCCGCGTCGCCCGGCTGGTGGGCCTGCCCGGCGCCCTGCGGGTGGGCCACGGGGAGACCAAGACCGGGACCCGCGACAACGACAAGGTCCTGGGGGACGCCTGCGAGGCGCTGATCGCGGCCCTGTACATCGAGGGCGGCCTGACCCTGGCCAAGACCTTCTTCCAGACGTTCTGGGTCTCGGAGTTCGAGACCATGGACGAGGCCGCCTTCAAGGATTCCAAGACCTTGCTGCAGGAATGGGCTATGGCGCGGGGATTGCCTGTTCCGCGCTATGATGTGGTGGCCCAGTCGGGGCCTGCCCACGAGCCGGTGTTCACCATCGAAGTCTCGATCGAGGGCCAGTCGCCGGAACAGGCGCAGGGCCGATCGAAGCTGGAAGCCCAGAAAGCCGTCGCCAACATAATGCTGTCGAAACTCGAGACCTCCCAATGACCCGCGCAGGTTTTGTCGCCGTGATCGGCGCGCCCAACGCCGGCAAGTCCACCCTCACCAACCGCATGGTGGGGGCCAAGGTCTCCATCGTGACCCAGAAGGTGCAGACCACCCGCTTCCCGGTGCGCGGGGTGGCCATGGAGGGCGAGACCCAGATCATCCTGGTGGACACGCCCGGCATCTTCACCCCGCGCCGCCGGCTGGACCGCGCCATGGTGCGGTCGGCCTGGGGCGGAACCGAGGACGCCGACGCCGTGGTGCACCTGGTGGACGCCGCCGCTGAGATTGCGGTCAATGAGGGTAAGGGCAAGGCCGCGGACCGGCGCGGCATGGCCGACGGCGACACCATCGTCGAGGGCCTGCAGGCCGCCGGCAAGCAGGTGATCCTGGCGCTGAACAAGATCGACGGCGTCAAGCGCGAGAACCTGCTGGCCATCTCGCAAAGGCTTTTCGAAACAGGCGTCTATACCGAGGTCTTCATGATTTCGGCCGCCACCGGCGCCGGGGTCGAGGACCTCACCAAGCGCCTCGTCGAACTGATGCCCGAGGGCCCCTGGCTCTATCCCGCCGACCAGACCGCAGACCTCCCGGTTCGCCTTCTGGCCGCAGAGATCACGCGCGAGAAGATCTATCTCCGCGTTCATGAGGAGCTGCCCTATGCGGCGGCCGTGGAGACCACGTCCTTCGAGGAGCGCAAGGACGGCTCTCTGCGCATTGAACAGACCATCTATGTCGAGCGCGACAGCCAGCGACCCATCGTGCTGGGCGCCAATGGCCAGACCCTGAAGTGGATCGGCCAGAAGTCCCGCGAGGAACTCACCACCCTGCTGGACAAGACCGTTCACCTGTTCCTGACGGTGAAGGTCGACGAACGCTGGGCCGACAAGCGCGAGTTCTACGGCGACGTGGGCCTCGACTTCGATGTCTAAGGCCGCCCCCCCGCGGTCCTTCTCCCCTTGCGGG
>JAZKFM010000449.1:0-1050 GCA_040386415.1 Pseudomonadota bacterium
CCTTCGGGCCAGCTCCCCCAGAGGGGGAGCATCTTGAGGCTGGCGCATATGCAAAGCCGCTGCCTTGAAAGGGGAGAGGAGACGAACGCGCCGCGCGCGACCGTCCCCGCGGCCTAGGTGAGATCACGCGTCGACCAGGAACGAGAGCTGGCGGTCGGCGCCGTCGTTGCGGCCTTCGGCGATCTCGCGATCCAGCAGACGCGTCGGATAGTCGCCGGTGAAGTAGTGGTCGGTGAACTGCGGGTTCACCGGGTCGCGCGGGGCGGCGTTCATGGCCGCATAGAGCCCCTCGACCGAGAGATAGCCCATGGAGTCGACCTCGAGGATCTTGGCGATCTCGGCGACCGACTTGTTGGCCGCCAGCAGGTGCTCGCGGTCGGGCATGTCGATGCCGTAGTAGTCGGGCCACATGATGGGCGGGGAGGCCGAGCGCAGGTGCACCTCCGCGGCGCCGGCCTCGCGCACCATCCGCACCACGCGCACCGAATTGGTGCCGCGCACGATGGAGTCGTCGATCAGCATCACCCGCTTGCCGGCCAGGACCGAGCGGTTGGGGGAGAGCTTCATGCGCACGCCCATTTCGCGCGCGCCCTGGGTCGGCTGGATGAAGGTGCGGCCGACATAGTGGTTGCGGATGATGCCCATCTCGAAGGGGACACCGGTTTCCTGGGCGTAGCCGAGGGCCGCGGGGACGCCGGAGTCGGGAACGGGGACGATCACGTCGACGGGGACGTGGCTCTCCATGGCCAGCTTGCGGCCCATGCGCTTGCGCACCTCATAGACCGAGCGGCCGTTCACCACGGAGTCGGGGCGGGCGAAATAGACATATTCGAAGATGCAGGGACGGGCCTTGGCCGCCGGGAAGGGGCGGATGGACTCGATGCCGTCGTGATCGATGATCACCATCTCGCCGTGCTCGATGTCGCGGACGAAGCTGGCGCCGATCATGTCGAGGGCGCAGGTCTCGGACGCCAGCACGGCCTTGCCGTCCAGGTCGCCCAGCACCAGGGGCCGGATGCCCAGCGGGTCGTTGAAGGCCAGCAGGCCGTG
>JAZKFM010000449.1:1060-5244 GCA_040386415.1 Pseudomonadota bacterium
GCGGGTCGCGGACCCCGATCAGCTTCTTGTTGGACAGGGCCACCAGGGCGTAGCCGCCCTCGATGACCGAGAGGGCGTCGATGAACTTGTCCACCAGCCGGGCGCGACGTGAGCGGGCGATGAGATGAAGGATGACCTCGGAGTCCGAAGTGGACTGGAAGATGGCGCCCTCGGCTACCAGCTGCTGGCGCAGGGTCAGGAAGTTGGTGAGGTTGCCGTTGTGGGCGATGGCCAGGCCACCGGCCTCGAGGTCGGCGAACATCGGCTGGACATTTCGGATGAAGGATCCGCCTGCGGTGGAGTAGCGGGTATGCCCAATGGCGGTCTGGCCGGGCAGGCGGTCCATGAGGTCGCCGCCGGCGAAGGCGTCGCCCACGTGGCCCATATGGCGTTCGGTGTGGAACCCCTGGCCGTCGAAGCTGGCGATGCCGCAGGCTTCCTGGCCGCGATGCTGGAGGGCGTGGAGGCCCAGGGCCGTGATGGCCGAGGCGCCGTCGGTGTCGAAGACCCCGAACACGCCGCACTCCAGGCGGGGCGTATCGTCATCGGGATCGCGGGGAGCCTGTCGCCATCGATCCAGTGACTGGGTCATCGGGATTTCTCCACTAGATCATCGATACTGCCGCGATCGCGGGCGTCATAGCCGCGACCGTCGTCAGAGTCACGCGGAGCGTTCGCAGAACCTTCACGCACCGCGTCGGAAACCGCCGGCTTCAGCTTGTTGGCCATGTCCAGACCCCGCGGCGCGAAGGCCTTGAGGACCTGACCCGCCGCCGTGGTCATGGGATAGAAGACCGCGCCGGTCATCCAGGCGGGCCTCAATTCCACAGGGGTCGCGGCGTTGAAGGCCAGGTTGAAGGCCCCGAGAACCACGAAGGCGCGGATCAGGCCAAAGCCCAGGCCGACCGTGCGGTCCAACAGGCCCAGGATCTGAGTTTCCTGGATGCGCCGCGCAAGGCCTGCGCCCGTAAGTCGCAGGACGCCGTAGACCAGGATGAAGGTGGCCAGGACCGCGCCGGCGGTGCCGGCCCAGTCCGGATCGACCATGGCGCGGCCCATCGGGCCGGTGAACTTCAGGGCCATGACCGCGACCACGGCGGCGATCAGGAACGAGAGGACGGCGACCATCTCGCGGGCGGCGCCCTGATAGAACCCCACCCCGGCCGAGGTCAGGAGGATGGAGAGCACCACGATGTCGAACCAGGGCAAACCGTCTAATCCCAATCGCCGTCGCCGATCCGGCGGATGGCGTCACCCAGGCGGGCGACGCCGGTCATCTTCAGGGGGCCGCCATCGACCTCGGCTGGCCCGAAAGCCCTTTTAAAACCAAGCTTTGCGGCTTCTTTCAGACGTGAATCCATGCGGCTGACATGGCGCACGTCCCCCGACAGGCTGACCTCGCCGAACACCACGCAGTCCTGGGGCAGGGCGACATCGAGGGCCGAGGAGGCCAGGGCCGCCGCGGCCGCGAGATCGGCCGCCGGTTCGCTGATCCGCAGGCCGCCGGCCACGTTGAGGTAGACGTCGCGGTTGCCGAGGCCGAGGCCGCAGCGGGCCTCCAGCACCGCCAGCACCATGGCCAGGCGCCCGGTGTCCCAGCCCACGACGGCGCGCCGCGGCGTGCCATAGGCCGAGGGGGCCACCAGGGCCTGGAACTCCACCAGCACCGGGCGCGACCCCTCGATGCCGGCGAAGACCGCGGCGCCGGCGGCGCGTTCGCCGGAGGTGTCGAGGAACAGGGCCGAGGGGTTCTTGACCTCCGCCAGGCCGCCGTCGCCCATCTCGAAGACGCCGATCTCATCGGTGGCGCCGAAGCGGTTCTTGACCCCGCGCAGGATGCGGAACGGGTAGCCGCGCTCGCCCTCGAAGGCCAGGACGGCGTCGACCATGTGCTCGATGACCCGGGGACCGGCGATGGTCCCCTCCTTGGTGACGTGGCCCACCAGGATGATGGCGACGCCCTGCTTCTTGGCCAGGCGCACCAGCTCGCCGGTGGCGGCGCGGACCTGGGTGACGGAGCCCGGCCCCGCCTCGTGGGCGTCGCTCCACATGGTCTGGATGGAGTCGATGACCACCAGGTCGAACTTCTCGCGCTTCAGCCCCTCGACGATCTCGCGCAGGGAGGTCTCGGCGGCCAGGCGCACCGGGGCGTCGGCCAGGCCCATGCGCTGGGCGCGGCTGCGGACCTGCTCCACGGCCTCCTCGCCGGAGATGTAGGCGCACTTGGCGCCGCGCCGGGCCGCGAAGGCGGCCACCTGCAGCAGCAGGGTGGACTTGCCGACGCCGGGGTCGCCGCCCAGCAGGATGGCGGAGCCCGGCACGACGCCGCCGCCGCAGACCCGGTCGAACTCGGCGACGCCGGTCTGGATGCGGGGCGGGGCGGGCGTGTGTTCCTCAAGGCCCTGGAAGGGCAGGCCCTTGCCGCGCGCGCTGCTGCGGGTGGGGGCAAGCGCGCCGGGCGGGCGGCTCTGCACCTCCTCCACGAGGGAGTTCCAGGCCAGGCAGGCGGGGCATTGGCCCGCCCACTTGGTCTGCGTCGCGCCGCAGGTCTGGCAGACATAGACTGCGCCGTCGCGGGCCATGGGGTCTCCTGATTCGGGGTCGAGCCCGAGACTACTCCGAAACGCCCTTCACGCGGCGGCGGAACGGGCGCTGGTGGGGGGCGTTGGGCCTGCTCATATGGGGGCGGGCGCAGGATGTTGAAGGCCGGGAGCTGGGCATGAGCGCCGTGGAGCCGCTATCGCCGGGAAAGCGCCTGATCACGCGGGTGCGGGCGATCCTCACCGCGCCGGGGGCCACCTGGGACGAGATCGAGCAGGAGCCGGCCACCCTGGCGGGCCTCTACCTCACCTATGTCATGCCGCTGGCCGCCATCGGGCCGGTCGCCGGGTTCATCGGCGCGATGGTGTTGGGCAATCCCAAGGACGGGGTGTCGTTCCGTCCGCCGGTGCTGCACGCCCTGGGCGCCGGCGTGGCGGCCTATCTCACCACCCTGCTGGGCGTCATGATGCTGGCGGTGGTGATCAACGCCTTCGCGCCGCCCTTCGGGGCCAAGCGGAACCAGGTCCAGGCCCTGAAGGTGGCCGCCTATTCGGGAACGACGGGCTGGCTGGCGGGGGTCGCCTTCGTCTTCCCACCCTTCGCGCTCCTGGCCTTTCTTGCGGGGATCTACAGCCTGTACCTGCTGTTTCTGGGCCTGCCCAAGCTGATGAAGCCGGCGCGGGGCAAGACCGCGGCCTATGTCGTGCTGGCGGTGGTGGCGACGATCCTCATCAGCCTGGTGGTCACGGCGGTTCTCCAGCCCATCCGGCGGATGGGCGAGGACGCCGGCGCCGGGTCGGCGGTCACCACGGTCCCGGCGTCGGGCGGGCGGTCTGTCGACATCGCCAAGCTGGAGGCGGCCGGGGACCAGATCGCGGCGGCCGCCGAGCGGGCGCGCGACATCACGCCCACGGACCCGGAGGTGCTGAAGGCGCTGCTGCCGGCCACGGCGGCGGGCTATCCGCGCACCGCGATCCGGGCCGGCAGCGTCGGCGCGAGCGGCGCTTCGGGCGCCTCGGCCGAGGCCAGCTACGCCAAGGGCGACGGAACCTACACCCTGACCATCACCGACCTGGGGGAAGCCGGAGCCCTGGCCGGGGTCGCCACGGCTTTCAACGTCCAGTCCTCCACCGAGAGCGGTCGCCGCTATGACCGGATCGACCAGACGCCGGAGGGGCGGATGAGCACGGAGTCCTTCGACAACTCGTCGAAACACGGCAGCTACGGCCTGCTGGTGGCCGAGCGGTTCATGGTCCAGGCCGAGGGCGACGCGGTCCCCATGGCCGACCTGAAGGCGGCGGTTTCTGGGGTGGACTTGGGCCGGCTGGAGGCGCTGGCGAAGCGGTAGAGGTCTCAGACCTCACCCAGATAGACCCGCTCCGCCCGGGGGCTGAGGCGGACCAGGCATTCGTGGGCCACGGTGCCGGCGGCGGCGGCGAGGTCGTCGATGTGGGCGTTGGGGCCCATGAGTTCGACCATTTCGCCAGGGCTGGCCGGGGCGTCGCCGATGTCGATCAGGATGAGATCCATGGTGACGATCAGGAAGGGCCGCAGGGCGCCGGCGAACCAGGCCTGGCCCGTCTGCTTGGCGGCGCGCACCAGGCCGTCGGCATAGCCCGCCGCCACCACAGCGACGCGGGTGG
>JAZKFM010000450.1:0-2423 GCA_040386415.1 Pseudomonadota bacterium
CTGGGACGCGGGCACCGTGAAGCGGGCGGTGGGGTGGGCGGCGGGCTCGCCGCTCTCGGGCGACCAGGGGCGGCCCTTCCAGTCGGTGAGACCTTCCGGCGGGGTCTCGGTCAGGCCCTCCCACCAGACGTCGCCGTCGGCGGTGAGCGCCACATTGGTGAAGACGCTGTTGGAATGCAGGGAGTCCACGGCGTTCTTGTTGGTCTCGATCCCGGTGCCGGGCGCCACGCCGAAGAAGCCGGCTTCCGGATTGATCGCATAGAGGCGGCCGTCGTCGCCGAAGCGCATCCAGCAGATGTCGTCGCCGATGGTCTCGGCCTTCCAGCCCGCCAGGGTGGGCTGCAGCATGGCCATGTTGGTCTTGCCACAGGCGCTGGGGAAGGCCGCGGCGATATAGCGTACCGAGCCCTCGGGAGAGGTCAGCTTGAGGATCAGCATGTGCTCGGCAAACCACCCCTCGTCGCGGGCCATGACCGAGGCGATGCGCAGGGCGAAGCACTTCTTGCCCAGCAGCGCATTACCGCCGTAGCCCGAGCCGTAGGACCAAATCTCCCGGCTCTCGGGGAAGTGGACGATGTACTTGATCTCGTTGCAGGGCCAGGCGACGTCCTTCTGGCCTTCGGCCAGGGGCATGCCCACCGAGTGCAGGGCCGGGACGAAGAAGCCGTCGTCGCCGATCTCCTTCAGGGCGCCGGCGCCCATGCGGGTCATGACCCGCATGGAGATGGCCACATAGGCGCTGTCGGTGATCTCGACGCCGAGCTGGCTGATTTTGGAGCCCAGCGGCCCCATGCTGAACGGCACCACGTACATGGTGCGGCCCTTCATGCAGCCCTTGAACAGGTCCTGCAGGTCGGCCTTCATCTCGGTGGGGTCGAGCCAATTGTTGGTGGGGCCGGCGTCTTCCTCCTTCTCCGAGCAGATGAAGGTGCGGCTCTCGACCCGGGCGACGTCACGGGGGTCGGAGGCGGCGAAGAAGGAGTTCGGGCGCTTGGCGGGGTTGAGGGGCTTCAGCGTGCCGCCGGCCACGAGTTCGGAGGTCAGGGCCGTCCATTCCGCCTCCGACCCGTCGCACCAGTAGACCCGGTCGGGCTGGGTCAGAGCGGCCGTCTGCTCCACCCAGGCGATGAGTTTGGCGTGTTTGGTCGGTGCGGGGAAAAGCCCCGGAATAGACGTGGTGGCGGTCAAAGCTAAAACTCCCAGCCGGCCCCAGACGCTGCAGCGCCTCAATATGGGTCCGATCCCTAATGAACCAAATTCTAAATGGCGAGAGCGCCCAAGCAAAGGTGGCGCCGAAATCTGTTGTTAAGCCGGATGTTACGCGAGGTAAGCCGGAAAATGCAGCCGGCTTGAGGATTATAAATATGACAATTTCGCTATTACACGGCGTTGCGTTTCAGGAGACCTGAGCCCTGCGCATCCAGGCCCCGCTCGCGATGACACCGGTGTCCATCGTTACTTCGCCGTCTGAACGAAGAACGGCGCGGCGTTTTACACGCCGCGCCGTTGCGATCGCTTAGCTCAGGCTGAGAGCTACCACTTGTAGCTCAGGCGGCCATAGACGAAGCGGCCGTTGAAGCCGAAGGGCGAATAGCCCGGGAAGCCGATCGATCCCGTCGCACCGCTGATGCTGGTGGGGGTCGCGCGGGGGTACTCATCCAGGATGTTGTTGGCGCCCAGCGCCAGGGTCACCCCCATCGGGAAGGTGTAGCGCCCCTCCAGATCCACCAGGGTCGCCCGACCCGTCCCGATATCGAACGCCGGATTGTTGCTGGGCGACAGGACACCGTCATAGTCGGTGACCTTGGTGCTGATGGCCAGGTTGTTGCGGGTCCAGTCGGCGCCGAACACCAGCTTGCGTTCCGGCGTGCCCTCTTCGTAGGTCAGGCGGTTGGCCCGGTCGAAGAGGAAGGCCGGCTGCGGCAGGGCCGACAGGGTCGGCAGGGCCGGGGTCTTGGTGACTTCGGTGGCGTTGAAGTTCGCCGCCGCCGTCAGGTCCAGGCGGCTGTCGCCCAGGTCCATACGGTAGCGGGCCACCACGTCGACGCCCTTGGTGGTGGTGTCCACGCCGTTGATGAAGAAGCGCGCCGCGCTGACGCCGAAGGGAGCCAAGAGAGCGGTGATCGCCGCCGAGGTCGCTGCGGGCGTGTTGGTGTTGGGCAGGTTCTCCGACAGGACGATGCGGTTCTCCAGGTCGATCTGGTAGGCGTCGACCGTCAACTCGAAGGCGCCGGCGCGATAGACCATGCCCAGCGAGTAGTTGACCGAGGTTTCAGGCTCCAGCGGCTTGGCGCCGAGGGCGCGGGCCACGGGGCTGGACACCGGGAAGGTGCCCACCTCGATGAGCTGGAAGGTGGTCCCCACCAGCACGTTGTTGGTGGAGGTGTAGGTGAAGAACTGCTGCTGCAGGGCCGGAGCCTTGA